>DASPGV010000028.1:0-7586 GCA_035620415.1 Nitrososphaera sp.
GAATGCAGAAATCGTAGCTGCAACCTGCGCAGTGTGGGCGTGAAGTACCGGTGTATATCCCGGCGCAAGAGCTGTCGGATGGTGGATGATGATAAGGCGCGCTTCGAATTCTTTTGCAACCATCGGAGGGTTATCTGATGGCCCGATAATGTCGCCGCGCTTTATCTGCTTCTTGTCGACTCCCCTCAGGTTAAAGCCGACGTTGTCGCCTGCTTCGGCAGACTCCATCTGGGTATGGTGGGTTTCAATCGACTTGATTTCGCCCAGCGCGCCTGATGGCATGACGATGACCTTGTCGTTTGGTCTCATCTTGCCCGTCTCGACCCTACCTACAGGCACGGTTCCGACGCCCGTGATAGAATATACGTCCTGTATCGGGATTCTCAACGGCTTGCCAATAGGCTTCTCTGGCGGGTCGAACGTGTCAAGCGACTCCGCAAGAGTAGGACCCTTGTACCACGCCATGTTCGTCGATTTCTTTACCAGGTTGTCGCCCTTCCATCCAGAGATCGGGATGAAGTTGATCTTGGCAGTGTTATAGCCTACCATCTTTAGCATCTTTTCGACGTTGTCTTTGACCTCCTTGTAGCGCGCCTCCTGGTAGTTGGCGTCGTCCATCTTGTTCAGCGCAACCACGATCTGGTTGACGCCGAGGGTCCTTGCAAGGAACGCGTGCTCCCTTCCCTGGCCTCCCGGCTCAATCGACGCTTCTGTTTCGCCTGGCTTGACGGAGATGACCAGGATGGCCGCGTCGGCTTCGGACGCGCCCGTGATCATGTTCTTGATAAAGTCCCTGTGCCCCGGCGCATCGATCAGCGTGAAAAAGAACTTGGGCGTCTCGAACTTTTGAAAAGCGAGATCGATAGTGATACCTCTTTCGCGCTCATCCTTGATGCTGTCCAGCACCCACGCGTACTTGAACGTATCACCCTTTCCTGTTGCTTCAGATTCCTTGGCATATGCATCTATGGTTCTCTGGTCAATGGCACCCATATCAACAAGCAAATGACCTACAGTAGTTGATTTACCATTATCGACATGACCTACTACCACGAGGTTCATGTGCGGCTTTTTGCTAGCGCTCATAGAGCAAGAACGCTCCATGGGCTTTATTTGTATTTCGCCCGTGACAGGCTCTAAAATCGCGCACTCTCAGTGGCAAATTTTCGGTTCTAGCTAACAAGTTATCGGAAAGGTTTTAAACCGACAGCCGTGAGTTTGTCTCAGTATGCGGATAACAGTCAGCGCCATCAAGGCCGACATCGGAGGGATCGGGGGCCACACGCGTCCAAGCGACAAACTCCTCGAGACCGTAAGAAACTTTGTTGCCAGAAGCTCCAAGGGCTTGCTTGTCGATTATTATGTCGGATACACTGGCGACGACATTCACATCATAATGACCCACACCCGCGGCGTGGACGACGAAAAGATCCACAAGCTGGCGTGGGACGCGTTCACAGAAGGGACAAAGACCGCCAAGGACCAGGGCCTCTACGGCGCCGGTCAGGACCTGCTGAAGGACTCGTTCTCCGGCAACGTCAAGGGGATGGGTCCAGGCGTTGCCGAGATTGAAATGGAGGAGCGCCCAAGCGAGGTCTTCTGCATATTTGCAGCCGACAAGACAGAGCCGGGCGCCTTCAACTTCCCGCTATGGCGCATGTTTGTCGACGCGCGCAGCAACACCGGCCTTTTGATAAACGAGCGCCTTGCAGAGGGTGTGATTTTCAGGATAATGGACGTCATGACCGGCAAGGTCGCGGAACTAAAGATGTGGCAGGACAAGCCCGAGCTTGAAGCCGCGCTGATGTACCCAGGCCGCTACGTCGTCCACTCGGTCATGTCTTCCGATGGCGCGGACCAGATAGTGTCTGCGTCCACCGACAGGCTGCACAACATTGCCGGCACGTACGTCGGCAAGGACGACCCTATAGCAATAGTCAGGACGCAAAAGAACTTTCCGGCAACTGAAGAGGCGGGCAGCGCCTTCAACGACCCGCACTTTGTCGCCGGCAACACCAGAGGCAGCCATCACATGCCTCTCATGCCAGTCAGGCTCAACTCAGCCGCAAGCCTGAACTACTCTATCCCCATCGTGTCGTGCCTGCTGTTTAGCATGCACAACGGCAAGCTCACCGGCCCGCACGACGGCTTTGGCACCGCCGACTGGGACCTCCAGAGGATGCGGGCGTCAGAGCGGGCGATGATAATGCGGGGCCAAGGCTTTATCCACCCTGCAACGCTGGTGCCAGACGAGCTGGAATACAACAAGGGCTACGAAGCTAGGATGGCCAAGCTCCAGAGCAAATTCAAGGACCTGGAAGAAATAGGCGGCAAGGCAAAGCAAAAAGGCAGCAAGCGTTGAAGCGGCCACTAATAATCAATTTCAAGAATTATGACGAAGTTTCAGGAGACGGGGCCGTAAGGCTGGCCAAGGCGGCGCAGGCAGTCGCCAAAAAGCTGAAGGTGGAAATAGTTGTCGCCCCGCCGCAGCCTGCCTTGGCAATGGTGGCAAGGAGCGTCAGGCTGCCTGTCGTATGCCAGCACGTCGACAATGAAAAACTGGGCTCTTCCACGGGCTACTTTCTGCCCGAGATTGCAAAGTCCTACGGCGCCGCCGGCTCGCTGATAAACCACAGCGAACACAGGATCGAGATGAAGCAGATCGCAAGCCTAGTGGAGCGCCTGCGCAAGCTGGGTATGACATCTATTGTGTGCGCCCGGGAGCCGTGGGAGGTCATGGAGGTGTCAGTCTTCCAGCCGGACTTTATCGCGATCGAGCCGCCGGAGCTTATAGGGACCGGCAGGGCGGTGTCAAAGGAAAACCCGGCGATAATAACAAGGTCGATAGAGGCCGCGGGTTCGCGATCAAAGGTCATCTGCGGCGCCGGTATCACCGGCAGAGACGACGTCGCCAAGGCGATGGAGCTTGGCTCGCACGGGATACTCGTGGCAAGCGGCATAATCAAGGCCCGCTCATGGCCTGCCAAGATAGCCGAGCTTGCGGCCGGCATGAAATAATCATCAAGTCTTTGGAAGCGGCAGGTTCCAGTTGTACTTCATGGCTAGCATCCTGATCGCGGTGGCCGCGACTATGCTCGATATGGCTGCAACATTCAGGTCGATGCCTGCAGCGAGCAGGCCGAAAAATATCACGACACCAATAAAGCTTGCCGACGCGTAGAGCTCTTTCACAAACACTATCGGTACTTCGTTGACGAACACGTCTCGGAGAATACCACCGCCAATAGCGGTGAGCACGCCTGCAAACGCCATCGCAAGAAAGTTTAGACCGAAAATGCTGTACGCAATACTGGCGCCTATTACAGTAAAGACGCCGAGTCCTATCGCATCAATTTTTAGAAAAAGATTCCAGTGCTTCTTGAGCGCCCTGTAGAGGAAGAACATCGCGACGCCGGTTGCCACCGTTATTATGAGGTAGAGCGGGTTGACTATTGCAAGCGGCGGAATCCGGCCAAACACAACGTCCCTGAGCACGCCGCCGGCGACGCCCGTTATGGTCGCAAGTATGATTATGCCGACGATGTCTGACTTGTGCTCTATTGCCTTGAACGCGCCGGTGACCGCAAACGCCATCGTGCCGAAAAGGTCAAGCGCCTGTATGAGCAGCGGAACCGGTGAGACATCAGACAAAACGTTCACCCCGAGATGCCAGCGCCAACCAGCCCCACTGTAACAGCTGCCGGCTAGATTTGAAATTATCGGTGTGCACAACATTTTAAACCAAAGGATGGATCATGATCCTATATGTCAGAGGAAGGCTTTGGCAGGGCCCCTGCCGTGGTCAAGCCGATTTACTTTTTCGACGAGGCAGACGGTAGGAACAAGATGCTCCTTGGGGGCAAAGGAGCCGGCCTTGCCGATATGACGAGGCTCGGCCTGCCGGTGCCGCCCGGATTCATAATAACTACCGAGATCTGCGAAAAATTCTACGAGGCCGGCAGGCGCCTGCCGGACGGCATGATAGACGAAGTGCGCAAGTCGATAACGCGGATTGAAGGCATGACTGGCAAGAAATTCGGCGATCCTGGTAACCCACTTCTGGTGTCTGTCCGGTCAGGCGCGCCCGTGTCGATGCCGGGCATGATGGACACGATCCTCAACCTCGGCCTCAACGACGACACGGTAGACGGCCTCGCGGGGCAGAGCAACGATCCTCGGTTTGCGTGGGACGCGTACCGCCGGTTCGTCCAGATGTTCGGCAAAATAGTTCTGGGCGTCGACGACCGGAAATTCGACACCATCCTTGCCGGCAAGGACCTGTCGAGCGCCAAGGTGGTCAAGGGCGTGGCAGCGTCGTTCAAGTCGCTCTGCGAACAGGCCGGCAAGAAATTCCCGCCAGACCCGTACAAGCAGCTGGAGCTTGCCATCGACGCTGTCTTTCGGTCGTGGACCGGCAAGCGGGCAGTTGAATATCGCAGGCAGTACGGCATTACCACAGACATAGCCGGCGGAACCGCAGTCACGATAGTCGCGATGGTATTTGGCAATATGGGCAAGGACAGCTGCACAGGCGTGGTGTTCACGCGCGACCCAGAGTCCGGTGAAAAGCAGCTTTATGGCGATTACCTCACCAACGCGCAGGGCGAGGACGTGGTGTCGGGCAAGACAACCCCGAACCACATCGGCTCGCTCGTGAGCGAAATGCCCGAAGTCTATCAGCAGCTGCGGCAAGTATGCGAAAAGCTGGAGAACCACTTCAAGGAGCCGCAGGATGTCGAATTCACCGTGGAAAAGGGCCGGCTCTACATACTGCAGACGCGGGCGGCCAAGATGAACGCGGTCGCGGCGGTCAAGACTTCGATTGACCTCTACCACGAGGGGCTGATTAGCAAGACCGCGGCGCTCGAGCGCATAGACCCGGAAGCCCTAGAGCAGATCCTGTACCGCAGGATAGACCCGCGCTCAAAGCAAAAGGAGATAGCTACGGGCGTCGGCGCGTCGCCCGGCGCCGCAAGCGGAATAGTGGTGTTTGACGTAGCGCGGGCGGAGGTGCTCGGCAAAAAGGGCGAAAAGGTGATCCTGGTGAGGGAGGACACAAAGCCAGACGACGTGCCAGCGTTCTTCCAGTCGGCCGGCATACTCACAAGCCGCGGCGGCAAGACCTCTCATGCTGCGGTGGTCGCCCGGGGGATGGGCAAGCCCTGCGTGGTCGGCTGCTCGCAGATAGAGATCGACTCAGACGGGGGAAGCTTTAACGTGGACGGCAAAAAGGTGGTGAGCGAAGGCCACAAGATAACGATAGACGGCTCGACTGGGAGGGTTTACGCCGGCGAAGTGCCCACCGTCGAGCCGGAGATTTCGTCCGAGTTCAAGGAGCTCCTGCAGTGGTCCTCGGAGATGAAAGGCGTCAAGATAAGGGCAAACGCCGACACGGTAGAGAGTGCGGCCCTTGCCCGCAAGTACGGCGCGGAGGGGATTGGGCTTTGCAGGACAGAGCGCATGTTCAACCAGCACGACAGGATAATGCAGTTTGTAAACATGATAATGGCGGAGGACGAAGAAGCGCGCAGAAAGGCCCTTGCAGAGTTAGAGCCCCTGCAGAGGTCTGACTTTAAGGCGATCCTGAAGGAGATGAAGGGCCTGCCAGTCACGATAAGGCTGCTCGACCCGCCGCTGCACGAGTTCCTGCCAAACGAGGAAGATCTTATGCAAAAGATATTCGAGCTCAAATCAGGGGGCGGCAAGCAGTCCGAGATTACGCGAATCGAAAAGGTCCTCCACCGCGTGCACGAGCTGTCAGAGATAAACCCGATGCTAGGGCACAGGGGCGTCAGGATGGGGATCTCTTTCCCAGAGATATACGAGACCCAGATAAGGGCGGTGTGCGAGGCCGCTGCCGAGCTTGCAAAAGAGGGCGTTGCAGTCGAGCCCCAGATAATGGTGCCGCAGGTGGGCTTGGTGGAGGAGCTCGCAACTGTCAGGCAGATATTCGAGTCAATCAAGCGGGAGGTGGAGCACCGACACAAGGCAAAGCTTAAGATCAAGTTTGGCAGCATGATCGAAGTGGTGCGGGCGTGCCTTGTGGCAGACGACATCGCCCACGTAGTAGACTTTATCAGCTTCGGCACCAATGATCTGACGCAGGCAACATTCAGCTTCAGCAGGGAGGACGCGGAGGGCAAGTTCCTCCCGTTCTACTTGGAAAAGGGGATCGTGGGCGTCAACCCGTTCCAGAGCCTCGACACAAAGGGGGTTGGCAGGCTGATGAAGATGGCAGTCGACATGGCAAGGAAGGAGAAGAAGGATATCGAAATCGGGATCTGCGGCGAGCACGGGGGCGACCCGCGCTCGATAGAGTTCTGCGCCACCGCCGGCCTCGACTACGTCAGCACCTCGTCTCACAGGATACCGATCGCCATCCTGGCGGCAGCGCAGTCGGCCATCCGGCAGAACAAGCACATCCGGCAACACACTATAGCTTAAAATGTGGGCTGGCGTCCAAAAAATCAGGATGGCAGCTTCAACAACAAACGCGGGCGGAAACGTCACCTACGAATGCATGCGCTGCGGCACGCCGGTGACCGTCGAAGAACTGTCGAGATTGCCAGAGATAAAGTGCATCTGCGGCTTTAGGGTTTTCCGCAAGGCCAGGCCGCCGATAGTAAAGCAGCTAAAAGCTATCTAGCTCTTTTCTTTCATCCTGTTGTACGAGTGAAATTTCTTGGCGTGGTCGCGCATCTGCTCCATGCCTTCAAAGCCAATGTTGCATTCGCTGCACATGTAGAGGCGCCGCTCGTGCGCGACCTGCTGGTGCTGCATCAGTTCCTCGACCTTGCGGAACTTGATCCCGCACGTCTCGCATTCATGTTTTTTGAACAATCCATCACCAGTTGTTGTTCTTGCTGTCCCAGCACTTCCTGCACAGGTTCCCCTCGATGTGCCACGCCGGCTTGGGATGGAAGTAGAACATGCCAAGCTTGCCGTTGCAGATGGCGCAAAAACTCATCTTTTTGTTATAGTCGGCATCCTTTTTGCGATAGCAGCTGTCGCACAAAAGCGAGCCCGGCTCCATCTCCCACTGCCACCTCGGTTTGTTGGCGATGTCGCCAAGCTCCTTGCCGCACATCGCGCAGGTGTCTTTCTGCTGGAGCATGAACTCCCTTGTCTTTTCGATGTGGCAGTCGCCGCAGAGCAGGCCCTGCATCCCCCAGTCTTCGCCGGGCTTGTATTTGTGACGCCCGAGCTCCTTGCCGCATACGGCGCAATTCACCACCTGCTTTTTGCCGAAAATGTGCAAGCGAAATTACTTGCCTGCACGGGTACAAAAACGTATGTCAGCGCCTCTGGCGGCACCGGCTACCAGTACTATGTTAGCTAGTAAATATCACATCAAATTATATCAGATATTGTACTATAATTAATAAATGGAGAAAAAAGATAAAAATTCTTTAATATGTGAACAGTTTGTTGCCGGCAATGAACAAACCCGTTATAGCAGGAATTGCGGCAGACGTCTTGCTGGTTGGATTTGTTGTCTTTGGCCCGCTTGGCCAGATCAACCTTGGCGCGCAGGCGCAGTCCACCGGCGTGACGAAAAAAGTCACTCTAATTGCAGACGAAGTAGA
>DASPGV010000029.1:0-11283 GCA_035620415.1 Nitrososphaera sp.
TGATTCTGAAGGGCTCCCGGAGCTGAGGGAGGCAATAGTAGAGAAAGAGTCCGAAAAGGGGCTCGACGTCACCGAGGAGGACGTCATTGTAACAAACGGAGTGTCCGAGGGCCTTGACATGACCATGGCTTCAATTGTCGACCCAAACAGTGAAGTATTGATGCCGGGCCCCTACTACCCGCCCTACTCGTCTTACGTGAAATTCTACGGCGGTAGGCCGGTCGAGTTCAAGCTGCACCCTGACGGCAGGCCCGACCTTGAAGACCTGCGATCAAAGATAACACCCAGAACACGAGCGCTTTGCATAATCAGCCCCAACAACCCGACTGGCGAGGTCTTTGACAGAAAGAGCCTGCAGCAGCTGGTGGACATTGCGACAGAGCATGATCTCTACCTCATCTGTGACGAGATATACGACAGGATCGTATTTGATTCCCAGTTCACCGGAATCGGCAAGGTCGCCAAGGACGCCCCTGTAGTTTTGCTCAACGGCTTTTCAAAGGCTTATTTGATGACCGGCTGGCGCTGCGGCTACATCGCCATGAACAGCGCCTCCAAAAAGCTTGCCGGCCTCAGGGAGGATATACCGAAGCTTGCGCGCGTGCGGATTGCGTCAAACCTTCCGGTTCAGATTGCAGCGGTGCAGGCGCTGAGGGGCCCCCAGACGCACATTTCAGTGATGGTCGAAAAGCTGAGGAAAAGGCGTGACTATGTCGTCAAGCGCCTCAACGCGATGGGGCTGCAGTGCAGAGTCCCGCGCGGCGCGTTCTATGTTTTCCCAAAGGTAAAGCTTGGCAACCGGTGGAAGGACGACCAGCAGTTCGTGGTTGACCTGCTCAACAGCACCGGAGTCCTGACCGTGCACGGCTCGGGCTTTGGATCCACATACGGCTCGGGCCACTTTAGGGTCGTCTACCTCCCGCCGGAGGACATGCTCGAGAAGGCGATGGACAGGCTCGAGCGCTTCATGAACGGCAGGTAGGCCTAGCTTTTTTCCTCTGTTTTTGGCGCGCTTTCCTGTATGATTGCAGGCGCCACTTTTCTCCTGCTCACCATAAGCGCCAAGGCAAGCGACGCAAGCGAGATAAAGGCTGCCGTTATGAATATCAGGTTGTACGCCTCCTGTGAGGGGAATTGTCCTTCCACTCCCTCTATCGTTCCCTGGTACGTCTGCTGCATTATCCCGGCGAACACGGGACCCACCGACATTCCTACCAGGTTTAGTAGCAGGGTCATTCCGAGGGCAATGCCGGTCATTTGCATCGGCACTGAAACCAGTATTACGTTAAACCCGCCTGTAATAGAAAGCGAGAGCCCGGCTGCAAGTATCGTGAGCCCGACTGAAACCATGGTTTCGGTGGAATGGAACATGAGCAGGATGAAGAATCCCACCGTGCTGATCGCGGTGCCAATGAGCGTTAGCTTGGTATTCTTCACCTTGTTCAGGATAAAGCCGGACATGATCGTGCCGACCATGAACACAATCATGAATGGCAGCTGGACTCTGGCGACCGCCAAGGCGTCCCCTCCGAATCCCAGCGGCTCTGGGCTCCTTACCATGACTGGGACCGTCAGGTACACGGTGAAGATTGAGAGGAAGGTCATCATGAGAATCAATGTCGGAGGAAGGAAGTTCCTGTTCTTCATCAGCTTGAAATCGAGCAGTGGCGAAGGTGTCCTTTTTTCAATTGCGATAAACGCTGCAAGCGATGCCCCTGACGCGGCGAACAGGGCGGCGATCTGGTACCAAGAGCCGGCGCCGTTACTTTCCAGGAAGGTGATGCCGGTCAGGAACAGAATTATTGTGGCCGCAAGTGCCAGCGTTCCCTTTACGTCGATTGTCCGGTTATTCGACGGATTGCTGTTGCCTGTTTCTATTTTGGTTTCCATTGGCACTGGACTCTGGACGTGGATAAACTTGGCTATTATCAGCCAGAGTGCAATCGAGACAGGGAGCACGGCCAAGAAAGTCGCCTGCCAGCCGAAATTCTGGATTATGGCTGCGCCGCCCACAAGGCCGATGACGGCACCCGCCGGGAACATGGAGCTGAATATCGTCTGCCCCAATGCAAGTTTCTTCTCTGGAAAAACTTCCCTGATGATTGCAAAGGCGATTGGAAACGCGGCCATGCCTACACCCTGCGCAGCTCTCGCCGCGAGCATGACTTCTATAGTGTCGGCAAACCGTCCCGCCAGAACGCCCGCTATGTATACTGAAATCACTATGAGCAATACCTTTTTCTTGCTATAGATGTCAGACAGCCTGCCTCCGATCGGCGTCATGACGGCCGCTGCGATTATGTAGGCTGAGAGCAGCCACGATGAGGCGCTGTAAGAGATGTTGAAGTCGCGAATGAAATCCGGAATGGCGGGCAATATCATCATCTCGTCAAACAAAACAATCAGGCCCAGGCTGCTCAGGATGATGAGCGTTCTCCATCCCGAACTATTCGCGTCCTGTTTTTCTACGCTAACCATTATGTTATCAACAACCTATTTTGCGCTTGGATCGCGATCGGGCGGAAACGCGAACTGTATGATTTCATTCACACGCGTTCCGGGACTGATAACATAAAAGGCGTTACTCCCCAAGGGGAAGCTTGGTTGCGGCAAACATCGATACTGTAAAGTCACAGGGTTTGGTATGGTACTGTGCGCCTAATATATCTGGTAGTATCCATTTGCTAACCGAGTTAGGATAACGTGACCGACCCGGCATTACCTTGCTGCCTTCTTTTGCATTGCCACTTTCTTGGGGAGCGTAGAGGCGTAGCCGATGCCCATGTCCAGCCACCTTTTCAGCGTCGCGTCATTTGACCAGCCCTTTGAGTCGACATAGACGAATCCCTTTATCGGGCGGCCAGTAAAGTCCATCGGCCTCGCGTGCGGCATGGCCAGAGCGTCTTTGTAATGTTCCGGACCCACGCGAACTACAAGGTCGTCCTTGATTGTGCCAAAGCACATGTTGCCGTTGAGCATGAATGAGAGTCCGCCGAACATCTTTTTCTCGCTCAAATCCTTGCGCTTTGTCAGAGCGCGAATTTTGCTCTCAAGCTGTCCGTTGGAAACCATCAGCCCATCCCGAATGCTTTAGCAAATACTCTCGGGTCGTAATAGATTTTTTGCTTCGACACTTTGCCGTTTGATACCTGAATCCAGTCTGTAAGCTCAATTGTTATTATGCCTCCGTCAGGAGTGGCGATATCCATTTCGTAGATCGAGCACACGTCGTTTCCGTTTTCAAACTGCTTCAGCATCCTAGTCGCCCTGTGCATTTGCAAAAACTGCTTTGTCGAGCTGATGTATTCTTCAGCCCCAAAAGTCTTCATGAGCGGGCCTACAAACGTCATGTCATTGGCAAGTATCGTTTCGAGGCCCCTGCCCTTCTTGTTCTCGGTTGTATCGTAGAAGCGGTTCGCGGTTTCAAGCGCTTTTCCCATGAACCATGAAAATTACCTGCACCTAATAAATGGGAAAGTGAGCTTCCAGGGAGCAGGTTAAGGTTTGCTAAGTTGCTAAAGCGAAACAGGATCTCTGTGCATAACCTGCTGGAAACACGATGCCTTGCCGTTTCTGAATATCTCTGGGGCGTGCTTCATCGAAAAAGCAGCCATCTGTTCGAGAATCGGGAGCAGGTCTCTTCCCTTTTCTGAAAGGTGATATTCGATCCGGACAGGGCTTTCATGGAAAATCCTCCGTTCGATTAGTTTGTTCCTTTCCATTTCGCGGAGGCGGGTGGAAAGAGTGTTGGGGTTGATCCCCTCGATCGAGTTGAGGAATTCGTTAAAGTGCTTCTGCTTAGAGTAGATCATGTTCCTCAGTATCAGTACGGTGAATTTCTTGCCGATAATCTTGAATGTGTTGTCCACCGGGCATGACTTTAGTTCTTTTGGAGGTTCAATAGCCGCTTCCGTCGTAAACGGTTCGTATATCTCCATGCACGCCATTGGTCAGACTATAACTTAAGTTTTTGTATCTACTTAGAAAACATAAATTGTTACAGTAGAATCCGTATGTGATTCGCCTTGAGGCGTTATGCCATTCTAGCGTCAAGTTCGGTGGGCTCAGGGTGATTCCGCTGGACGCCTTTGAGCGAAGATGGCCGGCGACCTAAAGCAAAAGCGATGCATCGCATCCGCGACAAAAAGCCGCAGGGCCTTGGGCTTTTGTTCTTCACATACAATATGATTATAAAACAAATCCGACATAATCTAAGTGTGTACACGAAAAAAGCCCCCTGGAAAAAGAGGGACAACGGCCTTACTGCGAGAATAATCGTAAGCTTTGCAGTGCTCACCATACTCTACCTTGTATTCCTTAGTGTGTTGGCCTACGTCGGCTTTGGCGCCATCCCGATAGCGGCCATTGCAGGCGTCATGATACTTGCTCAGTGGTATTTTTCCGACAAGATAGTGCTGTGGAGCACCGGCGCAAAAATAGTGAGCAGAGAGCAGTTTCCCGAGTTGCACGACTTGGTCGAGCGCATCGTTGCGCGGAACAACCTTCCTAAGCCGAGGATCGCGGTGGTCAACACCCAGATGTCAAATGCGTTTGCGACTGGCAAAACCCCCAAGAGCTCCATCGTCGCCGTGACCACCGGCCTTATGGACCAGCTTGAAACCGAGGAATTGGAGGGCGTAATCGCGCACGAGCTGTCGCACATCAAGAATCGCGACGTCCTGGTGCTGACACTTGCAAGCCTGTTCTCGACCATAGCGTGGTACCTCATGCGGTTCAGCATGTTCGGCGGGATGTACGGCGGCTACGGCGGGCGCGGCAGGAACAGCGGTGGTGGCATGGCGCTGATACTGCTCGTGGCGATAATCACCTGGTTTGTTAGCTTCCTCATTATCAGGGCGATATCGCGCTACCGCGAGTTCGTGGCAGACAGGGACGGCGCTCTCATGACTGGCAAGCCCAGCAAGCTAGCAAGCGCGCTGCTCAAGATAAGCGGCACGATGAAGCGGATACCGACAAGGGACCTGCGGGAAGTGGAGGGAATGAACGCGTTCTTTATCGTGCCTGCGCTATCAGGCGACGCGTTTGCAAGGCTATTTTCGACTCACCCGCCAGTAGACCAGCGAGTGAAAAAGCTCATGGAAATGGAGGCTGCCATGAGCTGAGCTTTTTCAAAAGAATACGCGACAACATCAGCAGCAAGCGCCTGCCAAAGGCAGACTCGGACATTCTGTTCTCCCTTTCTTCCGCGCACGTCACGCTGGAAGTAAAGCTGGGGCTCAAGGTTAGCGGCAGGTGCGCGCTCACATTCAAGACCGTCAGCGGCACGTTCTTTTACGAAATGGAGCAGGATCTCAAAGGGTTCCTCGGCTCCCTGCATCCAGAATTCAACCTAACATTTCGCACCGTCACCGACTCGTACGGATACTTGTGGGTGGTGCTCGAGGGCAAAAAGATAGAAGACCTTCTGGCTGGCCTGACGGCAGCCGGCGACATGGTGGCAGAAAAGGGCTTTTCGGACCAGCTTCTTGCAGCCGTTTTTGAATTTGAAGATAAACGCCAAGGCGGCAAGCAATATTTGATATACAATTACCGGCGCGACAACTTTTACCCGTTCGTCCCGACAGGCGACAAGACAAGGAACACCGAGCAGGAGATGAAGATCATGTCTGCTGCGGCAGAAGAGATGCCGTTTGAAAAAGACATGACGCTATGGTACCCGCTCTGGGACCTTCCCCTTAGATCTCGGGGATAACGCCTTCTCCTCTGAACAGCCTTTTTGCTTCGTCTATCGACAGGTCTGCGCTCGGCAGGATGATATCTGACTTTATTATCTCCCGCGGATCGAGCGGCTTGCCGTTTTTCACGACCATTTCGCTGAGCTCTGTCAGCCGTTTCTTGAATTCAAAGTCATCAGACCTTTCTGTGCTGACCAGCTTTACTATGTCGTTGTCGATATCGTTCAACTTTTTCAGGATCTTGTTGTCCACGGTGAACTGGCCATGGCCCATTATCCTTACTATCTTCTTGCCAGATCCTGCGCTTTTCGCTTTTGCCCGTACAACTGCCGCCTTTTTGCGTGCCTTGGCGGCGGGTTTCCGTGCAGAAGTCCTCTTCTTTGCGCGCAATCTGCCTTTTGACTTTAGTTTGCTGGTGGCCGCCCTGCCTTTCACCTTGGCTTTTCTTCTCATTGCTGGGTTTCTTGCTCCACTTGTTGCTTCTTTTTACGTTCCTTCTCTGACTTTAACTTTGCTAATTCCTCCTCAACTGAGCTTTGTACTGTAATTTTTTCTAGTTCTCTCTCAATTTCATCCTTATTTGTTGTATAATCCGTAAGAACTCCTGAATTTATCATATCGTCCAGAGCCTGCGCCTTTGCCCTCATGTTCTCCGTCTTTTCCTCCGCCCTGTTCATGGCCATGCCCACGTCGGCCATCTCCTCCGAGATTCCGGTGACGCTCTCCTTTATCTTGACCTGCGCTTCCGCAGCGGTATAGCGAGCCTTGATGACCTCCTTCTTTGACTTGAATTCCTCGACCTTGAGCGCCATGCGCTTTTCGCCCTCCTCCATCTTGCGCGCTTCTTCCTGAAGCTCTGCAATCTGCTTGTCAAGGTCCTGTATCTGGATCAGGTTGGCGTTCTTGCGTTCAAGCGCAAGCCTTGCAAGGTCTTCCCTGCCGGCGTCAAGCGCCCTCCTTGCCTGCTCGTCGAGCAGCCGGATGTTGTCCCACAGCTTTGACTTTTGCATTTCCAGCCTCTTGCGCGCTGTGATGATTTCCGCAAGGCCCCTCCGCACCTTGTTCAGCATTTCCAGCTGCTTGACGTACGAATAATCAAGAGCTTCGCGCGGGTCCTCGAACTTATCGAGCAGCATGTTCACCTTTTGCTTGATTACGGTTGACATCCGGTTCATCAGGCCCAATTTTTGTTCAGCTATTATTCAATGTCTGGTTATTAAAATATGATGCTAGCGATTGAGCCGGCGCCATTCGTGCTCGTCTGGCGGGCCATAGTCTTCCTTTTTCCTAAAGAATCCCCAGTAGAGCAGAAATCCTCCGGCAGCGATCATTGCGATCGCAAATTTTTCATTTGTTATTTGAGCGTTTACAAAGTTGTCAAGGAAATGTGCTACAGGGTCTGCTTCAAGGCCGACAGAAAGAGCATCGTAAAAAAGCACGATGTTTCGTATCAGGATTATCGCGGCCATGACCATGAACAGGACGCCCATGGCAGACATCCAGTTCCTGCCGCGCTTTCTGCCGCCGATCTCTTCCTTCCACCTCATGCCCGCATCATGTACTAGCCGGCATTCCTGATAATGTTTGCGTTCACACGAGTTTCACGCCAGGATTCTTCATCTTGTTCCTCTTGGCGGCGTTTAAGAGCATCGGGGTCAGGATCTCGGCCTGGTACGTGAGGGCGAGCGGCCCGAGGTAGATGGGGCGAAGGCCGGCGATCTCGGAAACAAGCTCTGTCAGCTTGCCGACGGCATTCTGGTCGTCGCCGCAGATAAACGTGTCAGCGTCGAGCCCCTGGCCGACGTTCTTCAGTTTTACTTCAGATATCGTGTGGAACGCTGAGACTACCCTGTTCCTCGGCGGCAGCCTGTCTGCAACCATTTCCGCAGCCTGCTTTTTTCCCTGCTCGAGCGGGATGTAGACAAAGCCTGCGTCGGTCCTCATCATGGGCACGATTGGCGAGACCACCACGCAGTCGTCGCGGATCTTGCCGGCCAGCCTGCCGCAGGTGTCGTCGATGAATTCGTATGGGATCGAAAGTATCAGGACGTCAACATCCCTGCCAAGCGCGATGTTCTCGTCGCCGGTGATGCTGCCGGCTATGCTGCCGTAGGCTTGTTTTGCAGCGTTGCTGTAGTTTTCTGCGGCTTCCCTTGCCTTCTGGGCGTCCCTGGAGCCCACGATCACGTGGTGCTTCTTGCACCACCGGAGAGCAAAGCCCTCGCCCATGCCGCCGGTGCCTCCCACTATGCCTATTCTCATAGGGTCGTTCACATGTGATCTCGATATTAACTTTTTACATCACTAATATCTAAATAATTATTAATCGATTCCACGGTCAGCTTCACAGCAATTGCCCCTAGTTATCTTTATGCGCCACGGTCAGGCAGAGAACAACGTCAGCAGGACCCTTGTCGGCAGGCACATCGAGTCCCACCTGACTGCCCAGGGCAGGCAGCAGGCGGCGGACGCGGCCAAGCAGCTGAAGAGCATCCCGTTTGACAAGGTCTATGTTTCACCGGTGATAAGAGCGATGGAGACTGCGCAAATAGTGTGCGACACTCTGGGCTTGAGCTATGAAGTCGATGAGCGGCTCTACGAAATAGAGCTGGGCAAGCTTGTGGGCATGAACTACGAAGAGGTGACGACAAAGTACGGCGACCTGTTCTTGAGGTTCTACGCCGAGCACGACCCGGTGCTTGACAGCTTCGGAGTCGAGCCGTTTGCATCAGTCAAGCAGCGGGTAAAAAGCCTGCTTGACGACGCGCTGAAAAAGCACGAAGACAGTAACGTGCTAATGGTCACACACCTTGACCCCATCAAGGCGGCGCTTGCGACTCTACTTGACTTGAAGCCAGAAGCTCTTTATCGGTGGCACATACGCAACGCGTCGCTAACCGTGCTGAAGCACGAAAGCAAGGTCTACTCGCTTTCAGGGGTGAACGTGATGGACATGCACCGCTACCCGAGCGACTAGGCTGTTTTGCAAAACCTTAAATAACATTGGAAATCGAGTGATAACAGAAAAAGGGACGCGATAGAATGGTTTCACATTCGGCGATGATTTTGCTCCTGATTCCAGTTGTTGCCACATTCCTTCTTGGCATACAATCCGCTTTTGCCCAAGAGTCCACCGAAGGCTACATACTGCACAGGGTGGAGATCTGGTCGCTGTTCTACAGGCTAATGGTAGTCGCGTTCGTTGTAGGCGCAGTCGTCATGGGCTCGATCGCCTACGTGGTATGGCGCTTCCGCGAGTCCAATCCAAAGAACAGAGGAGACATTACTCCCTCAAGGACAGGAGGTACGCACCAGTAATGGGCCACGCGACAATAGAGTGGGTCTACGTCGGAGTGGTTATCGCTATTCTTGTCTACGTTGGCGCGGACGCTTGGAACATTGAAAGGCTGCTCGACCACGCTCCCGCGGATGCCCAAGTCGTTAAGGTAACGGGCCAACAGTGGCTATGGACCTTCGAGCACGAAGACGGCATGAGGGAGATCAGCGAGCTCCACTTGGTGAAGGGCCAGCCGTACAAGTTTGAAGTGACATCACTCGATGTTATACACGCGTTCAACATACCCGACTTCACAACCATGATGGACGCGGTTCCCGGCAGGGTCAACGTAGTATGGCTAGTTCCAGACCAGTCAGGCGAATACCTGATCCAATGCAGGGAATACTGCGGATTCTCGCACTACCAGATGAGGGCAAAGCTGATAGTTGAAGAGCCCGGTGAAGGCGGAGCTGAAGTCACCAACGCCACGGCGGATCTGACACAAAGCAAGGGCGCCACTGCCATCGCAAGCTAAAACCATTTTTCTGTAAATTTTACTTTTACAAGCCCTACATTCATCATTGGCTTTGCAGGCAGTGCTAAAAACAAAATGCTTTTATTGATATAGTATTCCATGTACGAGCAATAATAGGGAGCGATGCGAGTTGGTCCTAGAGGTTAAACAGCCCCGCCCAATGTGGGAGATCCTTTTTTCGACCCATCACACTGATATCGGCCTGCTCTATGTCTACCTGTCAATAACCGCCTTGATCATAGGCGGAGCTCTGGCCATGGGCATCCGAACCGAGCTCTTCTTCCCCGGCACGGGGGATTTGATTCCTGATTCAAACACGTTCCACAGGATATTCACGGTGCACGGAACCAATATGCTGTTTTTCTGGCTCATCCCGTTCGCTTCAGGCATCGGCAACTACCTGATCCCCATCATGGTGAGGTACAAGGACATGGCGTGGCCAAAGCTCAACGCAGTCGCATTCTGGATGATACCTGTCGCGATGGCGCTCGTCTGGCTTGGCTTTGCAGATCTTACGTGGAATGCCTACCCGCCCTATTCGATCATAAGGGCTCCGGGTCCCGCGGCCGAGATGTGGATATTTGGCTTAAAGATTGCAGGCATCTCTTCTGTTCTAGGAGCGATCAACTTTATCGTCACGATCCTCAGGATGAAGCACCCCGACCTTCCGCTCATGAAGACTTCGCTCTTTGTCTGGTCAACGCTTGTAACGTCGCTCATGATAATCGTCGCAATACCTACCTTTGCGGCGGCGCTTATCATGCTGTACACGGACAGGCTTGGCGTATCGGGCTTTTTCAACCCGGCTATGGGAGGGGATCCCATTGCGTACCAGCACCTCTTCTGGTTCACGTTCCATCCAGAAGTGTACATATTCCTGATACCCGCAGTGGGTATGCTGTACGAGCTGATACCCAAGTTCTCGAGGAAACCCATCTTTAGCTACCAGTCGGGCGTCGCGGCGTTTGTGCTATTGGCAATAGTAGGCTTTGCTTCGTGGGCTCACCACATGTACTCTACAGGCATGAGCTTTACCGAAAAGACAGTATTCATGGTCGGGACCTTGGCGGCAGTGCCGGCGTCGGCCATGCACGTCTTTAACTGGATAGCGACGATGTGGGGCGGTAGGATCAAGTTCGCAGCACCCATGAGCTGGGCTGTTGGAGGCATTGTGCTCTTCTTCTACGCGGGAGCCGGAGGCATCGTCAACACAGCTATGCCGCTGGACTTTCTCACTCACGACAGCTACTGGGTAGTTGGGCACTTCCACCTGTTCGTCGCAGGCTTGGTCACCATGGCGTTCATTGGCTTTACGTACTACATGTTTCCGTTCATCACAGGCAGGATGTACAGCGAAAGGCAGGCCATGGTCGCGTTCTGGCTCTTCTTCGCAGGGCTTACTATAGTATTCCTAACACAGCACGTCCTCGGACTGTACGGACAGCCAAGGCGCGTTTTCGACTATGTTGATGTGCAGCCGCTCGTAATAATGAACCAAATAGCCAGCATCGGCGGGTTCATGGCTGGTGCAGGAGCGGGCGTATTCCTTTACAGCATAATAACGGCCGCCTTCAAGGGCAAGCCTGCAAACATGAACGACCCGTTTGCGATCGGAGAGCAGTACTACGACTACACAAGGCGCGAGCCTCACCACTAAAAAGGAGAAAATGAGAGATGTCACACGACGAGCACGGACATGAAAAGGAGCCGATAATCCTGACCTCCGGCAGGCGCATGGGCAAGGGGCTGGCAATAATGGTCATTACACTGGCAAT
>DASPGV010000030.1:0-8598 GCA_035620415.1 Nitrososphaera sp.
TTTTTGCCCTCCTTTGCTAGCCGGTCAACCTTGTCCTTGAACCCTATCTTGATGAGCCAGTCCCGCAGCAGCTGCTTGTCATAGCTTTTCTGGGTTTTGCCGGGCTGGTAGTCGTCCTTCAGCCATAGCCTGTACTCGTCCGGCCCAAGCGAGTCCCCAAGGACGATGTCGCCCTGCTCGTTCCTGCCAAACTCGAACTTGACGTCTGCAATGATAAAGCCGGTCCGCTCTACGATGCTGCTCATCTTTTCATAGAGCGATATTGAGGTCTTTTCGAGGTAATCATAGTCCTTGCCAGACAGGATGCCCGAGGAGACCACCTGTTGCCTGCCTATGGGCATGTCGTGCTCTTCCGACTTGGTCGTCGGGTCAAAGATTGGCCGCGGCAACTTTGATGCCAAGATGGGCTTGAAGTTTGGAGGCAGTTCTTTGCCCAAGTGGTCTTTGTAACGGTCGACAAAGCTGCCGTAAAAGTACCCCCTGACGACGCACTCTACCGGTATCATTTCAAGCCTTTTGACCTCCATCTTGTCCTTTTCGACCACCTTTACCATGTGGTGTGGCGTCTCGAGCGTATCAAACCAGAACTGGCCAAACCTGCAGAGCACTTTACCCTTCCTTGGGATGGGAGTGGCCATCTTGACGTCAAAGGCAGAAACCCTGTCTGAAAAGTGGAAGAGGATGTTGCCGTTGTCAAGCTCGTAGATGTCCTTGACCTTGCCCTTGCGCAGGAGCCTCATCGTAATGCCTACTATCCATGCAATAAAAAATCTATCTGATTGAAAGACTTTTAACGCCGCTGCGAACCAGCAATACCAAGTTAATGGTCAACAGCGACATCCTTGCCATTGACAGGCCCTTTTGCGTGGGCATTATAGGCGGGGGCCAGCTGGGCAAAATGATCGCGTACGAGGCAAGGCGGATGTCGCTCAGGGTAGTTGTACTAGACCCGACAGAAGGCTGCCCCGCTTCAAGGATAGCCGACGAGCAGATAGTGGCCGATTTCAAGGACGAAAGTGCGATAATGAAGCTTGCTGAAAAGTGCGATGTGCTTACCTATGAAATCGAACTGGCAAATTCAGCCGCTTTGAAAGAGCTCGAATTAAAGAACTATCCTGTCAGGCCGGCGCCCGAAACTCTGCGCACAATACAGAACAAGTACAGGCAAAAGTCATTCCTAAAAGAGCACGGGATTGCGGTGCCCGATTTTGCGCTCGTGCGCTCTGAAGATCACCTGCAGGAACTGTGCAAAAAGTTTGGCTTTCCGGCCATGCTCAAAGCCTGCGAAGACTCGTACGATGGCCGCGGCAACTTTTTGATAACCTCAAAGAACAAGGTGCATGAGGCTTTCAGCTACTTTGAAGGCAGGGAGTGCATGTTGGAAAAATTTGTGTCCTTTACAAAAGAGATATCGATAATGGTGGCCCGAAACCCGAGCGGACAGATAGAGTCGTTCCAGGTGGCTGAAAACGTGCACAAGAACAACATCCTTGACAGCACCGTAGTTCCTGCTAGGATCAGCCGCAAGGTAGAGTTAAAAGCAAAAAGGACTGCAGAAAGGACTATGCAAGTGCTGCACGGCGCAGGGATATTTGGGATCGAAATGTTTGTCACAAAAAAAGGTGACGTGCTAGTAAACGAAATCGCACCACGTCCTCACAACTCGGGCCACTACACCAACGAAGCGTGCTCTGTCTCGCAGTTTGAGCAGCACCTGCGCGCCGTGCTTGATCTGCCGCTGTCAAAGCCGGAGCTGCTGTCGCCTGCCGTCATGGTCAACATTCTTGGCCCTGAAGGCTCAAACGGCCCCTATGCAGTCAAGGGCCTGACGCGGCTCATGAAGTTGCCGGGAGTAAAGCTGTACATATATGGCAAGAAAACTGCAAGGCCGCGGCGCAAGCTGGGCCACATCACCGCTACCGCAAGGACTGTAAAAAAGGCTCTTGCGCGAGCCGCAAAGGCTAGAAAGGCGATCGAGCTTGTATCTGCGGAGGGCGGAGCATGAAAGAAGCTCTTGTAGGCATCATAATGGGAAGCGACTCTGACCTGCCGATCATGAAGGAGGCAAAGGAAGTTCTGGACAAGTTCGGAGTTCCAAATGAAATCACGATAGTGTCGGCGCACCGGACAACAAATAGGATGGTCGACTATGCTGCAGGTGCCAAGAAGAGAGGCATTGAGGTCATTATCGCCGGGGCAGGCGGCGCGGCCCACCTTCCGGGCATGGTGGCGTCCCTGACCCCACTTCCAGTCATCGGCGTGCCGGTCAAAACAAAGAGCCTTGAAGGCCTCGACTCGCTCCTGTCAATAGCCCAGATGCCGCCGGGCGTGCCTGTTGCCACCGTGGCGATAAACGGGGCCAAGAACGCCGGCATTCTTGCATGCCAGATACTTGGAACAAAGCACTCTGACATTGCGAAAAAGGTCGAAAAATACAAGCGCGACCTTGAATCAGACGTGCTAAAAAAAGTCAGGAGGCTGGACAAGTCGGGCGTCAAGGGCTACCTGAAAAGCCCACAGTAGAATTTATTTGTGGGCGGCAATTTTACCTGTTGCCGTGGAACACACGGATCATACTTCTCACACAGGTTCACACGAGGAAGAACATGGTCATGGCGACGCCGAGCCGATCGTCATAAAAAAGATGACCGAGCATGAAAGGCTGGCGCAGGAAATGAAGGCGAGTGGGATTGAATGCGATGCGCTTCCGCTCGGATCGCACCAGCTAGAACGCCAAGAAACTTACTACAGCCATAGCTTTGCCCTTTCGTCAAGGCTCGTGACAAACAAGGGCCTCATAAGCGTCATGGGCAAAAACATCGACTTTGTCCAGGTATTGCAGAGGAATTGAGCATGCCAAAACAAGACCCGGTTCCATTGCCTTATGGCTCACTGCAGTACTATCAGGTGCATTACATCCTGAAGAGGGATAGCAAGGAGAACGACAGCTTCCTAGCAAGGTGCGAACCGATAACAAAAGGACACTTTAGCGGCAAGCGCGTAATAAGCGTCAGGTGGACCGGCAGCGAAGACTTCAGCAGAATATTGCAACAAGATTCAAAGCTCACAGAAATGCTAAAAGAAGTGATGCTGCATGAAGGCGAGATCAGGGTTGACCCGATGGAAGACCACATCAGGATCTATGGCAAGTGGATCCATGAAGACACTTTTGCGTTCAGCCAGGCCATGCTGGAGATCGCCGACAGGATAGCGAGCCACATAAAGGGGAGCCTTCGCGACATGGGCGAACTGCCATAACTTTTTGACATCCACAATAGTGTTCATAACTACTGCAAGAAATGAAGTTACCTTTAATAGTCCTAGAAAAGTGGCAACTTTGTGGAAGAGCAGTCGTCCCATCTCAAGTCTGGATTGAAATTTAGCGGCAAAACCGTTGTCATTACAGGCAGCGGGACCGGTATAGGACAGGCAATAGCAAAAAAGTTTGCTGAGGCCGGCGCCAACATTGCAATAATGGGCAGGAGAAAAGAGCCCCTTGACCAGACGGCGGGCATATTGAATGGTATAATTTCTTCCGCGGGCTCTTCAGGCAAGGTAGCGGTTTTTCCCGGGGTCGACGTTGCTGACGAGGCAGGGATAAACACAATGTTTGCAAACCTGAAGAAGCAGTTTGGCAGGGTAGACATCATTGTCAACAATGCCGGTGTTTCAGGGCCTGTCAAGACCTTTACTAACGCAAGCGTCAAAGAGTTCCGTGACGCGGTGGCCATACACCTGACAGGCACTTTCTGGACTTCCGTCAGCGGCCTGGGCGCGATGGAAAGGGGCGGCAAGATAATCGCCATTGCGACGTTTTTCACCGAGGAGAACCGATACGAGCAGAGGCCCTACAGGTTCAGGACTCCCTACACCGCGGCCCAGGGGGCAAAAAACCGCCTCGCAGAGGCTCTTGCGTGGGAGCTGACCGAGAGAGACGTACGCTCCATTTCAACCAACCCCGGGCCTGTGCACTCTGACAGGATCTACAAGACGGTCTACCCAAAGGCAGCTGCTGAATTCCTGCGAGTGGGCGGGTATCCCGGCCTGAGCTCTGTAGAGGTCGAGAAGGTCACCGCCGGCGCGCTTCCGCTGCTGGGTGAGCCGGACGACGTAGTTGCAAAAGGCTGCCGGCAGGTAGCGGTTGAAATCGCCAAGGCGCGCGGGCAAGAGTCTGAAGAAAATGTCAAGAAACTTGCCGAGACCGTTTCAGGCGCCCTAGCCAAGATGCAAGAGATCGCCGAAAAGATTCAGAACAACACCAGCAAGATGATAGTTGACGGCGAGTTCCTGACGCAGGAGGACGTGGCGGAGATGGTGATGAACCTCTGCGACGAAAAGATAAGCAAGCTAATAAACGGCAGGGTAATCCCGAACGACAGGGTGTTCTACCCGGTCAAGCCAATAGTGGGCACCGGGGTGGACGGCCCGGCTCAACCGGATCTGCATGACAGGGTCGTGGTGCTGACAACCAGCTCGTCAGCCAAGAAGGACATCGAGAGGGTCAGGCTTGTCGCAAAACTTGCACAGGGCTCTGGAGCCAAGCAGGTGATAATCCTGACAAACAATCAGGGGGACATGCAGGAGTACAAAGATTTCCACAGCCATGCTATCAACATGCTGGATGAAGAAAGCGTAAAGCGCATCTTCAACACTGCAAGGACAAAGTTTGGGAGGATTGATTCTGTTATTCATTTTACAGGCGACTATGACTACAACGCAGCTTTCAGCTCGCTGCCAAGAAAACAGTGGGACGCTCTTGTTGACAACTTCATCTACATTCCGGGATTGATAACAAGGGAAGCGGTGAACGCGATGGCGCCGCAGGGCGCGGTGGAAGAGCCTGCGAAATACAAGGACTCTAAGGGCACGATCGTAATCGTTGGTCCGGACGCGCCTGCAGGCAAAAAGATCTCTGGAGTTCTGAGAGCAAGAGCCGACGTATTCAGGGGAGCGCTGCGGCCATACACTGCAACCGTGAACCAAGAGCTGGGTGACGTTCTTGGCTCGAGCATAAAGTTGCATCTGGTGCTGGCAGGCAACAGCGAAGGGGCAGAGCCGGATGCTGCAAGGCTGCACAATTCCATGCTCAATCTGGCTGCCGGAGCCGCGCTCAGGCGGAATGAAGCGATCTTTTACGTGGACGAAGTAAGAAAGTAGTAAGGAATAGTCAAATAATTTGTGAGCGTTTTCTCATTAGACAAAAGATGGGTATCACGCTTAAAGTCGCCGAGACGAGCCCCAAGTTTGTCGGCCGGGGAATCGCAATTGTCGACCCCAGAGTAATTGACAAAGAAGGTCTTGCAACCCGCGACGTAATTGAAATTTCAGGCAAAAAGAAAAGCTACGTTCTCCTCCGGCCAAGCGAGCCGGAAGATCATGGGAGGAGCCTTATCAGGATCGATGGCTACATCAGGAACCCCGAGATCTTCGAGCGAATTGGGATTGAGGCTCCAAAAGGCGTGCTACTGTTCGGCCCGCCGGGGATCGGCAAGACAATGATAGCCAAGGCTGTCGCTACCACTTCAGAAGCCAACTTTATCAGTGTCAAGGGGCCCGAGATCTTGAGCAAGTGGGTAGGCGAGTCCGAGAAGGCAGTCCGGGAAGTGTTCAGGAAGGCTAGGCTGGCTGCACCGTGTGTTGTGTTCTTTGACGAGGTGGACGCGATTGCCCCTCGTAGAGGATCTGATGGCGATTCGCATGTCGCCGAGCGGGTGATAAGCCAGATGCTGACAGAGCTCGACGGCCTGGAGGACCTGAAGGGAGTGCTGATCGTCGGTGCCACAAACAGGCCAGACATCATTGACGAATCACTTTTGCGCCCCGGCAGGTTTGACAGGATACTCGAGGTGCCGGGGCCTGACGCAGAGGCAAGAGAGGAGATAATCAAGATTCACACGGTCAAAAAACCGCTTGATACGTCGGTTGATCTTGATAAAGTTGTAGAAACGACTGACGGCATGACCGGCGCTGACATTGCAGCGGTGGTGAACGCTGCCGCCATGGCGGCGATCAAGGAACAGATATTCGCCGGCGGCAAAGGCCGGATCAAAATAACTAATGGCCATTTTGAAAAGGCGCTGCAGAAGATCAAGAGGAAAGTCGGGGTAGTGCGCGACACCCTTCCGTAGCTACCTTGAGGCAAACCAGTCAATGATGAGTTTTGCGGCCACTGCTATCAGCACAAGTCCAAGGAGCTTTTGGAGTAGTACCTCTTTTGCCGTGCGCGAAACCCTTGCACCTATCTGAGCACCGGCAAACGCACCTGCCGAAAGTGCCAGTGCGTGCAGGTAATCAGGATGAAACAAGAACGCGTGCGTGATCACGCCTGCAATCGATGTCACCATGAGCGTAAGTTGCGACGTGGCTGCGGCTCGCTGCATTGCCAGACCTAGCACAATCAGCATAGCTGGCATGAATATTATCCCGCCGCCGACGCCAAACAGGCTCGATATTATGCCGGCTCCAAATGCGGCGGCAAATATCGCGGCCCGCAAAGTAGTGGAACGCTTTTTGGCAGCGGAATCCTTCAGGATCGAATTCTTGTACAGCACATAGATGCTGGTTAGCGTCAAAAGTATGCCAAAATAGAGCTTGAACGATTCTGCCGATAGGTAGTCTGACAGGAAGGCGCCAAGAACCGCGCCGGGTATTGCAAATGCTGCCATCTCAAGCCCGAGGCGGTAGTCGATCCTCTTTTGCCTAGAATACTCCATAGTCGAGGATACGCTTGTCGAGGCGACTGCAATGAGGCTGGTGCTTGCCGTCTGCGCTGGTGGCAGGCCCAGAAACGTTAGAGCAGGCACCATTATGATACCGCCGCCTACCCCAAGCATCGAACCCAGGGTTCCGGCGCCAAGGCCAACCGCAATGAGAATTACTATGGTAGTGATCGGATCTAGCAACTATGGTGCATTCCTCTGTGGATTCAGTGTTATAACCGGGGAGGGTAAAATTCCTTTGCCACGGCTATTCTTTCCATGCAAAGCGTATGAGAGCAGTCGTTCATAGTTTTATTAAGCCCTCGCGACGCTAAAAGGCAGTATCCAGATTGCGCGTAATAGTTGTGGGTTTTGGAGTGGTGGGGCAGAGTTTTGCCAAGCTGCTTCTGTCCCGATCGGCAGATCTGTACAGCCAGTACGGGATCAAGCCCCGCATAGTGGCATGCGTCGACAACAAGGGCTCGGCGGTAGCGCCGGCCGGTCTCGACCTCCAGCGCCTGCTAGATGCAAAGAAGAGCAAAGGCACCGCCGGCGCCTATGAAAAGGGCGGCGGCAAGTTCAACCCGCTGCAGGTGATCGAGAACGTCGACGCCGAGGCAGTGCTCGAGTGCTCCCCGACCAACCTCACCGACGGCGAACCGGGGATGTCCCACATCATTACGGCGATGAGGACTGGCAGGCACGTCATCAGCGTGAACAAGGGGCCGCTTGCGCTGGCGTTTCCGTCGTTGATCGAGCTTGCAAACTACAACGGAGTCATGCTCCGGTTCAGCGGCACCGTCGGCGGCGGAACCCCCATTCTGGAATTCGCAAAGCGCTGCCTTAAAGGCGACAGGATAGCTTCGTTCAGAGGCATACTGAACGGAACCACGAACTACATCCTGAGCAAGATGGACGAGGGATTGACGTACCAAAGCGCGCTGCAGGACGCCGCGAAAAAAGGGTATGCCGAGGCCAACCCGTCGCTTGACGTCGACGGCTTTGACGCGGCGGCGAAACTGGTCATAATGGCAAACTGGGTAATGGGCATGAAGGTCACGATGAAGGATGTCAAGCGGACAGGGATCACCAATGTTACTTCGGCCGACGTGAAAAAGGCGCTGCAGCGGGGCAACGCGATCAAGCTGATAGCGGCATGCGACAGCAGAAAGCTCGATGTGGCGCCAACAGAAGTTTCCAAGACAGATCCTATCTGCGTCAACGGCACACTCAACGCAGTCACGTTTTCGTCCGAGCATTCAGGCCAGCAGACGATAATCGGGCGCGGTGCAGGCGGAATGGAGACTGCGAGCGCGGTGCTCCGCGACCTCATAGAGATAAGGGACACGACCTTTAGCTGACGCCATACATGAGATTATTTTTATAACAGCACGCGGAACAGAAAATTGGTTCGTTTAGTGCCTGAAAATAGCGATTACAACAAGCCCATATCTGGCAAAAGGCTGAAAGAAGCGCTCGTCGAAACCACTTTGGTCCTAGGGAGGGCTTCTTGTGATTCGATGTTCCACGACCTGGAGCTCAACGGGATAACGTTCAGGGAGAGGTCGTACACCCTTCAGGAGATCCAGGGCGCGCTAAGGAAGATCTTTGGCCATGACGGCACGGCGTTGTTAATGCAGAGGCTGCAGAAAGTTCTGAAATAGCGGGGCATCTTCTGGAAGAATATGAATCGTAACATAGTGTGCTTAAAACACACCTAGTTATGTTATGAATCTGGCGGGAGAAAGCGCCTGAAGACCTTTTTCATCATTCAAATGTTCCTAATGAGTTCAAATCTTGGTGACCGCACTTCCATAAGGGGATAAGAATGCAGTGTACCACTTTGGACGCCTGAAATGATTTAGAACAGAACACAAATTTAAGGCAAAAACATGGATTG
>DASPGV010000031.1:0-8120 GCA_035620415.1 Nitrososphaera sp.
GGCTATACCCAGGGTCGGCTGGTTTGCAACCTGTCAAGACACCGAGGGAAACATCTTTGGAATAATAGAGGAGAACAAAAAGGCAAAGTAGGTTCCCTCATTTTATCTGAATTTTGGATTCTGCGAAACGATGATTTAAATACGGTAAAGGCAAATTTTTTGGTACATGGTGACAGTCGATCAGGTTCTCAGCTCGCTGAAGAAGGTTATAGATCCTGAGCTTCACAAGGACATTGTGTCAATGGGGATGATAAAGGACCTGTCGATAAATGACGGCAAGGTCGCATTTACGCTGGAACTTACCACGCCGGCGTGCCCGTTCAACAGCGAAATCGAGCGCGATGTCAGGTCTGCGATGGCCGGCCTTGGAGTCAAGGACCTCAACATGAGAGTCACGGCTAGGGTCATGGAGGGCAGGGCGCTTTCGATGGACGAGCTCTTGCCGGGCGTCAAGAACATCGTCGCTGTCGCAAGCGGCAAGGGCGGGGTGGGCAAAACCACTGTTTCTGTAAACCTTGCGCTCGCGCTTGCAAAGTCCGGCGCAAAGGTGGGCCTTCTGGACGCAGACGTTTACGGACCCAGCGTGCCTCTGATGCTTGGGCTCAAGGCGTCGCCTAAGGTGGTCAACAGCAAGATCCAGCCGCCGATGGTCGGAGGAGTCAAGGTGATTTCTATGGGCTTTTTCTACGAGCAGTCGCAGCAGGCCGGCATCTACAGGGGCCCGATTGTTTCTGGAATCGTCAAGCAGTTCCTGACGGACGTCAACTGGGGCGAGCTGGACTATCTTATAATCGACCTGCCGCCGGGCACGGGCGACGCGCCGCTGACAATCGCGCAGACTATTCCAATTACCGGCATACTGATAGTCACGACACCGCAGGACGTAGCGATGAACGTTGCAGTCAAGGCGATAGGCATGTTCAACAAGCTGAACGTCCCGATAATCGGCGTGGTCGAGAACATGAGCTACCTGCAGTGCCCGCACTGCAGCGAGCAGATCTACCTCTTTGGGCAAGGAGGCGGCAAAAAGATAAGCGACGACTTTAACATTCCCTTCATAGGCGAGATCCCGCTCCATCCCCAGATCCGGGAGGGAAGCGACACCGGCAAGCCTTCTGTTGTTTCAGAGCCAGAGTCCACGCAGTCACACGCGTTCACAAAGGTAGCAAAGGTCATTGCGGGCAGGATAAGCATAATCGCCGCCGGGATGCAGGCGCAGGAACAGGCAGAAGCAGCAGAGCAGGCCAAAAAGGAATAATGCCGCTGAGCCAAAAGGACGCGCAGTTTCTGAAAAAGCCCTTTGGCGAGCTGATTCCTGACAAGCAGGTGACAAAGCAAAAAGTAGCGTCAATGCTGAAAGGCGCAAAGAAGGTGATTGCAGTGGGCGACGCGACAACCGAGCGGCTCGTCAGTTTTGGCATAACGCCGGACATGGTGGTCATCGACGGCATGGAAAGGAGATCAAAGCGGAGCTACTCCGCAAACTATAACGCAAAGGAGCTGCGGTGCACAAACACGGCTGGCACCATTTCAAAAGAGGCGGTAAAGGTCTTGCAGGAAGCATTGAAATCACAATCTCCAGTACGCGTGCTCGTGGACGGGGAGGAGGATATGCTGGCCCTGCCCGTTTTCGCTACTGCGCCTGATGGCTCTGCGGTCCTGTACGGCCAGCCTCTTGAAGGGCTGGTGGTGGTCACGATAACGCCGGGGAAACGAAAGCAAGCCAAAGACTTAATGGATAGAATTGGCATCGATTGACTGGGGGATGAAGATGTGGTGGCTGTATGAATCAGATGATTACGTATACCAATCTCTGACCCCTTCTCTTATTTGTCGCAGCCGCAGCCGTCGTTTCCCATGTCAAAAGTCCTGATGTTGTATTTCTTCATGCAGTCGGGGCATACACTCTGGCCATAGGGAATCCTGGCGTTGCAAAAGGCACACGCCGCCATGGCGTTTTCATTGGCCTTGGCTAGGGTCTTCAACAAATATGAAAAAGGCGGGATTGCTATTAAACCTTGTTACATTGGGGCAATGAGGATGCGTGGACGATTTGGCGTGTTGTGGTGGCACTTCTTGCCACATAGCGGGCAGTTCTTCCTGTCGAGAAACACGCACTGGCAAATGTGGGATTTCATGTAGCTTTCCGCTGCCTTTGTAAATTCGCCGGTGCCGTTGCAAAACGGGCAATCAGAATCGGTAATTTCTATGGCGCCCCTGCCGGAACACACAGGGCATTTCTGAACGTCGGTCTGAGCCATCCCCTCTAGGTGGATTATACTATAATATAATAGCTATGCTATTTAGAAGGAGATTAATCTGGAAAAGGATTTCTTTTTTCAGGCCGGGTAAATTTGTTATATACGTATACGTACTCCCTGCCATTGCGCATCGCCGGCGACTTGGTTCGTATTGCAAAGGGAGAAGTCCTTGACGACAGCTGGAACAGGCAGGTCTATTCTGTCGATGCAAGCCACTATGAAATTTTGCCTGAAGCTGTGGTTTGCCCGGCAGACGATCACGACGTGGAGCGGCTCTGCGAATACAGCTCTGCAAAAAAAGTGCCGATAACCGCGCGGGGCGCCGGCACCGGCCTTCTCGGGCAGTCGCTCTCTGACGGCATTATCCTTGACTTTACAAGAAACATGAACAGGATAGTCGAGGTCGAAGATGACCGCGTAACAGTGCAGCCCGGCATCGTCAAGGGAGTGCTAGACAAAGAGCTGAAAAAGAGGAACAAGTTCCTTCCTCCGGACCCGGCAAGCAGCAACTATTGCACCATCGGCGGCATGATAGCGGACAACTCTAGCGGCGTCCACTGCCTAGGCTACGGCAACACTATAGACTTTCTGGAAGCAGTCAATGTAGTTTACGCGGACGGCAAGCCGGGCTTTGCAAGCGCAGAAAAGTTTGACGAGCGGATGAAAAGCCTTCGCAATCTCCTGTCGCCAAATGCTGATGCGATCAGGAACGGTTATCCAAAAGTGAGCAAGAATTCCTGCGGCTACAGGCTGGATGCCGTCATGTCAGGCGGGTTCATGCCACAAAAGCTGTTTGCGGCTTCGGAGGGGACGCTTGGGATAGTGACCTCCGCGAAACTGCGGATACTGGATATGCCCGCGCACCGGTGCATGATGGTGCTTGGCTTTGAAGACCTCCTCTGCGCAGTCTCGGCGGCCCCGGCGATCCTGAAATTCTCACCAGTCGCCCTCGAGATGCTGGATCACACTGTCATCTCGCGTGAGGGCAAGCGCGGCGACGCGGGCTGCCTGCTGTTTGTGGAATTTGCCGGAGAAAGCAATATCGAGGATCGCTTGAAGGCATGCAGGGAAGAGCTGTCAGGCAGGTGCATGGTGCTGGAATACGCTTCAGACGAGCAGAGCATGATAAAGATCTGGGGTGCAAGAAAAGGCGCGCTCAACGCCATAATGAAACTGACGGTCGGAAGCCGCAGGCCCATTGGGCTGATAGAGGACACCGTCGTGCGCCCGGAGCTCCTCGCGGGCCATGCTGCCAACCTGCTCAAAACGTACCGCGAAAACAAGCTCGACTACGTGATGTACGGGCACGTCGGGGACGGCAACATGCACACAAGGCCGCTGGTGGACACGAGCTCGGGCAAGGAAGTCGAACTGATCCGCAAGATCGCCGGAAAGATATTCGAGCACGTGATCAGGAGCGGTGGCACGATAACTGGCGAGCACGGGGACGGGCTCGCCCGCGTTGGCTACATTGAAATGATGTACGGCAAGCAGCTCACCAACCTGTTTTCAGACGCAAAGAGGATGCTCGACCCGGCGTTCATGCTGAATCCCGGCAAAAAGGTTCCGGTGCAATGATTTAAGAATGGCGCGGGCTGACCTGCCGTGGTTGAAGGCGCGTTCGGCCGACTTTGCAAGGCTGTGGGGATACTCTGTTGGGTTTTACGGAGTATGGATCGCCCATGTCGGCAGGCAGACCGGCCTGCTTGAGAGGCTTGCCGGCACCCCGATGTCGGTAAGTAAATTGGTTTCCGCTTCAAGGATGTACCCTCATGTGGTGCGGGTGTGGTGCTCCGCCGCGGTTTCCTATGGGCTTGTCAGCGAAAAGAAGGGAAGGCTTTACCTGAACCCCGGCATGAAGGTTCTGCTTTTGGACAGGAAAAACCCGGATTACCTTGGCGGCCAGTTCTCGTATCTTGCGCTCCGGAGCCTCGAGTACAGAGGTTTTGAAGACCTGTTCAAGTCCGGCAAGACGCGTGAAATGTCGTCTACTCTTGGCGCGATAGAGCAGGCCACGGACTGGGACCACTATGCGTTCCTTGCCGCGGTCAGGCGCGACAATAAACTGCACCAGCTGCTCTCAAAAGGTTGCAGTCTGCTAGACGTTGGCTGCGGCACCGGCAGCCTTCTTGCCAAGCTGCATAAAGAATATCCAAGATCAAATCTTGCTGGGACAGATCCTTCAGCAGCGGCTGTTGCAAAGGCTCGCAAAGTTGCCAAGTCAATCAAGATAATGAAACAGGCAGGAGAATCGATGAAGTTTGAAGAAGAGTTTGACATCGTGTACCTTGGAGAATCATTGTATGCTGCTAGCGATAAGAAGAAGGCGGTGTCAAATTATTACCGCGCTTTGAAAAAGGGCGGAACGATAGCCATAGTGGAAGGGCTTTTGCCAGAGTCGAACCTGCAGAGCAATGAAAACCGTCTGATAATGGGGATGCAGCTTGACTTTGCGCTTCAGGGTCACAGGTTCATGACAAGGGGTCAGGTTGAGGAACTCCTTGGCAGATTTTCAAGAGTCCGCTTTGAAGACCTAGGTGGATCTGCCTACCTCATTACTGGAATGAAATAATTATTCCTGCCCTATCAGCCCGAGCAGGTCAAAGCCCTCTGCCGCCTTTTCCTTTATCTCGGCTATCGACACAAGGTGGCCGTCAGGGTCCCGTATTATGGCGTGCTTGCCAAACGGCTCGTCCTTGGGCTTTTTGAAGAACTTGACCTTCTTTTGCTTCAATGTCTTTACAGTCGATTCAAGGTCGCTTACCTCAAAGCCCACCAGCATGCCCGAGCCCGTCTTCATCTGGCTCTTTTTCTTTGCCGGGTGCAGCGCAAGCACCGTATCCTTGTTGAAAAATTCAGTCCAGTCCTTTGACTTTGTCTTTACCGGGATTCCAAGCGTGTCCCTGTAAAACCTTATCGACCTGTCCATGTTTGAAACAAGCAGTATCACAGCTCCTACTTTTCTAAAGGTCAAGCAAGTGCACCTACCAAAGTTCTGTCAAGGTAAATTATGAACTTATCGCCATTGGTGGTTGGGTTTAATTAACATGAAGAATGGATTGATTCCTATGAATAGCCGGGGGTCAGTAGTCTCTATTAGCACCAGCAACCCTGTCGCCGACCGCACCAATCCTTTCTGATAGCCGTGCGAAACCAGCGAATCCATAATTGCTTTCCATACCCCTAGTCCACTGCACTTTTTATGGCGCTCCCAGAATGTCTTGTGGGAACCGTATCTTGGTGGCATATCCATCCACCTGCAACCGCTAAGAAGGACATACAAGATGCCGTTTATCGTCGTCCTGTCGTCTTCTCTGGGTCTGCCTGTATGGGCCTTGGGTGGTATGTGCGGCCTGATAAACTCCCATTGATTGTCCCTTAGCTCACTGAACTGCATATGATGATGTGGATGAATGTCGTAGCTAAAAGCTGGGTGGTGAGACGAGCTAGACTCCCGTTTCAACATAGTTTCCAGACGAGTTCAGTGGTAAGCATCGGATAGCCATTCAGCCGATAATGATGGCGATGGTATTTCAGCACTACATCGCACTCAATAGGCTGGTGAAAGGCCTTCGAGAGGAAACTTTTAGGCACGCACTTACAGACTAAACCGAGTACTCCCTCCATCCTCCGGATGGTTTCACTAGAGTTTGGTATTGTCATCCAATGATTTGGTATCAAAGAGATACGGAGTAAGGGTAGGTACATTTCAATAAAAGGCAAAGAAAAAATGGAGTGGTTACCTCTATGGTGTTATAGAAGCACATATAACATATGTCGTTATCCCGACTGGTACGTCCTGGGGATTGAATACCATGACCCTCCAAGAAGTCGGGCTCCCATGTAAACTCCACGCTGTCCAGACTCCGCGACCCCCACCACCAGAATCATTAGCACCATATCCGCCGCCAGTAGCTTTTTCGCCAGTTAGACAATGCGCGAATTTTTCGCCGTATGCTCCAGGGTTGATATAAAGCTGATCGCTAAATCTTTGCACGACATTCAATTGAACTGCGCCTGGCGCTATCTTTGCAGTTGTAACAGCCTGGGCCTTTAAGTCTTGCGTCCTCACCTGTCCATTCACAATGTCCACCGAATGTACGCATGGAGTTGTGTCACAGTCTACGTCGTCCGGTTGGTGGTCAGATAGTGCTGTCTGTACAGGGAAGGCAAGTACAGCTGCTATTGATAATGTCGCAGCGATGCCTACGAGTCCCAGTACCAGCACCAGATGTTGCTTTTTGATTCGTACGAAAGATTCGTCGGTCATGTCATTTCAGCAGTAGAAGAACGTATTATAAAAGCAAGATTGGAAATGCTTTTGTAAATCAAAATCAGTATCTCCGCCTATATCGGCTGAGATGAGCTGCTCGAGGCGCTGCGTGAGCAGTGCCACCTACTTGAAGTCTATTAACGACTTTGCAAAAGGCCGGTAGAATTCGCTTTGGATGATCGGCGTGAATCCGATTTAGTTCGATTTAGATAGTACAAGTAGATGTTACGTGATTAGTCCAGTATATTAAAATACTAGCAGAGTTTTATCTTCGGCGCATGACGAACAAACTGCTAGCTTTAGGAATAGCGGCAACAGTCGCCCTGGCCTTGACTTCATTCATCGCAAGCCCACACCTCTGGACCAACACCTTTGCCCAAGTATCGAATTTGGTCTTCGTAGAAAATCCAAACAACAATCCTGTAAGAACTGCGTGTCCACCAAACCTAATCAAGCACTGGGACAAGATTGTCTTTTTTTGGCAGGGCAGCGCAAATATCGATGTAATAGAAGGAGACGCACAGCATCCAAACCTCCCAGTAATAAGCCCCAACAAGCTCTATGACATCAAAGTGTTAGACAAGCCAACCGAGGTTGCAGACCTTCGCTTCAAGATTTTTCAGAAAATAGATGAACTCGGCTACGATATGAACTGGGTCCTCGAAGAACAGTTCCATATCGAAGATGTAGAGTACGCGATAGTCTGCCAAGCACCAAAGTCAGATCCAGTACCTCCGCAATAACCGTCAAGAATCCACATTTTTTCTTTTTCTTTTTTTTTACTCACGTCAAATAGATTCCATATTTGTTTACGCACAATAGCTCGATTCAGTAGTGCAAGCATATGGTCGTGTAGACCTGCCATCGTTAACGGGCGAATATAAGATCAGATGAAGGTTTAGCTGGAGGTTGCTCTAACGGCTGAGACTTTCATTCCTAATTTTCTGTCTTTTCGTAGAAAATCATCCGCCTTAACCTGTTCTCCGCCGGGCAAGAGTCACAGTACTTTTTTTAATTCAATTCATATGAGAGGATTTAGAAAAGCATTCCCAATCTTCCTTATATGCTACTAGTTATACTATCTTATGAGCTGTACAATAATACCATGATTAATACCAAGAATATCCTAAATCCAAGGCTTGCTGCTGCTATTCTAGTCGCAGCCATGCTGCCCGCAGCAATGCTAACATACACACCTGTACGGGAAGCACAGGCAACGACCGGATTCACCGACTTTAATGGTGATGGGTATGAAGACTTGGCCATTGGGGTAATGTTTGAAGATGTGGACACTATTGAAAATGCCGGTGCCGTCAATGTCATATATGGTTCCTCGGGAGGCCTATCTCCAGTAACGGTAGGTGGCACGGGCAGGGCGGACCAGATATGGACGCAGGATAGCACGGGCATTGAAGATATGGCCGAAACCAACGATTTCTTTGGCAACTCCCTTGCCGCCGGCGACTTTAACAATGACGGGTATTCAGATCTTGCTATAGGGGCAGTTCTTGAAAGCGTGATGAATGAGGGCCAGAATGAGGACATGGTGAATGCCGGCGCCGTCAACGTAATATACGGCTCTTCAC
>DASPGV010000032.1:0-15285 GCA_035620415.1 Nitrososphaera sp.
GGGCGGCCTGGGCTCATACGGCATACAGTACGCCAGGCTGCTTGCGCCAAACTCTACAATCATTGCTGTAGACCGTAACGACAGAAAGCTCTCCCTTGCCGAAAACTTTGGCGCCGATTACACTGTGAATTCGGCAGCTACAAAGGACATACGTGAGGATGTGCAGCAGCTGACAGATGGAAGGGGTGTCGATGTGGTACTCGACACCGTCGGCGCGGAGAATACGACAAGCGATTCGTTCAGGATGCTGGCAAAGGGAGGAGCGCTTGTGGTGGTTGGGCTGTTTGGCAGCCAGATAAAGGTCCAGCTATTGCCGGCCGTAGTGAATGAGTACCAGGTGATCGCGTCGCTCTGGGGCAACTACAACGAGCTAAGGGAAGTGATAGAGCTGGCCAGTCAGCGCAAGATAAAGCACGCCTACCAGAGCTTTCCATTGAAGGAGATAAACCGCGCAGTCGACCTGCTAAGGCATGGACAGATAATGGGCAGGGCGGTAATCGTACCCTAGCTGTATACGGGCGAGTATCGCGATACGCCAGTTTTTTCACAGTGCCATAGCAGGGCTTATCAGAATCTTAGGCCTCCAATGACAATCTGGACTTCATAAATTGCGATCAGAAACGCTATGTAGATGGCAAGAAGCACGATGCTTTGCCACCTTGCGATGCGGCGTGACCGGAGAAATACGAACAGGACTGCATGAGCGAGCACTGCAAAGAATATCAAGGTAGAGAGTATCCTGAAATCTATGGCAGCCTGTGTTAGTACAAGGACTATGCCGAGTATCATTGCAATGTTGGTTACAGACGACCCCACAATGTTGCCAAGCGCAAGATCAAGGTGCCTTTTCCTTACAGACACGATGCTGACAACTAGTTCCGGGAGGGAGGTGCCCAATGCAACGATAGTTGCTCCCAGAACGGACTCTCTCAGTCCTGTCATCTCTGCTATAGCTGACGCGCTGCTTACTATGAAGTGGGCGCTTGTGACCACAAGTGCAATTCCGATGAAGAAGAAGAGAAATTGCCTTGCAGCCGACGAACCTTGTTCTTTCCCTTCGCTGTTGATGTTGTTTGCCTGCTCATTGGAGTTGTTGCGCTTGAGGCTCCAATACATGAAGAAGCCATATAAGGCCAGCAGTGCCACCCCGATGAATATACTTCCCTGCTGAGCAACGAGCAGGAGAATCGGGATGGCCGAGGCAATTATGAATAGTGGGATCAGCTTTTTCACCGTGCTCTTTTCGATCCTCCTTAACGACGACGCGAGGATCAGTATCGGCGCTATCAGTGCAACGTTTGTTACATTTGATCCAAAAATGTCGCCCAAGGTTATCCCCACGTTGTCTGTGTATACAGAGAATACTGCGACACTGATTTCCGGAGTCGATGTTGTTATAGCCACTATGACAAATCCTGCAACAAGCTCGCTTATTCCAACTATTTTTGAGAATTTCGCTATGGCGTTCACCGCGAATATCGCGCTTTTGACGAGCAGTGCCAGAAACGCGACTAGCAGTACGGCGTCAAAAATTATTGCAGCGGCGATGTCAGACAAGAAAAAGCGTTCACCAGAGACGGCCTAGTGCACTATTATTACAGGGCAAATGGCTCTCTCACTTACGGTCCTGGAAACGCTTCCGAGGGCTTTGAATTTTGAGGCGCCGCTAAGGCCAACATTTCCAATTATTATTAGATCGATGTTTTCTTCCCGAGAGTACTCTTCTATCTTGTCTGAAGGATAACCGATCAGAACTTTTGTTCTCACCTTGACGCGATCCTGCGCCTTTTCCATGATTTGCTGGCGTTTTTCGCTTAACATCTTCACCGCGGCCTCTTTCATCTGCAACGACAGCTCTTTTGCCAGACCTGCAGTCGTGATTTCATCGCCAGTTATTTTTGAACGGAATCGCGGTGACTCGAACATAGCCGGGGGGAGTACAACTTCCTGAACAACATGCAGCAGGATAATTTCACTATGCCCAGAGAAATCATTTGCAAGTTCGACTGCCTGCTTGACTGCATTTTCAGAGGGTTTTGAGCCGTCATACGGTACCAGAATTTTCTTTGCATTTCTTGTCATGGCAATCAGCGAGCCTGTCCTAATGAACGATCATGACCGGGCACGGCGCCCTCTCGCTGACGCTCCTTGAAACACTTCCAAGATTCTTTAATCTTGTAATTCCGCTGCGCCCAATGCTTCCTATGATTATCAGGTCCGCCTTTTCAGCTGTCGCCATCGCAAGTATCTGCTCAACAGGATTTCCAACTGACACCTTGATGCGCACGCTGTTAACGCCGCCTTCAGTAAACTCCTGTTTCTTCCTGTTTAACATTTCTGCGGCATCACCTTTCATTTGTTGGTAGAGCTCCTTAAGATACTCTTTTGTTGACTTGACGTCAGGAAGGCGCATACCGTAGCTGAAGCTTGGCGGCGGATGAACCTCCGGCACCACGTAGAAAAGTATTATTTCTGCATCTTTTAGCAGTTTTGCATGCTCGACTGCCTGCCTTACTGCTTTGTCTGACCATTTCGAACCGTCGTGTGGGACGAGTATCCTTGCAGTCATTGGTTGAAGTAGACCTGCCAGCATATATCTAGTGTCTGTGTATTGTGCATTGCACTGCAATCTTGCCCTTTAAATAAAATTCGGAGCCAGATTCATGTATGAAACAGCAGGCCGAAGAGCGGCATCTGAAGGTCGGCGACTTTATGAGCTCGCCGGTTGTGACGGTGGGGTCGGATACGAATTTTATCGACGCCGTGCAGATGATGATACTGAAGGGCATAGGCAACCTAGCCGTTGTAGAAGGCAATAAGGTGCATGGCATCATCACAGAAAGGGAGCTGCTGCAGCACCTGATCTTGAACAAAACGGTGCCAAACAAGCAGGTGAAGTACGTCCTGACGCAAAAATTCACGAAGATAACCCCCGAGACGAGCATACTTGAAGCAGCAAAGATCATGATCTCGAAAAAGGCAAGGCTTCTTGTGTTCAGTAAAGACAAGCTGACGGGCATAATAACGGCGTCTGACATTGTAAGGGCGCTCCTCGAGACGAACAAGAACCCTTCGATAGAAGGCGCTATGACGAACAAGATTTTTACGCTCAAGCCCGGCAATACGATTCTGGCAGCCGCCAGAATGATGTTCAAGAGAGGAATAGGGAGCGTGGTCGTGACTGCAAACGGCTCGCCGTACGCGATATTCACCGAGCGCGACCTGCTCAACAGGGTTCTGGGCGAGCATGTTGACATTGAAGATAAAGTGGGCGCATACTGCACGCACCCGGTGACGACAGCAAAGCTCAGGATCGGCGCCAAGGACGCGGCCAAGATAATGTTTTCCCACGAGGTCAAGAGGCTGCCGCTTACCAAGGGTGGCAAGATCGTAGCGATGGTTACTGCCAGGGACCTGGTAGAGGCTTTCCAGAGGGGTAGCTAAATGTCTGGCGACATCTCGATAAAGCGCATACTCGTTCCCCTGGACGGCTCTGACTCTTCCTTTCAGGCCGCCAAGTACGCGGTAAAGCTGGCCAAGATGGTAAATGCAGAGATAATTTTTGTGCATGCCGTGGTCAACCCGCCCTACGTCGAATACAAGACCGCGGGTCTGGTGATCATGCACTACATAGAAGAGGCAAAGAAGCATGCGGAAATGTGGTTCACGAACGCCGGGGATATTGCATCAAAGGAGAGAGTCAAGTTTTCGTCTGAAACCGTGCTTGACGTTGCTTCAGTGGCCGACACGATTGTAACTTACGCCGACAGCAAGAAAGCCGACCTGATAGTCATGGGCACGAAGGGCAGAACGGGGGTAAAGCGCTTCCTTCTTGGCAGCGTTGCAAGTGGGGTGGTGGCGCATGCAAAGTGCTCCGTGCTAGTTGTCAGGTAGCCCTGTACCTGAAGATCTTGCGCCCACTGTTATGAAATATTCTGGCATAACCGTCAATGCTCCTTTTGTTTCTGCTGCTTTCACCCTGTGCTAGGTTTTTCCATGAGGGGTTTCTTTCAAGGAATCTGTAGGTCTTGTTGCTGTCGTCGACAAGGTAGATTGCCCTGTCGATCTTTACTTTTCTTCTTTCAAGCATGCAAAGCCAGTGCCTTGACCACGTCGGTTTTCGTAACTATGCCTGCCAGCGCCTGCTTCGAGTCAACCACGGGCAAGCCGCTTATCCTGTTTCTGAGCATAATGTAAGCCGCGTCGGCCAGATCGGAATCTGCAGTCGTGGTTACCGGGTTTGGCGTCATGACATCCGACGCTAGCATGGCTCCCTTTACCCCCGCGGGAATGAACGGCTGCCATTTCTTTGCATCCCGGCGCTGGCGCCTCTCAACCATCGCCCCGAGCGGCAGCAGGTCGCGCCCCGTTATAATGCCGACTGGTCTGTTGTTTTTCGTGACAACTATTCTAGATATTTCCCGGCCGGCCATCAGCATTATCGCTGAGTGGACAGGCTCGTCAGGCGATACTGTTACGACCTTTTTCGTCATGAATTCCTTGACATTGTGCTCCATTGCAAAATACTCCACGTAGGCGGTCGTAAGGTCGGTCTTGGTGAATATGCCCTTCAGGTCCTTGTTGCTACCGACCACTACAAGCGAGCTGATTCCCTTGGACAGCATTGTCTTGGCGCAGACCCTGAGGTCTGTCTCATCGCCGACTGTCACTAGGCCCTTGCTCATGACCGTGTCCAGCCTGATCTCGTCAAGCTGCCTCGGCGGCACATGCTCGTACAGAAACCGCGCAACATCCTTTTCGGTGACTATGCCGAGCGGCTTGCGGTCCTTGGCTATGACGACCCTGCTGATGCCGTATTTCAACATGGTGTTTCTTGCGTCAAGGGCAGTCCTGTCCGGCCCAAGCGTTATCGGATTCCACATTACTCCTTTTGCGTCCAGTCCCACTATGTACATCATGTACGCGGCATGATACAGTAGTATTATTCAGTTTGTTTACAGTGAATTGCAGTGCATACCTCCTGCCTATATGCAGGAAGGTCCCCAAGAAGCATCAGGTAAAGGAGAATGGAAAGTGTCTCAAAATCAAGCGGCATGGCATCGTCCTCAATACTGTCCATAATAGGCGGGTCACTGATGGTTGCTGGCGGGATATTCGCGCTCTTGATGTTTGGCGTCTGGAGCCAAGCCGGGATGGCAGGCTGGGGCCCCATGATGGGCGGAAACGGATGGGGGGCAATGTCAGGTTACTTTGGTTGGGCAGTTGGAACTATGGCGGCAATTTCACTGGCAGCAGGCGCGGTGGCAATAGCTGGCGGATATGCAATCTACCGTAACCCGGCAAGTGCGAACGTCTGGGGAGTCGGGATCCTCATCGCGTCGATAGTTGGCCTGTTCACAATGAGCGGGTTCTTTATCGGACCTGTGCTTGGGATCATTGGCGGAATACTGGCGCTCAAGAAGTGACCAACAGTAACAAATTCCTCCCTTATTTTTGATTATATCAGGTGTGGCCGGATGGAAAAGGAGCAATTCTTTAAGCTTCTGAAAAAGAGGAGATCCGCAAGGGCTTTTGACAAGAGGAAGTTGGACGATTCAGTGCTTGATGTGATTCTGGAGGCTTGCGACCTTGCACCATCGTCTGGAGGTCTCCAGACATTTGAAATATACAAGGTGGAAAGCCGGGAAAGGCGGAGCAAGCTGGTAGCGGCCGCCAAGGACCAAGCGTTTGTTGCCAATGCGCCGCTGCTTCTTGTCTTCTGCGCCAACCCTTCCCGGTCCGTACACAAGTTCGGCGAGCGGTCGCAGTTGTTTTCTGTGCAGGACGCCACCATAGCCGCCGCGTACGCGCAGCTGACCGTCTATGCGCTTGGGCTGACTACTGTCTGGACAGGGGCGTTTGACGAGAGCAAAGTGTCTAAGATACTGGGCCTGCCGGAAGGTCATAGGCCGGTCGCAATGCTGCCGATAGGCTATCCTGCTGAAGCGCCGAAAGAAAAAACCACCCGGGGTCCGCGAGATCTGGTCCACAATATTGCCTAGAGTTTAGCGCACTGCCTTGTCGCCAAGATCCGCCCACCTGTTTCTTGGCCTAGTTCTCAGCAGCGTGTTGCAGCACGGGCACCTTACGCCGCTCCAGCACAGGAAAACTTCGCAGTTTGTGCAGCGCTTCCGCTCATCTTGATAGCGGCGCACGCCGGCAGCGGGGAGCCGGTTTTTGTATTTCCAGCAGACGCCAAGGCACGACATTTTGAAAGCCACTGCTAGTAGTGTTGTTTTACCTGCATTGCTTCGCTGCGAGCAGTCCTGAAGCCCAGAAAAACAAGCGCCACACCTGCCGCAACAAGTATATAATATGCCGAATACAGCTTGCCAAACACCGCATTTACCTGCCCAGCATACATCAGAATGGCCGAAAAGAAAAGAAACGCAGCGCCGGCAATGTTTTCGCCATTCAGTTTAGACATCTGCAGCGAGATTTTCGGAGCAGGTATTTACGCTCCATGTCTGCTTTGCAATGCTCAGCAATTCAAACATGACAGCACGGATAGGTAGGCATTATCATGCAACGCCACCTTCGGTCAAATTTTGCCGCGGTGCGCGCATATTGCTCGCCTACGCCGTTAACCCATGCTGAAACTCGCAAATGCGAGTAATCGTAATAGGTCGATTCGTCTATTTAAGTCAGCTGGCAGTATTTTCTAGCAAATATGTTAACTCATTTAATTTCTCAATAAGTAGTAATATAAAGGCGAACATGCGACTATCTCCGACAAAAACATTTTACCCTAGCAACATGTACAGATCTTTAGTGTCAGCATCAGAGTCGCCACCTCATCCCCTTTATAGCGCCTCAAAAAGACATACAGCGTCAAGAAGGACCGAAAATGTCCTGGTACTTCAGGGCGGAGGTTCTCTTGGCGCTTTTGGTTGCGGCGTCTTCAAGGCATTACACAACAATATACATTTTGATATCGTCGGCGGTACGTCTATTGGTGCCGTAAACGCGGCAATTATATGCGGAAGCAGGAGTGAAAATCCTGTTGACGACCTGGAGAATTTCTGGCTAGAAATCGCTGAAAGCAGCTATCAGCTGATACCTGATGCGTTCTTTTCATACTATGATTTCATCAAAAATGTATTTGGTATAAGGCAAATCCCATTTGGGGTTCTTAATGCTATATTATTCGGTGTACCTAAGCTGTTCACACCCAGATGGCAGATACCGAACTTTATGATCGGAAGTGGAGCAGAGCTCGCAGATTGGATGACGTGGCCAATGGACTGGACGTACTATTACGACCACTCACCCTTGGCGAAGACTCTGGAAAGGTACATTGATTACACCAAGTTATCTAATCGTGCAAAAAAGAATACAGGGCAAGAGAAAGAATCCTCGACTTCCACCAGATTAATCATAACTGCGGTAAATGTTTTGACTGCCAAAGCACTTGTTTTCGATAGCGCCAAGATGGAGATAGAGCCCAAGCACATACTGGCTAGCACCGCATACTCCGCGTACGGTTTTCCATGGATAGAGGTTAACAAACACACCTATGCGTGGGATGGCAGCCTGCTGAGTAACACTCCTCTCAAGGAGGTAATAGAAGCATCACCTAGAAATGACAAGAATGTTTACATCGTTGAAAATTATCCACGACAAATCGATAGGCTTCCTAATAACAGGTCCGAGGTGATTGATAGGACGCGGGACATAATTTTCAGTGACAAAACAATCTACGATTTGCGTGCATGGAGTCACATGTCAAGGCAGACCGAATTCATTGAGAAGCTCTATATTGTTCTTGAGAGCTCTGCGGGCAAGTTATCATTGGACAAGACAATAATAGATGATTTAAGAAAGGAGTATGAAAACCTCGTTGGAAATTACGGCGCGGAAATACTTTCAATTCACAGAATAGCCAGAAATCGTATGGAATCCCCACACATCCTAAAGAATGCTGATTTCTCTATCAAGACAATAAAAGACCTGATCCGGCAGGGCGAACAAAAAACAGAAGAACATTTCAAGGGATATGAAGATATCGAGCTGTCAGAACTCACAAGATTACTGTATTCTGAATAGTGAGGGTATGTCATTGATTTGAATATACTCAGATCGAGCTCCTTTAATGGATTTAAATTCTATCATAACAGACTGTAAACTGCACGCAGGTGGGATGGCAGCAGGTTGCAAATGACCCCGAATCGACTCACAGAGACGATCTGCTCAAGGACACTAGCGAAAAGGATGGAAACTAATTAGCATTGGAATTTTTCAGGAATGCTGTTGGCGATGGAGATTTCTGACTTTGGGATTATTCTTACCGTAATTTCTTGGTCTTGCAATCCATACTGTTGCTGAACATTGTGGACAGTGAGTGAAAAATTTTGAATGTCCATCGTACTGAAACACTCGTTTGCAATTTCTGCATCGTAATTCGACCATGGGGAACTTTAGGGAATAGCTACTTTTAAAAGGTGCACCTATGTCATAAAGCGGTTGGCGGCTGAAGCAGCATTCCTCCATGTAGTGATTTCGCTTGGGATTCTGCTCTTTGCGGCCAAGCTTATGGCCGAGCTGTTTCATCGCATAAAACTTCCAGTAGTTCTTGGAGAGCTATTAGCTGGAATCATTGTTGGACCGTTTGCATTAGGAGGTCTGCAATTGGTCAATGGAGAACCCCTAGTAGTTCTTGATGAGACAGTAAAGCACTTTGGTGAAATAGCTGCGATTGTCATTTTGTTCATAGCAGGCCTAGAGATTACCCCACGCGAGTTTCTTAGAGGTGGCGCTGCTGCATTTACTATAGGTTCCCTTGGCGTCGTAGTCCCATTCTTCATCGCCTATTATGCATTTGAAGCCTTAGGAGTTGAGGCATTACAATCTATCCTGATCGCTACAGCGCTGACAGCAACCAGCATTGCAATCTCTATCCAAGTATTAACAGAGCTTGGCAGAATGCAATCAAAGGAGGCACGCCTTATTCTGGGAGCTGCAATTGTTGATGACATCCTAGCTATTGCGGCTTTATCAGTTGTTGTCTCCATGGTTCAAACGGGAGAGACCCAACCAGCCACCCTTGACATCACTTTCTTAATCATGGAGGTTTTGGGAATCTTTGCTGCAATACTTATTGTCTCAGTTTTCGTGATTCCTAGGCTGCTTCATTCCGACCGTCTTTGGAAATCTAAGGGAAGCGTTGAAGGCATAGTAACCGCTTCATTTTTTGCAGCGGCTGGGATCGCTGCATTTCTAGGACTCTCTCCGATAGTTGGAGCCTTTGCTATCGGCATGGCTGTGGCAAGCACACGGATTATCGACAAAGTTCACGAATATGTTGACAAGCTGCAGATAATTTTCGCACCGTTATTCTTTGCAATTATCGGAGCACAGGTAAATCTTACCGGTGTGAATCTTGATGTTTTGTATATTGCTGGGATAATGATAGCGATAGCTATTGTTACCAAGCTAGCGGGAACTGGCTTACCTTCAATAGTTTTTCTTAAGGACAAAGCAAAATCTATGAGAGTTGGCATAGGGATGGTTTCAAGAGGAGAGGTGGGATTGATTGTTGCGGGCGTGGGTGTCTCGTCGGGCGCGCTTACAAATGATATTTACACTGCAGTGATAATCATGGTCGCAGCTACTACTATAATAACTCCAATATGGCTCAAGTATTCGTACAAGAAAGAACCACCAGAGGCAGCGCGGACGCGCACCGATAAACGATAATCGTACTACCTAATTGTCAATCGGATGACTCTCACCGAACCAGTTTTCTATTCCACGCTGGCGGCAGCGGAATAGGATGGCTTCGTGGCTATATCAGCGCTAAAAGTGGACCCTGCTAGTACGATTTATGGTGTTCATGATTTGCTTTGCAGGCCCTGCCAGGTTTGAAGCCTCCGAATTAGCGGGCTCTATCAAGGCATTAGCGCTCCAGCTGGGGATAAAATTAAACTCATTTAATTTCTCAGATACTAATAGTATAGAGGCGGATCGGAGCCAAAACTACGGCAATTGCAGAACTTTGACATATCGTTGGTTTTTGCCAGAGGTTTCCGTGCCGAAAGCGGTTCTGTAATCTAATGATTGATCTGTCAGTAATCCTTTTGCTTCTTCTGTCTTTCCATGTCAAAGTCTGTGTGAAATTCCTCTTCGTCTGAGTATGCGCGCTCTGCGTGTTCCCCTATGTCGAGGCCGACCTCTTCAACTTCTTGTGACACCCTTACGCCCAGTAGAATGTCCAAGATTTTCATTATTACAAAAGTTCCGCCAAAACCCATCAATGCGGCTATGCCAACTCCTATTCCTTGTATCAGCAGCTGCTCTGGATTACCAAACAATAGGCCATTGGGTCCGGCAGCATTGATTGCGGAGCTGGCAAATATACCAATAGCAAGTGCTCCAACAATACCTGCCACTCCGTGTACTGAGCTGACATCAAGAGCATCATCTATTTTCAATCTCTCTTTGAAGAAAAGAACGCCCATGTAGGATAACAATCCAATCGCCACACCTATGATGAATGAATGTTCAACACTCACGTAACCCGATGCAGGTGTAATCCCGGCCAATCCGGCTATTGCACCATTAATAGCGGCTATCACACTTGGTTTTCCGGTCCTTACCCATGAAAGGCCGACCCAAATAAGTGCTGAAACGGCTGAAGCCATATGAGTTACAATAACAGTATTGCCAGCAACGCCGCCAGAAGCCAACGCGCTGCCAGCATTGAATCCAAACCAACCGAGCCACAAGAGGGATGATCCTAAGACAGCAATAGGTATGCTATGGGGTACCATAATCGCAGGACCATAATTCCTTCTTCGCCCCAGCACCAACGCGACTGCGAGTGCCCCCATACCTGCACTTGTGTGAATTACAATGCCACCAGCAAAATCAAAAACGCCTAACTGACCGAGCCACCCTCCTCCCCAGATCCAGTGAACTAGTGGATAGTAGATCAGAATGCTCCATGCTGCAATGAAGATGATATACCTGCCGAACATCATTCTTTCAGCTATCGCACCAGTCATTAGCAGTGGCGTAATAACAGCAAACATCATCTGGAATTTTGCGAAAAGGACGCCAGGTATCGTTGGAGCATAATGGATACCTTCATCATACGGGACACCCTTCAAAAAAGCCCAGTCAAGATTACCAGCTATTCCTCCAGTCTCGTCGGGACCAAAGGTTAGACTGAATCCAAAAGCGAACCACATCACGCTCATAAGAGCAAGTCCAAAGAATATTTGCATGAAAATTGAAACGGTATTCTTCTTTCGTAGCAAACCAGCTTCGAACATTCCTAGCGCGGGTATCATTAACAAAACCAGACTAGAAGCTATTAGCATCCAAGCCGTATCGCCGCTGTCTATCGGCACGCCCTTTCTTTCTGCCGCCCTGTTATAAGATTTTAGGCATCATGCTTAAGATTAAATACTTCCTACGGTAAGCGGAATCAAAGTATCTTGAAACTGATACAGATCATACTTGCAAAGAATGAAGTGATGCAGATCAGTGATGCACTAAGAAAAATACCTGTGGGGGGAATAACGGTTTCAAAAAAAAGAGGTCGCGGAAAGAACCCCGCTCCAGAAATACATGCTTCTAAGGGCACAGAAATATTTCAACCACAGTTTGGAGACAAATATGTAATTGAAATAGTTGTTCCAGACCATCAGGAAGATAAGGTAATAGAATACGTTCGTAGGAATTCATCCGAGGGCAAGATCTTTGTTTCTCCAATAACGCGTGTTATAGATATAAAATCAGGTAAGGACGGAGAAGAAGTAATCTAGGACCAGCGCGATTTGGTATTTTGAAAAATCTGGGTCCGAGTTGGCCCAGACGTTTCTGACCTAGATATGGGGCAAATAACAATTCTGCAAGCAGCTTGTAAATTGAACTCATTTATACTATAGAGACGTATAGTAGAACATTCTCATATGATAAGATCCGCTGAGAATCAAAGGGAAAAAAGAGCAAGACCCTTCTGCCAGGCGACCGGCTGCTTCGACCTTGCCAGCGTGTACGTCGTTCTCAAGGAAACCGAGGAACCTGACTATTACGAGGTCAGCAAGGAGAGCAACTACCAGAAGGAGGAGAAGGACTTTAACAACGAAATAGAGTTTGACGGGTTCAAGATGATACTGTACCTATGCAGCAGGCACGACGGCGAGTTCAAGTATCTGATAAGAGGGAGCGAGCTCAGGATCGCAAAGAGGTGCGACCTCTGCGCTCCAAAAATTCGATAGTAAGCTGCGATTTCACTTGACAAGATACATATGTGACGGCAAAGGCGTACGTGCTTGTCGCTCGCATGACTGCCTACGCAGCTATGAAGGTTGGACGGTGGGATTTGGCCGATCTCGTCAAGGACCCTTCCGGCGACGAATTCGCCCGCTCTTTGAAGTCGATTGAGGACCAGCTGGTGCAGTTTGAGAAGAGCCGGCAGACCCTGCGCCCAGACATTTCCCTTGCAGAGTTTGAAGGGCTCATACACCAGCTTGAAGACATTTCTGAAAAGATCTCTATAGCAAGCGGCTACGCGCACCTGCGCTACTACGCCGACACGTCGTCAAACGAAGCGTCAGCCTTGGTGCTCAGGATGGAAAAGTTGGCGTCTGACATTGGCAACAGGACGCTGTTTTTCGACCTCTGGTTCAAAAAGCAGGTAGACGACCAGAACGCTCGCAGGCTGATAGAAGCGATCCCACAGGTCTACCGCGAATATCTTCGGCACAAGCGGCTGGTCGCAAGATACGCGCTAAGCGAACCGGAGGAAAAAATAATCAGCACGCTTGAAGTGACAGGCACGCGTGCGCTAGTCAAGATCTACGACAAGATCACAAGCGCCTTTGAATTCACTATGAAGCTAAAGCGCGGCAGGAAAACTGTGGAGAAACACTTCGACAACAAGGAAAAGCTGGTATCACTCGTCAGGAGCCCCGACGCCAGCGTGAGGAAGGCCGCATACAAATCGCTGCTGGAGGTCTACAAGAAAAACAGCGGAGTGCTTGGCGATATCTACCAGAACGTTGCGATCCAGTGGCGCGACGAGGCGATCTCGATGCGCGGCTACAAGTCTCCGATCTCTGTGCGCAACATCGCAAACAACCTCGACGACGCCACGGTAGAGGTGCTACTTGCCACTTGCCGCAGGAACTCTGTCATATTCCAGGACTATTTCAGAGAAAAGGCCAAGATGCTTGGGATGAAAAAGCTGCGCAGGTACGACCTGTACGCGCCGATATCGATTAGGGCTTCAGACACCAAAAAGTTCGCCTACGGAAAAGCTATCCAGAGCGTGCTTGACACCTTTGGTGACTTTGACCCGCAGTTCCGCAGGCTTGCAAACCGTGTATTTTCTGAGCGTCATGTTGACTCTGAAATAAGGAAGGCAAAGCGCGGCGGCGCGTTCTGCTACACGGTTACGCCCCGGGTGACTCCTTACGTGCTCCTGAACTTTGATGGCTTAACAAGGGACGTGGCGACCCTTGCGCACGAGTTCGGTCACGCGATACACAGCATGCTGGCGTCCGACAAGCCGATAATGGTGTCGCACGCGCCGCTGCCGCTCGCAGAGACGGCTTCGGTGTTTGCAGAGATGCTGCTCAACGAAAAGCTGGCCGAGAAAATGTCAGACAGGGAGCGCAGGATCCTCTTGGCTGAAAAGATAGACGACATGTATGCCACGATAATGCGGCAGGCCTATTTCACGCGCTTTGAGGTCGACGCGCACAGGGCGATAGCCGAGGACAGCGCCACAATAGACGCGGTCGCAAAGATCTACCTTGACAACCTCTACGAGCAGTTCGGCTCCTCGATAGCGATAACGCCCGACTTCCAGTGGGAGTGGGTGTACATTCCCCACTTTTACCACACGCCTTTCTACACCTACGCGTACTCGTTTGGCAACCTGCTGGTCCTGTCGCTCTACCGCCAGTACAAGCTTGAAGGAAAGTCGTTTGTACCAAAGTACCTCCGGGTACTGTCCGCAGGCGGCTCGAGGAAGCCGGAAGAGCTCCTGATGGAGGCCGGCATCGACATTTCAAAGGAAGAGTTCTGGCAGCAGGGCTTTGACTATGCGCGGGAAATGATACAGCAGCTGAAATCACTTGCGCAATGACAACGCCGTCCTCGCAGCGTGCATAGCCGGATCAATGTCCGCCGGCGTGCTTTTGCCGGCCGGCGGCCTTCTGGTCGAGCCCTACCTCCTCGTTTGGCTCGGCGCGCTCTTGTTTTTGAACCTGATCAGGCTCAACACTTCAGATCTTGTGTCGACGTTCACAAGGCCAAGGCAGCTTGCTGTGCTGTCCGCAGTCAAGCTGGTCGCGCTCCCGCTTGGCATGTATGCTATCGCATATTTCGTGTACCAGCCGTTTGCTCTGCCGGTCTTGCTTTTGTCTGGCATCTCCACCGGCCTTGGCTCGCCCTTCGTCGTCAACCTCATCGGCGGCCGGCTCCCGCTCGTGGTTGGCATGATAATAGCCACCTCGCTTGCAGTACCCTTTGTCCTCCCCTCTCTGGTTTACGCGCTGGTGGGATCGCAGTTTGACATACCGGTTCTTGACATGGTGTTCCTACTTTCGGCGGCGCTCTTCACCCCGCTTGGCGCCGGCTGGTTCACCAAGAAATACTTCCCTGCGGCTTCAAAGTTTGCGGACGAAAAGTCGTTTTCGCTGTCGCTCGTCTTCATCGTCCTGATAAACTTTGGCATGTTTGCCAAGTTCTCCAACTACTTTTACGAAGAGCAGACGTTCCTTTTGCAGACTGTGATCACGGCGTTTCTGTGCTTTGCGGCGTACAGCCTTACAGGCTATGCCAGCGCGCTCGGCGGCCGGCACGAAAGGAACGCCGGCCTGATATCCATGAGCTACGTCAACAACGTCCTTGTCGCCGTGTTCGCGTTTCAGTTCTTTGGCCCGCAGGTCGCTGCACTGGCAGCACTTTACAACATCCCCTACTATGTCGGCATTGTGGCGATCAGGAGATTCATGCCAAGGGATTAGGTATTTCTTGTCTGTCTTGCTCCGTACCGGCATGCCAGTAATACAGATAACTATGAGCGCGGGCAGGACCGTCGAGCAGAAAAGGGAACTGGTAAAGGTGCTCACAAGAGAGGCGGCAAGGATCCTCAACGCGAGGGAAGAAACCGTCCGCATCCTGATCTACGAAGTGTCAAAAGAAAACTGGGGCAACGCCGGCGTGCTCGGGCTCAACATGAAGTAGTCATACTTGCGCGGATTCTAGAATGGCCTTCGCCTGCTTGTAGTGCACCGCGTCTATCATCCTGCCCTCAAGCCTTACCGCGCC
>DASPGV010000033.1:0-4453 GCA_035620415.1 Nitrososphaera sp.
TGCTAGAGGGCATAAACGGCGTGATGTACAGAAAGGCCGACGAGATCTACCTTGAAGTGAGGGTCAGCAACACCGGCGCGATCAAGATGTACGAAAAGCTGAACTTTGAGATAAAGTCGAGGCTGCGCTCGTACTACAGGGACGGCGAGGACGCCTACCTCATGGCGCTAGAGCTCGGCTAAAAAGATTATTAAGATGCCAAAGACGCCACTTGCGCTATGGACGTTAAGAGAAGGGGGAACAGGGGAACCGGAGCCGCCCTTCTTGTAATCGCGATTCTTGCGTTCATTGCCTACGCATATTTCCTGCTCGGAAGCGAGTGGGGCATGCTCATTTTGCAGTACACGGTCCTTGCAGCGGTCGGGGTCCTCCTGCTGGTGCTCGGGTGGATCGGCTACACGATGCTGACGGCGCCAAGGCAGGAAGAAGAATAGAGTTAGCGCCTGACTGAAACGTCGGCAACTATCTGGTATATCCTTGGACCGACTTCTCTGACGACCCTGACTGCCAGAACCTTGTGGTCGTATTTTGCAAATGCGTCGTGCGCGTCCTGCAATCCAAGCTCTTGGCCTGCCTTTTTGCTGTCTGCCTTGACGTGGGCAAAGTAGTGCACGATGCCCTTTTCCTTCAGCGCAAGCACCGCAGAGTCAACAAACTCTTTTGCCCTTTCCGGCAGCGGCATGAGGACCCTGTCGGCCTGACCGGCAAGCTGCTCTTTTATCACTTCGGTTGCGTCGCCGTGTATCGAGATGATCCTGTCCTGCACCTTGTTCAATTTCGCATTTGCTCTGTCCAGCTCGCTTGCAGCGGCGTTCGAGTCTATGCTATAGATCCTGCACGTCTTGTTCGCCTTTGCAATGATCACTGAATATGTGCCGACGCCGGCGAACATGTTGACTATTGTTTCACTGTCGCCCACCATGTCCACTATCCTCTGCCTTTCGGTCGACAGCCGCGGCGAGAAATATGTCTTGGCAACATCGACCTTGAACCTGCAGCCGTGCTCCTTGTATTCCGTTATCGTTCGATTTTCTCCTGCGATGAGCTCCAGATCGCGGACCCGAAAGTCGCCCCTCACCGGCGATATCTGCGCAAACACCGCCTTGGCAGTCTTGACGTTGGCGAGAATCGCGTCGGCTATCAGCTTTTTCTTTGGCATCAGCTCGTCAGGGATCTTGACGATTACAATATCTCCTATCTGATCAAACGCCGAGTAGACCTGCGCGGTCTCTTCTGGAGTGAGAATGCTGCCAAGGACCTGCTTGAGCATGTGGGGCATTAGGCACTCTTCACGTAGTAATAGTTGCCGGACTGCTTTTGCTCCCGGTCCAGCCTGCCGCCTTCCTTGTTTACGCGCGGCCTGCCGGTAGTTTCGTCGCGCCTGTATGTTATCGAAAGCGCGTGGAGGAAGCGGTTCATGCCCTCCTCCTTCCTCATTGGCGCTGTCGCCGAGCCTTCGATGCCGGGTTTTCCTTCGAAAATTACCATCGTGTCCGCAACAAGATCGATGAGCTGCATGTCGTGGTCGATTATTATCGCCGACTTGCCCTGCGCCCTTACAAAGCGCTGGAGGAACTTGGCTATAGCTATCCTGTCTTCCGCGTCCAGAAACGCTGACGGCTCGTCCAGCGCGTAAATGTCTGCATCGCGCAGGAGCGACGCGGCAACTGCCACCTTTTGCAGTTCCCCTCCGCTCAGGTTCTTAACGCTCTTTTCGTACAGCTTTTTGACGCCCATCGGGATGATTATCTGATCCTCCACCGGCGAACCCTCAATTGGGCTCTGGTAGGCAGCGTACATTAGCGACCTCACGTCGCCTTCATAGTCTTGGTTCAGGTACTGTGGCTTGTACGATATCTTTGCTCCCACGTCTATTGTGCCTAAGTCCGGCTTGTCGACCCCGGCCAGCATGCGCATAAAGGTCGTCTTGCCAAGCGCGTTTGCCCCCACGATCCCCACGATCTCGCCCTTTCTCACCTTGCCTGCCGCAACTTGCAGTTTGAACGATAGGAACGACTTTGTAAGACCAGAGTAGCTTGCAGTTGGTACATCAAGTATGACATCTTCGTTTACCGCTGCTACGTCGAACTTGAACGCCTTGTCGCGGAAGCGCACGTTTTCGGCAGGCAGAAACCCTTCGAGAAAGTTGTTGATGCCCACTTTTGTGCTCTGCATCCCGGAGACGATGCCGTACGCGCCCGGCTCGCCGTAGATTATGTGGACATAGTCGGACAAATAGTCCAAAAGAGTCATGTCGTGCTCTACCACCATCACGCTCTTGCCCTCTTCTGCCAAGCCCCTCATGACCTTGGCGACTGCGAGCCTCTGGTAGACGTCGTTGTAGGAAGACGGCTCGTCAAAGAAATAGTATTCCGCGTCCTTCGCTGCCGCAACTGCGACAGCAAGCCTCTGGAGCTCGCCCCCGCTCAGCTGCGAAATGTCCCGGTCAAGTATGTCCTGCAAGCCCAATTGTGGTATCAGTTTGTCTGCCACCTTGCGCTCGTCATACTTTTTCAGCAGCTCTTTTGTTGTTCCCTTGAAGGCCTTTGGAACAAGATAGACGAGTTGCGGCTTTATGCTTGCCCGCATCGTGTCGTTTGCAATCTTTTCAAAATGCGACTTCATTTCGGTGCCTTGGTAATACTTCAAAACTTCGTCCCATTCGACTTCCCTGTCATAGTGACCGAGGTTGGGCTTCATGTTGCCGGACAGGACGTTGACTACGGTGGACTTGCCCATGCCGTTCCTGCCCACTAGTCCCACCACCGCGCCCTTTTTCGGCGCCGGCAGCCGGTAGAACCGGAAAGAGTTGATGCCGTACTGATGGATCTTGTCGGTGGAAAGCTCCTTGGCAAGGTTGACGATCACGATCGCGTCAAAGGGGCACTTTTTTATGCAGATTCCGCAGCCCGTGCAAAGGTCCTCTGAAATGACCGCCTTTTTGTCCTCCGGCCTCTGGACTATGCACGCGCCGCCGGTCTTGTTCACTGGGCAGTAGATGATGCACTCCAAGCCACATTTCCTTGGCTGGCAGAGCTCCTCGTCCAGTACCGCTACCCTGTGTGTATTTTCTGCCTCAGAATTGCCCAATTACATGTAATTTTTGCATTATTGCGTTATATAGATACCGCTTGAAACGATATAATGTTCCAAGAATTCTCACGCAAGAAGATGAACTGAGGCATTTACCGCAGGGTGTTATATAATGAGATTAAGGGGTTCGGTGGGATTTAAAGATAGTAGGAAAATGGGTTCAATGGCTCTCAAGCAGATTCCATCAAATCAATTCCAGCTGTACTGGAAACTCATCATGCAGTGCAAGTTAGGATTCAATGTAATCTCCTATCTCGAGGTCGTTGAAGGTTGGACTCGCGCAGCCCTAAGAGACTCCATTTTCAAATGTCAGTCAAATCCTTGAGCCCCCCAAGTGATAAAGCTTCTCACCAATGATTTCTTCGACATCATTATGAATGGCAGCCATATCCCCCCCTGTTTTTGCAGACATGGTAATATGTCTCAGTAAACCTGACAGAGTGCGGCTAATTGACATCAAGGAGGGCATCACTATCTATGGGTTGAAACGGTGATATAGGGCGGGACAGATTCGTAAGTGAGAAATCTTTTATAATTATGCCCTTTGTCACTCACCTGTATTCGCGATCGTAATTGAGCTGGAACCTAATGGACAACCGGAGAGGACGAATATCAGAGTATGTCGATTGTAAAGGTCAATTTACTGATAAATTGGCTACTGTCTCTTGGATGTAAAGGGAGCTGAGCGCTATTTGCTCCCTCCCACTGTCATTTATATCAGCTGTGAATCAAGATCCCCGGGCAAGGGAATAGCCCCAATCTTCGGAACCTGTTATTCCCCCATTAATATCTGGGCTGGCCTGACTCCAGTACTGGTCAGCTCTTCCAGAGCCGCCGAGTGGGACCTTTGCAGCCAGGCCGGAATTCAGGTAGGTAGTTCCAGCTACTCCATAGATTACGTTGACAGCGCCTTCCACGCTCGAGGATATGTTTTCACTCGGTACCCCGATCGCTAGGTCGTCTCTTCCATCGCCGTTAAAGTCGCCGGCTGCAAGTGAGTAGCCGAAGAAGTCTTCTTCATCAGCATTGAGTTCAACATTTGGGCTGTCCTGATGCCAGAACTGATCAGTCCTACCGTCGCCAGTCGATACTGCAGTAGCGCTTAGACCGACTGAAGAGCTATATATGACGTTGACAGCGCCGGCATCGGGAATGTCAGGGACGCCGACTCCTTCACCCGGTACCCCGATAGCCAGGTCATCTCTGCCATCACCGTTAAAGTCGCCCGCGGCCATTGACGAGCCGAAGGAATCATCCTCTTCAGCCCCATCCTCCACATCTGGTATATCCTGATACACGAAATGGTCCGGTAAAAAGGTAGCTGATAATCCGGATGGAGAGCCGTATATCACTTGTATAA
>DASPGV010000034.1:0-2546 GCA_035620415.1 Nitrososphaera sp.
GGCAGGACAGAGCCTAGCGGGTCCAGCGTGTAAATTTCAGGCTTTGTGTTGATGCCGCCTACTATGACCTGAGTCAGCAGCGGGAAGTACCTTCGCTCAAACATGATTACAGACATCAGCTTTGCCACCGAGTTTGGAGCAACTTCGCGCCGTGTCTCGAGCTTGCGGATCTTGGCCAAGGCCTCGACCTGCCTCACTAGGACCTGCATGTCCGCGACCATTCCGGCGCACGCGGCGCCGACGTGGTCCGTGACGGAAAAGGTCTTTTTGATGTTCTTGTTTACAACAAAGTTGCCAAACGACACCCTCTTTTCGGCAGCCAGAATAACTCCATTATTGTACGAAATGCCGACTACTGTGGCACCCGGCATGAATTCAAACGCCATATATCTAAATCGAGACGCCAGTTAAATTTAGTCGTTTCTATTGGAAGAAAAGATGCTGGCGGCCCTTGATCCGCCTAGCGCTTTAGCACGTTGGTGTCGTGTATCCTTATCGCTTCTGCGACAAGCCTGTTCTGGAGCTCCAGCGCGTCCTTGCCCTCGGGATGCTTTTCCTGTGCGACCGCCTCTGCAACGATGCTGATGACATGCCTCATCAGGAACTCGTCTCCCCGTGACGCCTCTGCCTTGTACGTCGGGTTTGCCTTGTTCACAAACACAATGTTCTCCGTGGTGAAGCTGTAGCGCGAATCTGTCTCGTCTTCATACGGTATCACCTTGTAGCCTATCCTCTTGAGAGCGAATGTCTTTTTCAATATGGGCTTGCGCACTGTCCTTGTTCTGATGACAGTCCCGTCAGCCTGGGTTTCGTCCACAGTCCCGACGACCTCTCCGGCAATTTCAGGAACCATGCCATCATCGTAGATGCCGGATTCAGTGACTGTATGCTGCCTGGCGTGCTCTGCCTTTGGCATGCCAGAGCCGCTGGCAATCAGGGGCTTCATTTCTTCGTAGGCTGCCGCGTGTGGAGCGTGCGCCTGAACCTTGTGTTCGCGCTTGCCCTCCTCTTTGCGGATTGCTTTTACACGCTCCTTTACCTCCACCATTTCATACCCCTGCACTTCCTCCTCGAGTTCCAGAGTCTCCACCATTGCCTGACCGAGGACCTTGTCGATCTCCCTGTAGATTTTGGACTCTTCCCTTGTTATCAGCACGTCCTCGTATTCCGTCAATCCTGGAATCACAGTGTCGATCACAAAAGTCTTCATCTGCTGGTTGAACTTTGTAAATTCATCGTCTTCGATTATCGCGGACTTGTCGGCGAACCTTGTCGTCAGGGCATCGCACCGTACAAAGCCGGTGACGCGGTTGAGCTTTGTGTCGAATCCAAAGTTGCTGCGTGTGACGATGTGATTGCCGACCATCACCGCGATGCCGCGTTCTTCTTCCGACAGCGGCCTCCTTGCGATAATGATTTCGCCGGTTATCCTGCCCCCGTCGAGGCTTACCGGTATCCGGTGGCCCTGAATATCAGGCGCACGAATCGCCTGCGCGTCGTCGAAGTTCCATTCCTTGAGCTTGTCCGCGGTCTTGATGTATACCTCAAACATTGGCTGCCTCAGTACAGCCAACTTGCGGATCTCCTTCATTATCCTGAACATGTCCACCTGTATCTTGGCGCCGGCCATGACAAGCTCTGTGCCGTTGCGCTTTAGGGCCGGCTCTTTCAGCTCTTCGAGCTTGGCGTTGCCGGTGTACAATTTTTCAAGCACGCCTGTGTTGATGACGATGGCCTTGGTGGAACTTCCGCGCTTTGTCCTTATCTTCATGCTTTCAAAGGATGTCAGGAACGACAGCCTGCCGGTGCCGTACCTGCCTGTCCTTATCCTCTTCAGCTTTGGAGAAATCGATTCGACCCTCTTATGCGGTGAACCCAGTAGCAGGAACTTTTCCATCCCGTCCTGATCCATTCCGGCGTCGTCTTCAACTATAATGGAACCGTTGCTCAGGACGGTGACAAGAACCCGTGTAGCGTCTTCGTCAAAGGCGTTTTCTATCAGCTCTTTGACGATCTCTGTCGGCGAGACCCACGTCTTGGTGGCGAACTCTTTGAAAAACGATGGATGAACCTTCAGTTCGGTAGGCATTCTCTCAAATGCTGGTACTTGTCTACCTTTATTTAATACTTGTCGAATTAATCTGACCAGTTAATCAAACGGCAGCGATGGCGGCGGTGTTTACAGGAATGGCGGTTGCAAAAAGTCCGCCCGGCGGCCTAGTAGGGCGGCTGTGTCGCTGCTGGCTGTCCAGTAGTACCCGCGGTAGAATTCGTGCTGTTTGAGCCCGCGCCTGCAGTGGTGGTTTCGTCCACAAAGACCGGGACGTCGGTAGACGCACCGCCCTGAGTGTCAAGGCTTGTGCCCTTGAACATCACGTCGGGATACAGCAGGAATAGTGACCCTGCTACCGCGGCGCCGGCGGCTATGGCGCCCATTATGAAAATTGCTTCTTTTGCCATGCCGGCACTCGTACAAAATGGTAATTAAGTAGAGTAGAACAAAGGACTAGAGGTTTCCGCAAGATAGATATTTGCTGGCTGTTGCA
>DASPGV010000035.1:0-13854 GCA_035620415.1 Nitrososphaera sp.
AAAGCTCCTAGACCTCCAGCCAAGGCTTGCCCGGGTGATAAGGGACGGGAAGGAGGAAGAGATCCCGGTAGAGCAGGTGCAGGAAGGCGACCTATTCGTGGTAAGGCCGGGCGAGCGGATACCGACCGACGGCAAGGTGTCGGAAGGCGCGTCTTCAGTTGACGAGTCGGCAGTCACCGGCGAGTCTATGCCGGTCGACAAGTCCGCTGGCTCTGAAGTTATAGGCGCGACGATAAACAAGAGCGGCCTGCTGAAGGTCAGGGCGACCAAGGTGGGGCAGGATACGGTCCTGTCGCAGATAATCGCGCTCGTAGAAGAAGCGAGGACCGGCAGGGCGCCGATGCAAAAGATGGCCGACCAAGTCGCCAAGTACTTTGTGCCGGGAGTGGTGGCGGTGGCAGTCGCTTCAGCGCTAGCGTGGTATTTCATCGGCGGGATCGGACTCACGTTTTCATTGCTTGCGTTCGTGTCGGTCATTATAATCGCGTGTCCCTGCGCGCTCGGGATAGCGACTCCCGCCGCCCTGATGATGGGGGCAGGCAAGGGCGCCGAAAACGGCATCCTGTTCAAGGGAGGGGAGCACCTCGAGATGGCAAGAAAAGTGAGGACTGCCGTATTTGACAAGACCGGCACGCTCACAAAGGGCCAGCCGGAGGTGACAAATGTGGTGGCGTTGTCGGACGTGGGCGAACAGGAGCTGATGAGGCTTGCAGCCATCGCCGAGTCCGGATCAGAGCACCCGCTTGGACAAGCCGTGGTGAGGAAGGCAAAGGAGCAGGGACTAGTTGTGGCAGGGCCCGAGTCTTTTGAAGCCGTTTCGGGTCACGGGCTCAGGGCGGGCTATGCCGGTCACACGATAATGATAGGCAACAGGAAGATGATGGCTGACAACAAGATAGCAGTCGCAGAAAATGTCAATTCCACAATGAGCAGGCTGGAGACAGAGGGCAAGACCGCCACGCTTGTTTCGATAGACGGAAGGCTCGCCGGCATTATCGCGATGGCCGACACGGTCAAGGAAAACGCCAGGGAGGCGATAGACGCACTGAAGCAGATGGGGATCGAAGTGATAATGTTGACAGGCGACAACGAGCGGACCGCCCGGGCGATAGCGGGCAAGCTGGGAATCGACAGGGTGATAGCGCAGGTGCTCCCGCAGCAAAAGGAGCAGGTCATTTCCCAGCTAAAGTCAGAGGGCAAGGTCGTTGCGATGGTGGGCGACGGGATAAACGACGCGCCGGCGCTTGCAAGAGCGGACCTCGGAATAGCCATAGGCTCGGGGACGGACGTGGCAAAGGAGACGGGCGGAATAATCCTGATCAAGAACGACCTCCGCGACGTGGTGTCCGCGTTCGAGCTTGGCAGAAAAACGGTAGCCAAGATAAAGCAGAACCTCTTCTGGGCGTTTGCGTATAACACCGGGCTTATCCCTGTGGCCGCTGGCGCGCTGGTCCCAATATTTGGGCCAGAGATGTACGGGTGGCTCCCGTTCCTTGCGGCAGGCGCGATGGCCATGAGCTCCGTCTCCGTGGTGAGCAACTCGCTCCTGCTCGGCAGGTACGCGCCGAGGTTTGCAGCAGAAAAGCTGGAAAGGGTTGAGCAGCAGGTCTACGCGAAAGCTAGGTAGCCAGCCTCACAAACTGGTAACCAGAGTTCTGCAGCCTCTCTTTTATCTGATCTTTTGTTATCAGGGAAGGGTCGTACTCCACGATGACGCTGTCCGTCATAAAGTCGAAGTCAATCTTTTTTATCGCTTGGTTGCCCTTCAGCTGGTTTTCCACTATGGGCTTGCAGGTGGTGCAGTACATGCCTACCACCTTGAACCGCGCCTTTTGGGTGCCGGCCATTATAATCACTCTGAAAAAGGAAAGAAAAAGGTTTGCGCCTGCTAGTAGCCGAACTTGGCAGGGTTTGCGTCAAACTGGCTCTTGCAGGCTGCAGAGCAGAGGTAGATCTTTTTCCCTCCAGACTCCGACACGAACTTGGCGCTCTTCTCGTCCACCATCATCTTGCATACAGGGTCTTTGAACATGCAGATGCTATGGGGCTGTTGCTAGATAAATGGTGCACTTTACAATTGTAAAATCAGGCTTCGGTCACGGACGTTCGGCGCCTTGCCTTGCTGCGCTCAAGCCACGCGACAAAGCCGATTAGGCCGGTGATGTAAACGAGCGCTGTCCCGGCGTTGATTAGGATGTCGGCCATCGGCGATTCAAACAAGTCATGATTATTCAGTACTCCGTACTGGATAAGCCTAGTGTAACAAGATTCTAGATTGTGGTTACGTTTTTGTCCGGACAATCTCTCTGATCGCGTAAGCCTGCTCCCTGTACGCCTTTACCACGTGCATCGATCCGTCGGGACACGCGAGCGTGACAACAACCAGATTCACCTCGGCGTCGGACGCAAAGACCGGCGGCTGCACCTTCTGTATCTTGCAGTTCTTTGCGAGCAGGCCCCTGAGCTGCGCGACCGGGTCAGACATGGTGGAGATCAGCGCTGCGGCAAAAGATAAACCTAATTACCCGCAGGCGATTGCTGATGGGATATGACGGGCCTTTCGATGAACGACAGGCTGATCCTGCTCCAGTACGCGATAGACAAGTACGACTCGGAAAACATCCTGAAGGAAAAACTGAAGGACACGCTCCAGCCGAAAGAGATCGAGCGGGCGATAGACACCCTGATAGGCACCCAGAAGGTCAGGAGGATAGGCGCGGACGTGCTCCAGAACAATGTCAGCCACACCGGCGAACTCCCGGAGCTCCCGGAACACCTGAAGCCGATCGTTGAGAGGCTCTGATCGTACAGAAAATTCTACCTTATTATTTTATAAGCATCCGGCCTCCACATGACTCTACATTGCCTAACGCCGGGGAAAGGAGGGCGCCAGACATCATTAGGAACCCGACTCGTACCGGCTATACTTTACCCTCTTAAATTCGGCAGAGCGAGATCATGCTGTTGCTGCCCGGCATCCCGGACCGGGCCATTCTTCACTCGCTAGAAGACGCGAACACGCGGGGAGTGAAAGTAAGGGTTTTGACGCCTGAATCAAGCAAGCTGACGCAGCAGGTAAACAGCCAGAGCGGCAACCTGTCGTTCAACACCGGCCTAGGTCTCTGACGCCGGCAGGCTGAACGCAAAGATCGCTCCCCTGCCGGGGCTGCTTTCGCACCAGATCCTCCCGTCGTGCGCCTCTATTATGCTCCTTGAAATGAACAGACCAAGGCCGGTTCCCTTTTCGGACTTTGTCGCAAACTTGCTGAAGAGCCGCGGCATGATGTCGCTGTCGACCCCGGTCCCGGTGTCACGCACGGTGACGATCACCTGGCTGTCCTTCCTTTCGGCCGAAATCGTGATCGTCCCTTCCTTCGTGAATTTCACCGCGTTGTCAAGAAGGTTCGCCACCACCTGTGTTATTCTGCCCCTGTCGGCCTGCAGGTAGATGTCTTCAGGCCGGTATGCGAACCTGACCTTGCTGCCAAGCTGACTTTTAGCGTCCTGCATGGCGCCCAGAATCACGTCTTTCAGGTTGAACTGCTCCTTGTCTATCCTGAGCGCCTCGCTCTCTATCCTCGTGACGTCCAGTATGTCGCTTGTCAGCCGCTGGAGCCTCAGCGAGTTGCGGTATATCGCTTCGATCATTTCTTCCCTGTCCTCTGGGTCCATCTGGAGCAGCTCCGAGTAGCCGAGGATCGCCTGCGTCGGGGTGCGGAGCTCGTGGGCCGCCACATTGATGAACTCTTTTTGCAGCCTGTCGTGCACCTTGAGCTGCTCGTTGGCCGAGGCAAGCGAGTCATAGGATCTCTTCAGCTCTTCACTTTTTGTGCGCAGCTCAACCGTCCTGGAGGTCACCACCCTTTCAAGCCTCGCGTTCCACACCAGCACAAGGGCTGCGATGGAAATGGCCGCCCCACCTATCACGATCGCCATTATGGTGCTAAAGTTCCTCTGCTGGTCTACCAACAGGCTGACGTTCTCTGCAAACCTGTGCTGCGCCGTAACATAAAGAGTCCCAAACTGCTCCCCCTCAACCAATATTGGTTCGTAGGCCAAAGTAGTAGTGTTACCTCCAATCGTAAAGTCACCAATACCGGCATCGCCCTGAAGCGATCTTCTTATGAAATTGTTGAACGAGTCCCTTATCTCTGCAGGTATGGCCGACTGGACCTCTTCGCTAAAGATGCTCTTGCCTAAGAATGCCTGGTTTTGCGAATAAAGTATCACGCCGAACCTGTCGACCATCCCAAATGCGCTCAGAAAGTCAGGCGAAAGCTCGCTCTGCAGAAATGTCCCAAACGTGTCAAGCCTGATCGCAGCAACCACGGCACCGGCAAAAACTCCTGTCTCTTCGCTGACTATTGGACGAGATATGTATATCCTGACTACATTGTCGTTGGAATCTATCGCGCTGCTGTAGTAGGTGCCAAGCCGGATCTTCGCTTGAGTAAAGTACGGCCTGTAGCTCAGATCGGTTCCCCTGAATGACTCGTAGGTTGTCTGGTTCGCGTTGCTGATCCAGACCAGCCCGCCATCGCTGTCAAGCCACATGTAAAAATCTGTCAGGTCGCTGGTAGAATCCTGAACATTGTTAAACAAGATACGCGCACTTTCAAACTCGTTGTTCTGCACATTAGGAGCGTTGGCAATTATCCCCAAGTTGTCGCCTATGGAATCCAGCCTGTGCACCATCACTCTTTCAAGGTCGTGCGCCTGGATTCTGGCATTCGACCTGATGTCGTTCGCCGCGATCTTCAATATCTCGTTTGAAGTGAAGCTGGAATACTGGAACGACACCAAAGACAGGGAAAATGCAATCGCGGCCGTAATGGCCAGCAACACGATGCTGTTTTTTGAAAACTTTGTCTTGCCCCTGCTCACAGATAACTAGATCCTCTCACATACATGAATAAATTTGAAAGGATACTTCATTATAGAAGTTTTTACTTAATTCTCTTTATATAGAAGAATCTTCTGCAAGAAATGAGTCTAATGCCAAGCGCCAAGCGGACGGTGCTCATCTGCGACGACGAGGCTGACCTGCTCGCCATCTACGCCGCCGCGCTGAAAAAGAGCTACAACATCCTGACAGCAAGTACGGGCAAAGAATGCATCGAAAAATACATGGCACACACGCTGCGCGGCAAGAAAGTTGACGTGCTGCTTCTAGACTACAGGCTGGGCGACAGCACTGGCGAGGACATCGCATGCAAGATACGCGATCTTGACGGTGGCAGGACGATCCTGATGAGCGCGTACGACTTGGAAAGCGAAAAGGTGGACGAGCTGAAGGCAAGCAACTGCATCGTCGACGTCATAACAAAACCGGTGAGCTTGAGAGCACTGACAGAAAGGGTGCGGCGTGCGCTAGACTGACGCGATGCATTCCGACAGAATCCTTGCCGCAAGCGTGGCCGTCATGCCGTTGATGTCATAGTCCGGCACGAGCTCGACTATGTCTATACCGACGACGTTTCCGCCGCTAATGACCTTGTTGAGTAGGTAGATAAGATCCATGGCTGCAAGGCCAGCCGCCGACGGGACGGAAACCCCGGGGGCGGACGCGGGGTCGACGCAGTCAAGGTCTACTGAAATGTATATCTTTGATCCTGCCGTTCGCGCCTTTATCATCTGCGCCACCTTTTTCACTCCCAGCTCGGCGACATCCAGCGGGGTCACGATCTTCAAGCCTGCCTTTTTCGCGTTTTCAATCTCTTCCGGCTCTGCGGCCCTCGTGCCTATCTGCATGCTCTTGCGGAAGTTGAGCGACTGCGCGGAATCGGTAAGCACGGACCCGTAATAGTCACGCGTGGATGACACAAAGTCGGGGTGGGCGTCGAAATACAAAAGCGACAGCTTTTTGCCGGCGGACACCACCCTTATCGTCTCTGTGGTGAGCGAGTGGTCGCCACCTATCATTATTGGCAGCTTGCCGGCAGAAGCGACCCCTGACACGATCCTGCGCAGCTCTTCCTTGCTTTCAACATTGCCGGCGTCGAATATCCGCTTGCCTTCGAGCGTGCCCCGCATCGTGCAGGTCGGGATCAGCCTGCCGCCCCGCTCAAAGAACTCTGCCTCGTTTGACGCCATCCTCAAAACATCAGGGGCCCTGCTGGTGCCCTTGCGCTTGGCGTGAGACTTGGACTCGTCTGGGACGCCTATTACAACAATGTCGGCTTCCTCTATGCTTTTTGCGTTTGCGCGCTGTAGCCTTACCACGCATAGCGATCAGAAGTGGCCTGCTTTTAACCCTAGCCCGGTCTAGACCAATAAGATTTTATTGAAAAGGTGGCTCCCCTACTCTCACCATGTCCAGCATGAAGTACATTCAGCTTGAGCCGCAGGGAGACATTGCGACAGTGAGGATAAACAGGCCGGAGGCGCTGAACGCCATGAACACGGATGTAATATCCGAGCTTTCAAAGGCCATAGACATCGTTGGCGCCGACGACACCATAAAGGTAGTCGTTATCACCGGCGCCGGCGAGCGCTCGTTCTGCGCGGGCGCGGACATTTCCTACATGGTCAACATCGAGCCTATGCAGGCGGAAAGGTACGCCACTTCCGCGCAGGCAGTCATCAACAAGATAGCGGCGATGGAAAAGCCGGTGATCGCTGCAGTCAACGGCTTTGCCCTTGGCGGCGGGTGCGAGCTTGCGATGGCGTGCGACATCAGGATCGCGTCGAGCAACGCCAAGATCGGGCAGCCCGAAGTCACGATAGGCATCCCACCGGGTTGGGGCGGGACTCAGCGGCTCATGCGGCTCGTAGGCCCGGCAAAGGCAAAGGAGATGATATTCACCGGCAAGATGGTAACCGCGGACGAGGCGCGCGAGATCGGCCTTGTCAACAAGGTAATAAGCGTGGGGCCGGAGGACAACCTGCCACCGGAGGTCAAGGGCGACCCGGCGAAGGAAAAGGAGAGGACCGGGCAGGTCGCCAAGATATTGAACAAGAAGCTGATGGAAGACTGCCTAGCGCTTGCTAGGGAGATAACAAAGAACAGCTTTACCGCTGTCAAGGTGAGCAAGATGCTGATAAACAGGGGCATGGACTCGGACCTCGACACGGGGCTGAGGCTCGAGATCTATGGCTGGGCGCTCTGCTTTGCCCACGAGGACAGGCAGAAAATGATGTCTGCCTTCTTGAACAAGGGCAAGAAATAACTACACCAAACGGGCGCCGCTGCTGGGCCGGCAGGCAAACGTCCTGCACTTCACGCCGGCCCCTTCAAACCCTTTTGCCATTGCTGCAGACACTTTGCCGGCGTTCTTGCGGGTCTTCAGGAACGCGATCATGGAAGGTCCGGCTCCGCTTATCGTGACTGCCAGCGCGCCAGCCACCAGTGCGTTCTGCTTCACGCCATCATAGCCGGGGACAAAGTGCTTCCTTGCCGGCTCTACTATTACATCGTCGATGCCCCTTGCAATCATCTCCACATCCTTCAGCGCAAACCCTGCGACGATGGTAGCCGCGCCAGAGACATTGTGCACCACGCTTTTGAGCGGCACCTCCTTTGGAAGGACGCTCCTTGCGACCTCGGTCTTTTTCTCCGGCACCTGCACAGTCGGAACGGCAACGACTAGGAAGAGGTCCTTCGGTGGCTCGATCCTGACAAACTCGCCCTTGTATCCTATCACAAAGCCGCCGAGCAGCGAGGCTGACACGTTATCGTAGTGCTTTGTACCGGCGCTTGCGATCTCGCCCTCCGCGGCATATTCCACCAGCATGTTCCCGTCGATCTTTAGATTGTAAAGCGCGTTGAACGCCACCGCGGCAGCGGCTGCAGAAGCCGCGCTCGAGCCTATGCCGTAGCCAGCCGGCACCCCCTTCGTGACCTTGATCTCGATGTCATCGCTGATCCGAAAATCGCGCATCATCCTGGCCACCACCCTGCCGGCAGAGTTGGACTCGGCTGCCGCCGGGATCGCCTGATCGCTGTTCATGATAGTTATCCTGCCGCCTGGCCGCATCTTGGTTACCTTGACCCTGTCCTTCAGGGCATCAAGCGCAAGGCCAAACACATCGTAGCCGGGCCCGAGGTTCGCAGTAGAGCAGGGCGCGACGGCTGTCCTGAACTTCACAACAGCCATCCTAGCCATCCTCACCCAGATTAAGGGTTCGCGCAAGGGCTCCGGCGAGGTTGACGATGCCGTTCATGGTAACGCTCGAGACGGCTACTAGGCCGGGCGCAAAGCCGCCCTTGCTCATGCTGCGCGCGAGGTCCTTGCTGAGGAGCGAATACTCGGCGTCCTTTTCGCCTTCCAGCGCTTGCTCGAGTGCGGTGTGCGAGCCGGCCCAGTCCATGATGTTCTCCAACCTTTCAATTACAAGGTCGCGCTTTGTGAGCACGTTTATCTGCGCTGTCTTGAGCCGCAGTTTCACCGACGACGCAAGGAGCGCTATCGACACAAAGTTGATCGGGGACGACACGAGCACCCCGTCAAACGCAAATATCGTGGCCTTGTTGTCGGCGCGCAGGCCGGCCACAAAGTATGGCCCGCTTGCCCTAAAGGCAAAAAGCTCTATCTGGCCCGGCGTGTCGACTATTACATAGTCGGGGTTCAGCCCGTCGATCTCGTTCTGGATCTCGTCCATCTTGGTGGCTATCATGTCGCTTGCCATGACAAGCGATCCGTTGGGCCCTAGGCCGTAACTCTCCATCAGGGTCGCAATGTCAATGTAGTTGCGCACGTCAACATCGGGATCGTATGGCAGGTTGACTGCCCCGGGGTCAAGGTTGAGGGCAATTGGGTAGGCGTTGTTGTCCTCGTACCACTGGAGCAGCTTCGAAGTGAGAAGAGATTTCCCGGATCCTGCTGTGCCCGTGATGAATATCGCGTTCACTGATCAGAGGAGAACTGAGCGTTCTATATCTGCTTTACACTATTATAGTACCGAGCTGCAACTCGTTATATTTGAACTGGCGACTTGTTGCCATTCCAGTAAGCGTGGTCCCTTTCATTATACTCTTTGTTACCTCTGAGGTTTCACCGCAGGACATCTTTGCGGTGGGACTGATACCTTTCGTGGCCGCCGCTGCGGCCGAAATCACGCGCTTTATGATCCAGGCCACGCGCTTCAAGTATTTCATCAAGCGCTTCATCGGCTACGACGTCGCCTCCACCGGCAAGACGATATCTGCAAGGCTGGCAGGGGAGTTCGTGACGCAGACCACGCCGTCGTACGTCGGAGGCGAGTTTGTGAGGATCGCCTGGCTGTCAAGGAACGGAGTGCCGCCCGGCAAGGCCGCGTGGGTCGCAACGATGGAAATAATCGCGGACGTGTTCGTGGGCTCGATGCTTGCGTTCATTGCAGGCGCGTTCGCGATCTACAAAGGCGGGAACGTCGCCGGAATCGGGATCATACTGGTGACTATCCCGACGTTTGCGGTGTGGCTCGCCGTGGTGCTGTTTTCCGCAAAGCGCAACCTGCGCCTGCCTTCTTTTTCGCAGAGAATAGCAGAAAAGTTCATGCAGAAGGAAAAGGCCGAGAACCTGATCAAGACTGCAAACTCGGCCATAGCAGACCTGTGCAAGATGAGCCGGGAGAACTTTAATTCGAAAACTGCTATCAGGACCTTTGCCATAGGGATGGCGATGACCTTTGTCGCGTTCGTCTTCCACGGCCTGTCGTTCATGGTGCTTGCAAACACCGCAGAGGAGATCGGGTTTTTCGACTCGCTCATGGCAACCTCGGCGTCGGTGGCCGTGGCCAGCCTGCCCGTGACTATAGGCGGCTCTGGCCTTGCCGAGCTCGGGGTCTGGGCCTACATCTCAAACCTCAGCGGGATACCGGCGCTTAGCGACGTGGTGGGGGACCCGAGGCTGACAGTCATAATCGCGTGGCGCATCGCGACGTACCACGTCCCGCTGGTCATCATGTGGATCGCCATCATGAGGCTCGCTCTGGGCAAGGTCTCAACCCCAAGTTTCAGCCCGCCGGCAACGGGAGGCGATCCGCCTGACAGCAAGCCTGAAGACGGCGGCGCGACAAAATAGAAAAGCAGGCGCTGCGCAGACAATGCATGAAATTTGCGGGCAAGGAAGTGCTAATCACGGGGGCTTCTTCGGGGATAGGCCGGCAGGCTCGATAATTATTCTTCGTCGTCGCCTTCTTCGGTGGACGAGGACGCGGCCGGCAGGTCCGACTCGACGTCCATCAGCTGGAGCTCGCCCAGTTCAAAGCGGTAGATCGCCTTCATGTCGAGGCCGAACTTGGTCTTGAGGAGCTCTACCACCTTGACGCCCAGCGGGGCCGTAAAGACATTCACCTTGAACTCGTAGACAAAGCCCTTCATGAAATCGGATATCTTCATAGTCTTGGGGACGTCGAGGCCCTCGACTATAGTCCTGCCGTCTGGCATCGGCTCATACACCTGTATGTCGACCTTGAAATCGCTCTCGTAGATGTCGAGGATGTACCCGGTCCTTGCTATGGTCTCGGGCTTGCCGAACTGGGCCGACTTGATCTCGTCCTCCGCCCATTTGGGAAGTCCCTCCTCCTGAGAGCCTTCGCTTTTTGCAGCCTTTGCCCTTCCCATGATACTCTAGCCTGCATACACTGGATTTAATAGCTTTTCCAATTTAGTTCTATCAGCAGCGAACGCATGTCTAGAAAATATTACCACTTGGTTATTCAATTATGACATTTCTGTTTAACGCCGTTTTCACTGGCTAGTTGCCATGACGACCTTCAGCAGTAACTGGGTAAAGGACAATAAGCAGAATATGTCTGAGAGGATCAAGCAGAACATCGGCCCTCAGCAGCCGCTGAAACCGAGAATCGAGCTTGCCAAGAACAAGATCCAGGCGCAAAACCAAAAGCTAGAGACCATTCTTGAAAAATTACGAGGCAAGGAAAAATCGCTATTCAGCCAAGTAGTTTCCGCTCTTCAGAGACATGACACTCAACAGGGAAAAATGATTTCAAATGAGATCGCGCAGGTGAGAAAGACGACAAAGATGATCTCACAGCTCAAGATGGCACTCGAGCAGATACAGCTTAGGCTGGAATCCACAATCGACCTCGGAGACGTGATGGTTGCGATCGGACCTGCGATGGGCGCGCTCACGAGAGTGAGGTCAGGCCTGTCAGGCGTGATGCCAGAAGTGGACAGGGAGCTTGGAGAGATCAACAGCGTGTTCAGCGACATCATGATGAGCGCAGGAAGCATGGGCAACACCTCGTTCGCATTCGACGCAAGCGGTGAAGAAGTGGACAAGATACTGGCAGAGGCAGGCGCGGTAGCAGAGCAGAGAATGAGCAGCAGCTTCCCCGACGTCCCGATAGGGTCTTCAAACAGCTCGACAGGAACGACAAGCGAGAACGCACAGTTCTAGCCGTTCCCTCTTTTTCCTTTCTTTTTTCAAATTTATCTGACAGTCACAGACTTTGCCAGATTTCTAGGGTAGTCGGGATCCGCGTTCTTTGCAAGAGCCAACTGGTACGCCAGTATTTGGAGCGGAATGACTTCGACTATCGGGTAGTACGCCTCCTGCTTCAGGCGCGGAAGCTCGATCCAGTAGTCGTAGACGTCGTCCTTGCGGTCAGAAATCCCGATGACTGTCGCGCCCCTTGCCTTTATTTCGTGCGCGTTTGAAATCGTGTCGTTGAACGTCGCGTCGTGCGGGTTTATCATTATGACAAACGTGTTCTTTTCCATAAGAGCCAGCGGCCCGTGCTTTAGCTCGCCAGCTGCAATGCCTTCCGCGTGCACGTAGGCAAGCTCTTTCAGCTTTAGCGCGCCTTCAAGCGCGATTGGATAATGCAATGATCTGCCGAGCAGGTAAATGTCAGACGCGTCCTTCATCTCCTCCGCCACTCGCATGACGCTTGCCTGGTTGGCGACAATGTTCTCGACCGCTATCGCGAACTCGGCCCTTTCAGTTTCAAGGCAGTTCTTGCACAGCCTGTCTGTGACGCTGTAGATTAGCGCCAGCTGGCCGGTAAAGCTCTTTGTAGCTGCTACCCCGATCTCCGGCCCGCAGTTTGTCGACAGGAACGCGTCAGCAATCCTTGCAAGCGACGACGTGGTGACGTTGACGATTGAAAGTATCTTGGCCCCCTGGCTCTTGGCAAGCCTAACAGAGTCCAAGACATCTGCCGTTTCGCCGCTCTGGGAAATCGCTACAAGAACCGACTTGTCGTCCATAGATGCAAGCGCGTCCTTTGCCTCGCTTGACACCACAGTCTCCGCCCTTATCTTGCCAAAGCGCGCAAGCATGTGCTTGAATATTAATGCAGAGTGGTAGCTCGTGCCGCTGCCGGTGATATAGATGTCCTTTGCGCCTGCCAAAATGTCGCAGAACTTTTTCATCGCGCCCTCATCCTGCCTTCCGGCGTGCACGACGGTCAGGCGCTGCTCGTTTATCTCCTTGATAGTGTAATGGGCGTACTTGCCCTTGTCGATGTCGCCCAGCTCCCACGCGACCTGCGTGATTGGGTGCGCGACCGGCAAGCCCGTGACGTTAAAGATCTCTAGCTTAGAATTGTCGACTATGCAGATGTCGCCGTTTTCAAGGAATATCGCCTTGTCGGTGTATTCGAGGAATCCCAACACGTCGCTTGAAACAAAGTAGCCGTCGTTTGCGACGCCGATCACTAGCGGCTCCTCGTACCTTGCGCCGCAGATCGTGCCGTCCTGAAACACGGCTACAAAAGCATAGTTGCCACGGAGCCTCTTGCAAGTCTCGATCATAGCCTCCTTGACCCCTTTGTTGTAGTGGACTTCAAGTAGATGCGCGATCACTTCGCTGTCGGTTTCGCTGGTAAAAGTGTGGCCAGCGGAGATGAGCTCTTCCTTCAGCTCCTTGTAATTTTCGATAATGCCATTGTGCACCACCGCGATGTCGTTCTTGCAGGCAGAATGCGGGTGCGCGTTGCTGTCAGTCACGCCGCCGTGCGTTGCCCAGCGCGTGTGGCCGATGCCTATCCTGCCGGACATCTGGCTCAGGTTCATGCTCTTGTTGACCTCGACGACCTTGCCGATCCCCTTGCGGACCAGGATGTTACCGCTGTCAAACGTGGCTACCCCTACGCTGTCGTAGCCCCGATATTCCATCCTCTTCAGACTGTCAACCAGGATTGGGGCCGCGGCGTTCTTGCCCTTGTAGCCGATTATCGAGCACATCGAATAAGAACAGGCCGGACGCGCTTAAAACTACCATCAAACTACGAAATGCACCATTATAAGATATATTATAACGGCTTCTACACGCTCAACTAAACGTAGCTTTATACCGCTACATAATGTTATATAGTGGTATGTGCCATCTGATAGGCGTTGGAAAAGAGGCTCGTTTCAGAAAAGGACGGTCAGGCGTCCGCCAAAAAGATCGTGGTGTTCCGCGACGTAGAGCGTATGCGCGTCCTGTCAAACCCGGTTGCGTGGCGCATAATGGAACTCTTGTCAAGGGGCCCGATGTATCCCGCGCAGGTTGCCAAGGAGCTAAAGATCTACGAGCAGAGCGCCTACTACTACATCCGCAGGCTGGTCAAGATCGGCGCGGTGGAAGAAGTGGGCAAGAACTTTGTCAGGGGCGGAACTGCTAGACTGTACCAGGCGTCGAGCCCTTCGTTTGGGATCGAGATGGACTGGGGCGAAACAAAGCTCGGATCGATGTCGACGGCAAGCCGGCACCCCGGCGCTTCGAAATTTTTTGAAAACTTTGTCGCAGGAAAGGAGTTCAAGGGGCTCCTTGTAGTCGGCGCGCCAGACCCCCACGGGCCGTACAAGTCGTCTGCAAGGGACGGGCACTATGCCGTTCACCTTGCCTTCTTTCTCGGGCACGTAACCGGCGCCGTCCCATTGGAGTTTGTAGTAAAGCTGGACGTGGACGCCAAGGCGGA
>DASPGV010000036.1:0-12062 GCA_035620415.1 Nitrososphaera sp.
AAGCGGAAACTTGACAGGATGCTGCACGAGATAGCCGAGATCAGGAACAATGGTAAGACCCTCTAACTCTTTCTTTAACCCTTCAAGTATGAAATTAAATAATTGCAGGCGCGATCATAGTTAGTGATCGGTTCGCAGCAACTCAGCCACACCGCAAGGAAATCCCTAGCCAAGGGGTTGCTGATCAGCGGCGTGACTGTGGCTTTGTATCTCTTGGTAGTTGTCGTAACAACCCCGAACCTTCCGCCGTCTGCAGCAATCAACGCCGCGTTCCTAACAAACTCGATCATTATCGGTGGCACGGCGGCAGCGGTTGGCGCCCAGATGTTCTTTTCAAGCTACGGCAAGTCCCTTGGCTGCAGGCTTGACAGGAGGGGCGTCGGAGCTGGGTCGGGCGGCACCGCGCTTGGCTCGTTCTTTTCGTTCTTCTCGCTTGTCCCGCTTGGCTGCTGCGGCAGCTGGCTCCTTGTACTTTCATTCCTGCTTTCGATCTTTGGCGGGACGCTGTCCGTGTTCCTGATAGAGTATTCAAGGCCGCTTTCCTACGTCGCCGTGGCGGCGGTGCTCGGTTTTGCTGTCGTATCCGGCGTCAGGCTGCACCGGAGTATGAAAGGGAAATGATGCCGCGCACGATGGCAATCATTGGCGGCGTCGCAGTCGCTGCGATTGCCATCTTTGCAGCTGCGAGTTTTCCCCAGTCAGGCTCACTACCGACAGATGAATCAGGCGAAACCATGGCAATAGTCCCTCTTGACCAGATAGTGGGCGGTGGGCCACCGCGCGACGGGATTCCGTCGATAGACAACCCAAAGTTTGTATCCGCAAGTGATTCTGGGCTGCAGGACTCTGACCTGGTGCTCGGGCTTGACATCAATGGAGACGTAAGAACGTACCCGCTGGACATTCTGGTGTGGCACGAAATCGTAAATGACGATGTCGGGGGCGAGCCGGTAGCAGTGACATACTGCCCACTTTGCTTCACCAATCAGGTGTTCAATCGAACGATAGACGGGCAGGTTATCGAGTTCGGCACATCGGGCAAGCTATACAACAGCAACTTGGTGATGTACGACAGGACGAGCGAGACCCTCTGGAGCCAGGCGCTCGGGCAGGCGATTGTGGGCGAGCACGCTGGCAAGAAACTGGAGAGGATCCCGTTCGACGTCGCGTTCTGGAAAGAATGGAAGGCGCTCTATCCGGAATCAAAGGTGCTTTCACAGGACACCGGTTTTGGCAGGCCATACGGTGTGGACCCGTACGGCGACTATTACACAAGCCCCGACATCCTGTTCCCGGTCTCCCACCGCGACGACAGGCTCGGGCCCAAGGAAATAGTCGTTGGGCTTGAAAATGAGGGCACCTACCGCGCGTACAGGCTGCAGCAGATAGAGGACGACCACGTCATCAACGACGAAATCAATGGAAAATCAATAGCGCTCTTTTCACTCCACCCGTTCATGGCCAGGGCGTACGACAACGCGGTGAACGGCCAGACGCTGGAGTTCCAGTACAACGACGGAAAGATAACAGACCAGACAGACAGCGTGTGGAATTTCGATGGAGAGGCAATAGAAGGAGAAATGAAAGGAAAAGAGCTGACACGACTTCCGTTCGACGAAGGGTTCTGGTTCGAGTGGGTTGCGTTCCACTCCGAAACAGAGCTCTATAGCTGATTACTGCCTGTTTATGGCCGCCCAGCAACAACACTCATCGAGAGTGCAGTTGGGGCAGTCGCTGGACGAAGGACTTGTTTTGCATTCAGAAGGCAGGCAGCCGCAGTCAGCGCACTTGATTTCCATGTTTGATCACAATCGATCTTGCTGTTATATAGGTATGGAAAAAAGAAAGAGGAAGGACCGGAATTACATGTGGTACTTTTGCCCGTGCTCTCCTAGCTCTGTCTTGCTGTGGAACGACGCCCCACATGCATTACACGTAAAGTGCTCGTGTCCCGAGTGGTCCTGAGTCTGTGGTCCATGTACCTGTCCGTGTCCTGCAAGTTCGTTTTCCGACTTGAATGTTGTGCCGCACTGCTGGCATTCGTATTTCTTTCCGAATAGATCCATAGACTCAAAGTTGCAAAGTAAAGATAAAACAATATCCCGCAATGCACAAGGAAGATCTTTAACTGTTAGAGGATGACCCTTTAACTCTGAAAATTACTGCTATTTCATCCTGCATCAGTTGCCATGTTCATCGGTGTAGGTGGGGCGAGGGAAGAGACCCCGCTTCCCCCGTCTCATTTTGTAACAACTCGGTACGCTAGTACAGCTTGATAGTGATTTCTTCTCCCATGCCTATTGGCACTGTGACTGACTGGACGTTGCGCCTGCCGCGCACGTGGCGCGCGTATTTTTTCATATCAGGGCGATAGTGGGGCGGAAAGAGCATGTTGTCTGCCGCGATTATCCCGCCCTTCCGCACCAGAGGCAGGACAAGATCGAAATATTTTATGATGTTCTCCTTGTCCGCGTCGAGCAGGACAAAGTCAAACCTGCCCTTGAGCGCACGCAGCACGTTGAGCGCGACGCCCTGCTTTACCTGTATTATTTTTTCGACTCCGGCCTGCCTGAAGTTTTTCTTCGCCTTTTCTATCTTCATTGGATCCATCTCTATGGTCACGACCCTGCCGGTCCTGCCAACGGCGTCGGCAAGCCAGAGCGTTGAAAAGCCTACAGAAGTGCCCACTTCGAGCACGCGCCGGGCCTTGATCGACTTGAGGATTATGGAAAAGAATATGCCGGTGTCGGCAGTTACTGCGAGCATCTCCTGACCCGGCGCGACCCTGACTTTTCCTTTCCTCTCTTTTTCTGACTGCTTGTCAAGGCGCGATATCACGCGAAAAACCCTATTGTTCAACCTGCCTTCCGTCCTTTTGCTTTGAAAGCGACAAAAGGTTCACCTTTTCGGCCTCGTCGTTGACCTCCGTCACCGACTGCTGCTGCCTGTGCAGCTGGTCTTTTCTGGCCTTCCACCCTTCTATGGCGGCGCGGTGATCGTCAGATACGTCAGACAAGGCAGGATGGAAGAATGCTGGCCGGCTTTTTTAACGTTGCATATTGCCAACATTTTTTAGTTGTGATCTTGCAAGTGAATGTGCATGGAGTTTGTGAAGGTCGAGGAGGCCGACGTCAGCAAGCCGATAATGATTGCGGCAATGCAGGACATGGGCAATGTCGGCAGCATTGCCATTGATTTCGTAAACAAGAGCATGCAGACAAGGCTCTTCCGTTACATCTCGGCGCCCTACCCAAACTACGTGGTGGACAAGGGGGGCCACATCGACTTCCAGCGGGAAAAGTGGGAGTACCGCTACGGCAGCGGCGTTATCGTGTTTGGAGGAGGGGTCGGCCAGCCGCAGACCAATCAAGAATTGTATGAACTATGCCAGGATGTGATCGGAGTCGCCAAGTCGCATTCTGTGCAACTGATCTACACTCTGGGCGCCTTCCACACCGACAGGAGATACGGCAAGAGCCCAAGGACGCTTGTCACCACCACCTCGCAAGAGCTGACTGACCAGATAGCCAAGCTGGGATTCGACGCGACGCCCGGCCATTCGCTAATCACCGGCTTTAACGGCCTGATACTTGGCTACGCAAAGCAGAGCAGCATTCAGGGCATTGGGCTTTACGCCGAGATCGACGACCCGGAGGTGCCTCAGTACAGGTCGGCAAAGAGCTTGCTAGTGTCGCTTGAAAAGCTGACGTACCAGAAATTCAAGGGGATCGAGGAGCTGGACGAGATCGCAGGCGCAATCGACAGCGAGCTGGACAGGATGAAGGGATCCGGCGACCCGCTGTACAGGCCGTGATCACTTTATCTGGATGCCGCGGTCGAGCCTTTCTATTTTCCGGCAGATCATCTTGAACGAGTCGACGACATCTAGCTCGATTACGCCAGGCAGGTGCTGGATGTTTTGCATATAGTTGCTAACGACGTACAGGTCCTGCACCCTCGTCTCTATCCTTATGTCGGCACCCTTCAGGTCTTCCGAGTCGGACCTGTTTATCACCTGGAGCGAGCCGGCGAGCTTTTTCTGCAGGTCGCTTTCGAGCGGGTACCTGCCTGACCTGATAGAATCCTCAATCATCTTGCACAGCTCCGATATCTTCATCTGGGTTGAGGTTTGCGGCCCTGCTTTAATCTATTTTGCCTGTAATCTGTCTCTATAAGAATCCACGCGTCCAATTTTCGCAAACAAGACACCGCTTACTTTTATTAACCAGCTACCCAAGTGTGCTAGAGACAAGCCATTGCAGGCCGGGTAACTCTCCCACCCCAAGCTCCCGCCGGTCTGCAATGCTTTTCTAATACAATCATGCGCAAGCTGGTTAAGATCAGCTGCGCATGAAAAGCTGTGCTCCTTGTAGTCGTTCTCTCGCTCCTGCTTTCTCAGATGGCTTACATTGAGATACTGCCGTACGAAGACTCCACCATGACCCTCCTGATAATAGCGGCGATAGCGGTGATTGCGCTTGCGTTCTTCCGGCTGCTAGTGCCCCTGATAATAGCGGCGATTATCGTGGTAGTGCTGATAATCCTGATATTTGGCGGGATCCCTATTCCTGGCTCTCTTCTGCTGGCTTGACCCCAGCCACCTTTTGTTGGCGCTTGTACATCGCCACAACCTCTTCTATTGCTGTTGCATCCTCCGGTGTCTTGTCATCGCGTATCTTGCCGGTGAACTTTGGGAACCGGAGCGCGAGGCCGTAGCCGGGCCGGAGGATGTTGAGCGCCGCAGTGTGTGACGGGCTCAGCGTGATCTCGGACGCAATGACTTCTATTACGATCTTGGGCTCGAACCACACGTCCATCTCCATGCCGGTGTCGACGCGGGCGTGCCGCTGGTTAATGACGTGCTTCTCCAGCTCGTTGTAAAACTGCTCAAGGTGGACGTCCGTAAAGCCGGTGCCGACCTTTGTAACGCTCTGGAACATGTCGGCCTTAGGGTCGTACGCAGCCAGGAGCAGCGCGCCGTACTTGCCTGCGCGTCTGCCCCTCCCGTGCAGGGCGCCGACTATGACTAGGTCGAGCGTGTCTGCCAGCTCGTTCCGGTATTCCCGCTTTAGCTTCACCCAGAGGTATTCCCTAGAGCCGGCGCGGTAAGTGCTTGAAATTTTCTTTATCATGACCCCTTCGCAACCGTTCTCTATGGCAGTAGCCATGAACCTGTCGATCTGCTCCGGCTTTGTCGCTATTGTCTGCTCTATCAGCCTGACCCTGCTGTCCTTGACCGAGTCGATTATCTTCTTGAGGATCTTTCTCCTGTCCAGATATCCCAGATCGGTCTTGCTCTTGCCATCGACGTAGAGCACGTCGAAAAAGTTCATGACGACCGGATAGTTTTCCATTGCTTCCTCGATCCCATGTTTGCGCCGCCGGTGCATCAGCTCCTGAAACGGCAGGTATTCGCCGGTCTCTGCGTTGATCGCGACCACCTCTCCCTCCAGTATCACTTCTGATTTTATCGACCTGACGGCCTCGGCCACATCGGGGTAGTGGCTCGATATCTTTTCCAGCCTCCTTGAAAACAGCTCGACCCTGTCCTTGCCCTTGTGCACCTGCACACGCTCGCCGTCTAGCTTGTATTCAATCGCCGCCTTGCCCTCCATGCGCTCCAGCGCCTCCTCCGCGGTCCTTATGCGCTCGGCAAGCATCGGCCTTATCGGCTTGAAGAGCGTTATCTTGATCGACCTGACTGCGGCGAGCCCCTTTGTAGCCAGCAGCTTTGCGACCGTGCCAAGATCGCTTGAAACGTTGTACGCATTTTCGAGCACCTGCCTGTTAGCCTTGTCGCCGGTGAACGCGACTGCCAGCGCGTCGAGCACGGTATAGTCGGCAATGCCGAGCCGCAGCTGGCCCATCACGAATTTTATGATGTACCGTCCTTCTGCCGCGGTCGCGTCGTTGAGCAGGCTGCTTATCAGGCGCAGCTTTGTTTCCTGCGAGCCCGAGCCGGCAGTGCGTGCGACTTTGTCAAAAGTTGAATATACCCGCTCGACTGTCATGGGCTCTGAAAAGAGTGTCGACTGCCCTTTGGACTTCATCGCCTCGCCCGCCGCGTCGCCTAGGTCGCCGGTCTTTTGGTAGAGTCTTTCAATCGTCGACTGGTTCCTGCCCGACGAGTTCGCTATCGCCCTGATGGCCATCTTATCTGCCACCCCGAGCTCGATCCCCTCGTAGTCCGGGTAGAGCTTGCCCTGTATGAGGTAGGTCACCTTGTCTATTATCTCCGGGGGCGTGCCTTTGAGCAATGTAACAAGATAGCCTGTTAGCGCAAGCCTGCTTGAGGTCTGCTCCATCTGTTCAAACGCCTCCATCACGAGCTTAAAGTCCAAGGTGTTCCAGCTCTAGCTCCTGTGTCCTTAAAGCTTATCTGAATGAATATTAAAGGGCTGCAAGCAAGGGAACAGAGACATGGGAGGCAACAAGAAAAAGCCGGTTGGCTCTTCAGACAAGACCGCACAGGTCGGGCCTGGAGGGGCGGAGATCAAGCCGGCCGCCGAAGAAAAGAAGAAGGCCAAGCCGCAGCAGAAGCAAAAGCTAGCAGTAATTGTGGAGGAGCCTGTCGGCATGAAGGCGATATCCGGCATGAAGGCGATTACCACCCAGGCGCTTGCAAGGAACATCGGAGTGAAAATCTCTGTCGCAGGCGCGTTCATCAGGTCGCTTGAGCAAAAGGGCATGATAAAGTCGGTGGGCGGCTACAGCGGCCATAGGGTCTACCAGCTCATCAAGCACTAGCCTTTTTTACCACCATCACGTCGCCGGGCTGGCTGGATTCAACAACTTCAATATTATTTGTAATGATGCCAATAGGGTTCATCGGCTGCACCTTCGCGTCCTGCACAAATACGCATATCGAACCGTTAGAAGTGAGGTAGGCGACATCGCCGCGGCGGAACTGCGTCCTCTGCTTTTCCGCGCCAATGACAAGGCCGGTCTCGATGTAGACGAACTTGTCTGTATACCTGTGCACCCTGTCCTGCAGTGGCAGGCTCTTCAGTATCGCGTTTGACGTCACCGGCGCAAGGTGGCGCACCAGCTCGGCAGATGCCGAGCCCTTGTTCGCGACCTCTAGCGCGAGCTTGAACCTGGAGACGGACCCGGCCGGTTGCATCGCGGTAGTTGCATTTTGTATCTTATGAAAGTGTTTCCCCAAAAGGCGCACAGTGAAACATAAATACAAGAATGACTATCATAATAATGTCAGAATAATATAGCCCCAGTGTGACTTGGTGACGAATTAGGGCAAACATTTAATTAGATATCTATTATTTTTCCCATTATTCTTGGTAGCAAAACATTCTACAAAAAAACATGCTGCACCCAAAAAGCCTGCTGCCAAGGCAAAGACCAAGGCCAAGAAGGTCAGCGCGCCCAAGGCTCCTAGGCCGATAAAGAAGAACAAGAAGGGGGCCGCTTCAAGGAAGCAGGTGCAGGAGATTATCGCCTCGAAAAAGTCGTCCCGTCCGGCGGATGAGGTTGTCACTTACCAAGAATTCGAGTACGAGCTGAAGGAGGTCGGGGCGCAGGGGAACAAGGTTCTCATAGGCCCGCCCTGGCTCACAAGGTTCGAGAAGGCAAGGATAACGGGCTCTAGGTCGCTCCAGCTGTCGCTTGGCGCGCCGCCGATGATCAAGGTGCCAGAGATGGCAAAGAGCTCGATCATGCTCGCAGTTGAGGAGATAGACCACAAGGCGCTCCCGATCTCGATCCGGCGGATACTGCCAAATGGCCTGTACCAGGACATCCCGATGGACTGGATGAAGTAGTCAGATTTCTTTCAGCTTGCTTTCGTCGAAAATGTCAGAGCCGTACCACCTGTAGCGGAAGTAGTCTAGGCACCACTCGTGGAAGACTGGGTCGAAGCTGAAGAATATCATGTTCATGTCAGTCTCGCCCTTTTGCGTCGGGAACAGGACTGCGGCGTGCTTTTCGTTCAGAATCACTGCGACCTGCACGCTTTCGACCATCCTCCGCTCTATCGCGCCCTTGTTCAGGAGCTCGTTGTGGCCTAGCTTTTTCAGCAGCTCCTTCCTGCCCTTTGGGATTATGACGTGCCTCGGAAAGACGTAGCTGTACTTCACTCCCTTTTCCTTCACCCTCGTCACGGCCGGCTCTATCAGGTCGATAGGCACCTGCGGCACGATCTCGTAGATGTACTCATTTGCCTCGCGGTAGATGTCCTTCCATCGTTCAAGGATGGCGACCACCCCCTTGACGTACTCGCACCTGTCGAGCGCGCCCAGGCGCATGACGAATTTTATCGGGAGCTCGCCCAGCACGTGCTCGGAAAAGTACTCCTTGTGCTTTGAAAGGTAGTTGAAGGTCGGGATCTGCTTGATTATCGTGTTGCCATAGGTCGTCAGCGAGAACACGCCCTCCGGGTCCTTTTCGATGAGGCCGGCGTCCTGCAGGCGGTTGACGTTCCTGTGCGCCTCCTGCATCGTTATGCCGAGGTTCTTGGCTATCTGTGATATCTTGGCGCTTTTTTCGTTCAGCTGGAATATTATGGCCAGCCTCTGCTCGCTTGCAAGCTCAAAGAACGTCTTTTCGGTGTTAGCGAACGCCTCTATGGCGTCGTCGGAAGGCATGGTATTGCATCAGGCCGGGCGGTGTTTTAAACATTCCACCTAGTAGCCGCTGCTGCGGCCCGACTGGAGCCGGTTTGTCTGCCTAATCGCCCTGATGCCCAGCGCGGTAAAGCCGGCGCCTATTGCGAGAATGAGGTAGTCCGCCAGAACTATTGTGGCCCACACCGCGTTCTGGGTGCCGGCCCAAATGAATAGGATCGCTATGAACATTAGCGCTATCCCGGTTATCGTTTCGCCGTTTATCCGCTGCTTTCCCACGCCTTCTGTCATACACCCTAGGAAATCTTGGCAGTATTATTAATAGCTTCGATCGTGTTTTTGCGGGGAAAATTCTAGTGCTCGCGGACCAGAGTGCCACGGCACTGCTCGCATATCGTTTCGTCGATGTTCGACTCGATGCTGTGGTGCACGTCACAGATAAGGAGAGTGTAGCGCATGTAATTGGTCAGGCCCACGAACTTTGCCAGCGTGCTCGGGGTATAAGCCTTGTTGGTCGACAGGTCCATGGCGATGTCGTCTATCATGCGCATGACCTCCCTGACCGACTCTAGCTTTGAAATGAGCTCGGTGTCGCCTCTCGTGCCCCTGACATAATTGCTCACCGCGGCCTGCGTTATGCCGAGGACCTTGGCAATGTCCTCTTCCTTGAGAGCGTACTCCCTGATGAGTTTCTTTGCAAGGATCGCCCTTACGGCGGGTATGAGGGACTTGGCTTCTATCTCCGAAGGTAGCAGCATTTGAAGTACAATGGTTTTTGCACTTTATTATATAAAGGTTCTTAGTACCGCCTACTATTGTTTATATCAGGCAAAAAAGGATGGAGAAAAAGATGAAGGCCGTTTTTATCAAAGGTCACAGCACAGTCTCGGTCGACGACGTTAAAGTCCCGGAGATGGCAAGCACCGGCGATGTCCTTGTAAAGATGCGCGCCTGTGGCCTCTGCGGCTCGGACCTTGAAAAGGTGTACGGCGAGTACGGCATGTCATCAGGCAAACTGGGGCACGAGCCGGCAGGAGAGGTCGTGGCAGTCGGCAAGTCCGTCAAGGGCTTTGCGCCCGGCGACCGCGTCTTTATTCATCATCATGTCGCGTGCTACTCGTGCCACTATTGCAGCCACGGCGACTATACCATGTGCCCCTTCTACCAGGCGAGCAACATCAGCCCCTGCGGCCTTGCGGAGCGGTTCTTGGTGCCAGAGTGGAACGTGTCAAGGGGCGGCCTCATAAAACTGCCGGACACTGTCAGCTACGACGAGGCGTCGCTCATAGAGCCGCTTGCGTGCTGCATAAGGGCGTGGAACAAGTGCAGCTTCCAAAAGGGCGACGACGTCGCGGTTGTGGGGGCCGGACCGGCGGGCCTGATGCACGTGCTATTGGCGCAGGCGTACGGCGCGCGCAAGATATTCGTGATTGACATCAACGACTTTCGGCTGAAATTCGCGAAAAAGTACGGAGTCGAATCGTTCAACTCTGTTTCGGATAAGGACATCGCCGGCAAGATCAAAGCGGCGACTGAAGGGAGGGGTGTCGACGTATGCGTCGTAGCCACCGGCAGCATGAAGGCGCTCTTGCAGTCGTTTGAGCTGACGCGCAAAGGCGGCAATATCATGCTCTTTGGAGTGCCCCCGAAGGGGTCGCAGATGTCGTACGACATGAGCAGGCTCTATTCGAGCGAGCACTCGATAATCCCGAGCTACGCCGCGTCGGAGATAGAGACCAACGAGGCGCTAAAGCTGATCGCCGAAAAGCAGGTCGACATGGCGTCGCTTATCACGCACCGGTTCGACATCGCGGACGCGGCCGACGCCGTCAGATGCGCGCACGAAGCCAAGGACGCCATGAAAGTGATAGTCACGAACAGCTAGATGCTCTTGAGCACTTTTAGGACGACAGGCTGACAGTTCTTCAAAGGGTCCATCGAAACGCAGAGGAAGTGGCTGTTTTCGTTTGAAAGCGCGACCGTCAGGAGCTTTACCTTGCCGTACTCGGTCAGGTTGTAGTTCAGGTGGCCGAGGTCCGGCTCGAACTGCTTGTTCAGAGCAAAGATCATCTTGCTTGCAAGGAAAGAGCTGCTGGCGATTCCGCCGGTCGAGCTGGTGCTGCTTACTCCCCTGCCGTCGACTATTTGGTTTGCCTTGATCAGGGGCGACTCTATGTCCTTTCTGTATTCGCCGACCAGTAGCTTGCCGGCGTCGTCTATGACCCCGGCGAACCTGATGTTTCTATCGGCCTTCAAAACTTCTGTGCACAATTCCCTGAAATATTCCCGTTCTTCCATCATGACACCTTGTTTTGCGATGCGTGTAGATTTATTGGTAATAATAACGTAAGGTGCCCTCAATCAGGGACTGATCGTGAAAGTTTCGCAGCCAGTTAAACTATTTATATTAAAAATGGTCTGTCTGACTTGTTCGATTATGGACTGGGGAATGAAAAATAGGCTGTCCAGGATAATACGCCCGGAGGACGGCCGCTGCCTCATGCTTGCGGTTGACCACGGCTACTTTCTCGGGCCGACAGAGCGCCTCGAGGTCCCAAGAAGGACCATAGCGCCGCTATTGCCGTATGCAGACTCTCTCATGCTCACACGCGGCGTCCTGAGGACGTCGGTCGACCCGATAACCGACGTTCCGATCGTGCTTCGCGTCTCGGGAGGCACCAGCATCATCGGCGAGGACCTGTCAAAGGAGACGATTACGGTATCGATTGAGGAAGCTATCAGGCTCAACGCCGCATGCCTCGCGCTTTCAATATTCATCGGCAGCAAATACGAGCACCAGACGCTTACCAACCTTGCAAAACTAGTGGACGAAGGAGAAAAGTACGGGATACCGGTTCTTGCAGTAACAGCTGTCGGCAAGGAGATGGCCCGCGACGCGCGCTACCTTGGGCTTGCGTGCAGGGTTGCAGCAGAGCAGGGCGCGCACATTGTCAAGACGTACTATTGCGACAACTTTGAGCAGGTGGCGGAAGGCTGCCCTGTGCCGCTCATAATCGCCGGCGGCAAGAAGCTGCCCGAGCCAGACGCGCTGAAACTGGCGCACGAGTCGGTGACGCACGGCGCGGTCGGAGTCGACATGGGCAGGAACATCTGGCAGTCCGGCTATCCTGTCGCGATGATAAAAGCAGTGGGCGCAATAGTGCACAAGAACGCCAACCCCAAGGAAGCGTACGGTATCTTCCTGAAAGAAAAGGAAAAGGAACCGAAGCAGAAAGAGACCAAGGTCCTGAAGGCGGTCAGCCAGTCAAGAACTTTTGACTAGCCCGCAAGTCTTGATAAATGCTGGTGGATCATCTTCCACCGGCCGGTTTTGTCTTTACGCAAAACGATAGTCACCCTTGACTTGTTATCAATTGCCGTTCCGCGGAAGCTGTAATCGTCAACTATCATGCCTGTTACCTGAATTACAAAAGTCGCTATTGCCGCGTCGCCGATCACTTCTGTCTTCAGGTCTTCGATCTT
>DASPGV010000037.1:0-12854 GCA_035620415.1 Nitrososphaera sp.
ATACCACATTGCATCTGGAAAAGGTGAGGAACCTTGCTGTCATTGCGCCGGTGGTCGACACAGAGAAGGACACGACTGTAATCGGCAACCTTGCAAAGAACATGGACGTGGACAAGATGCTAAACGTCATCGGCAACCTGCCGTCAGAGCAGTTGTATGCGTGCTACTCCGCGCTCAAGCCGTTCAAGCAGGGCGTCAACAAGTACTTCAACCTGGTCCAGAACATCGACAACGACCAGTTCGTCGGCAACTTTTTGCGAATCGAAAAGTGGCTGTACGACACGCCCCCAATAGCCGGCGAAACGTTCAGGCAGTGGGTTGGCGACATTTACCAGAAGAACCTGCTCGTGAAAAACGAGCTGAAGCTTGGCAAGGAATTGATCGACCTGTCAAAGATCACCGTTCCGCTGCTCAACATCGTGGCTGACGAGGACCACCTCGTGTCGCCCCAGTGCAGCGCGCCGCTCAACGACATGGTGTCGAGCACCGACAAGCGCCTCATGAGGTTCCACACAGGCCACGTCGGGCTGATAGCGAGCCTCTACTCGCAGAACAACGTGCTTCCGAAAGTGGGGCAGTGGCTCAAGGCCAGATCGCAGTAGATAAGCATACTCGAGTTTCTACTTATAATTCTCCGGACCACTCGAGGGTATGAACAACAAAATGTGGTTCGGCTGTCCGAAATGCTTCCTTGCCTTTTACAGCAAAGGGGAATACGAACACCACTACGAGAGCGATCACCGCGGGCGTGAGCTGAATGGAGCTGACCTGATGGAGACAAAGGGCTAGCCTGCAGTGTTTTAATACCCGATTCCATGTTTCCAAGGCATGGCCCTATTTGGCGTCTTTGCAACCCACAGCCCGGAGTCGTGCCCGCTTAACAACAGCCAGAGCAAGGATACATTTGTGCAGATGGACGACAAGATCAAGGCGGCCACTGCAAAGCACAACATTTCAAAGATAGTTGGTTTTTACCTGTCCGTGCTAGAGCACCAGTGGGTGATCATCGTGGAAGCGGACAGCGCGCACGACATCGAAACCATGTGCATAGAGGCAGGCATTTCCGCCTTTAACACGGTCAAGATAGTACCCCTCAACAATTTTGACGTGGTTATGAAGAGGATCAAGGGAAGGTAGCAAATTAATACCAGACGCGGCTTCCTGTACCTGTGACATTGATTGATCACGTCCGGGGTCTTCCATCGTGGGTCGTGTGCGGCAGCACTGTGGTGAAGGTGAGGGACAACCTGAAGATCGACTGGATAAGAGGCGATTGGAAGGGTGAATGGATCCGCGAAAATGGTCATAAAAATATTTACAAATAGTCAAGGTCTCTAAGTTTCCCGTGTAGTATTTCTAACTTTATTAATGCCCCATGCATGGAGCCTAATATTGAGTGGATGGAAAACCGCAAATGAAAGGCAGACCGTTATTACAAGTTGGTTTATCGGTATAAGCGCGATTTTGCTGGTATTATATCTGACAGAACCCAAGCCAAATATCGACAAAGAGTGGTTCGATTATTATTTTGAAGCATTTGCGGTCATCTTGCTGATCATCTCATTACCCCTGTTCTTGTTGTCGGCAACATATCTTCTCAAACCATTCTATCAGGATGATGAACCCACGAAAGAGCAGCTGAGACAATCTGCCATCTACACAAGACGCGTACAAATTCCTGGAGTGTTTGCGATGTTTTGGGACATTGGATTTTTGATCCTCCTCAAATTAGAATATTCAAATGGAGTTTTGAATTATTCCATGGTTGCCTTCGGTGCTCCAATACTGTGGCTGGGCCTTAGGAGAATTACTCACATCATGTTCTAATGGGCGCACCATTACAGACCATCACCCGACACTTGACAGCTGACGATCACATACTGCAATACTGACAGGCTACCATCTCTACCACAATTACTTTAGAGAACATGAAGGATTGCGGGAAAGAGGCCGGCACAAGTCGCGAGTATCAGGATAGAGGGTAAGAACAAATGGGTTACGGTAATTTAAAAGGCTGCATCATCCAGCCTACAAAAAAATTAATGACACCATATCCGAATACGGCAATAATAAGTACTAATCCTATCTTGATTAGTTTAGGATCAATCTTGCCTGTTATGGTTGTCTTACCGTTTTCGTTTACGATTCTCAACGCCCAGAATCCCTTGAGAAGTAACAAAAATCCAACTATCAGCAAAATTTGAGTAATAATAATGATAGGAAACGGGGTAATCGCAACAGTCATTGCATTGCGTCAAAAATCATGTAAGGGCTAAATGTGTTATGGAATTTCAGGAAACCACGCGCTAAGTTACCAGAACCTGAGACGATGGTTTAAATTAGAAATCTGGCATCAATTAGGTTTGCCTAACGGTTTTGCTAATGAGGAGAGTCAGGGTCGGAATCGACGTGGGCGGGACGTTCACCAAGGCAGTCGCCATAGACATGATAAAGGGCGGTATAATAGGCAAGGTCACGGTCCCCACCACGCACTCTTCAAGCGAAGGCGTCTCGACCGGCATCGTCCAGGCCCTAAAGTCGCTCATGGATAAATACTCGATCCAGAATTCTGAAGTCGAGCTCATCTCCCACAGCACCACGCAGGCGGTCAACGCGCTGCTTGAAGGCGACACTGCCAAGGTCGGCATTATCGGCATGGGAGTCGGGCTTGAAAAATCTAATGTCATAAAACGTACGAACATCAAGAATGTCGAGCTCGCGCCAAACAAGTACCTCCACACCTGCTACAGGTTCCTGGACACTTCAAAGTACCTTGACGACAGGGATGTTGGGAACGCCATAGGAGAGCTCAAGGAAGAGGGCGCGGAGGTGGTTGTCGTAAGCGAAGCGTATGGGGTCGACGACCCGAGCAACGAAAAGTTTGTGATGGAAAAGTCGGACATTCCCGCGACTGCGGGCCACGAGCTGACAGGCATCTACGGCCTTGAAATAAGGACGCTCACTGCTGCTATCAATGCCGGCATCCTGCCCAAGGCAACCAGCACGGCAAGGTTTGTCGAGTTTGCCGTGCGCAACGAAAAGATCGCCGCGCCAGTCCTCATAATGAAGGGCGACGGCGGAGTCACCGACATGGGCACATTCCAGAGCAAGCCCATAATCACGGTATTGTCCGGGCCGGCGGCAAGTGTTGCCGGGGCGCTGTTGCATTTACGCGTAATCGACGGCGTGTTCATCGAAGTGGGCGGCACCTCTACCAATGTCTGTGTGATAAAGGACGGCAGGCCCGAGGTCCGCTACGTCACTATAATGCAGCATCCTACCTGCATCCGGTCACTAGATGTCAGGGTCGCAGGAGCCGCGGGCGGATCGCTTGTGCGGTGGTCAGGAAGAAAGATAACCGATGTCGGCCCCAGGTCGGCGCACATCGCCGGCCTGCCATACTCCTGCTTTGCGTCGCCGGAAGAACTCGAGGGAGGCCAGATTATCACGTTCATGCCAAAGGAAGGCGACCCGATAGACTATGTCGCGATCGAGTCCGGCGGCAAACGCTTTGCGATCACAAACACGTGCGCCGCAAATGCGCTCGGTTTGGTGCCTGAAGGCGACTATGCAAGGGCGAACCAGACTTCGGCCAAGATGGCGCTTTCAATCCTTGCCAGCAGGCTCGGCACCACGATGGAGCAGACCGCCAGCATGATCCTTGACATCTCCGCGAAAAAAATACTCGAGATAGTCGAGCCCATGATAAAGGAGTACAAGCTGAAAAAGGAGCGCATCGTTTTCATCGGCGGCGGGGGCGGCGCGTCGGTGCTCGTGCCGCATGTCGCAAAGAAGATGCAGCTGGAGTGGAAGATCGCCGAGCACGCGGAGGTCATCTCGTCCATCGGCGTGGCTGCGGCGATGATTCATGAAGAGGCGGAAAAGACCGTGACCAACCCAAGGCCAGAAGACATTTCCGTGCTGGCAGAGCAGGTAAGAAATGCGGCGCTAGAGCGCGGCGCGCTGCCTGAATCAATAACGATCCAGTCCGAATACATCAGCGAGCGGTCGGTCCTACGCGTCACTGCTATGGGCAATGTGTCATTGGACATCGGCACGGCAAACGCGCAGGAGATAAACGAAGAGGAGGCCCACGTGCTTGCCTGCGAACTTTTCGGCATAAACGAGGGCGTGCAGCGGATATTCGATATGAAAAACTACCACATATTTGCGTGCGAGCTGAGCAAGAAAAAGCTCTTCTTAAAGTCAAAGAGGCAGCCGGTGCTGGTACTCGACAAGTACGGCAGGGTCAGGCTTTCTGTTGACAATGCCGCGATTTTCAACGGATCGCCGGAAGAGGTGGCCGAGCAGATAGAGAAACTCCTCAAGCAACACTCTGGCGACGGCAAGGACCTCGCCCCGCAGGTGCACATCCTCGACGGCGTAAAGCTGATGGACTTTTCAAGCCTCACCGCCCCGGAGCACGTTTCAAAGGCGGTGCGCGATGAATTGAAAAAGGCCGCAACCAAAGATGTCGCTGCGATAGTAAGGCTTGGCTAGGATGAGGGGGCAGGTTTACAGCTGTTCAGCCGACGCGGTGGCAAGGTGCGCGTCGGTGATAATGAGCGGAGGAGTTGTCGTCTTTCCGACGGACACCATATACGGCATCGGCTGCGACCCGTACAACGACTCTGCCGTCGGGCGGATCTTTGCGATAAAGGGGCGCGACGAAAAAAAGCCGCTCCCTGTCCTGGCATGCAGCCTGGAAGACGCGAAGAAGATAGTATTGCTTGACAATGCTGGCAGGGCTCTTGCAAAAAAGTACTGGCCCGGCGCCCTCACAATAGTAGCGCCGATTGTCGATCAAAAGATATCGCGCAGGGTCACTGCGGGCGGCAACAGTCTGGCGGTGCGAGTCCCGGCAAACAAATGCGTCTTGTCGCTTCTTAAGCAGTGCAGGTACCTGGTTGGCACGAGCGCCAACCCGTCCGGCGGCAAGGCTCTGAAGAGCGTTCAGGAAGTGCTGGATTCGCCGCTGGACGGTTACGATGCGCTGTTGGACGGCGGTTCTATAAATGGAGTCGAGTCCACGGTTGTCGACATAACGGGCAGACCCAAAATATTCCGCGAAGGTGCCATAAAATCAAGAGAGGTTCTGGATCTCCTTGGGCGGGTTTAACCTCATAGTCTCCACCTCCCGGTTCAGGGAGGAAGAGGCGCAGGACGAAATCCTGGACCTGCTGGACATGCTTGGCGACTCTGACGCCGAGGCCGAGATCACCGAGATCAAGGGGCTCCTGCTCGCTCAGACGAGGCTCGATCTGTTTGAAGTTGTCCGCAGCTTGAAAGAGCTCGTGGCTTCAGAGCCTTGGCATGTGCGCTACATCCTGCGCGTGCTGCCGATAGAAGTTGTTGTCGCTACGGAGATAGACGCGATAAAGCAGGCGGCAAAAGGGCTTGGGGCCAAGATTGGCAGTGACAGCTTCAGGATAACGGTGGAAAAAAGGCATAGCCCGCTCGAATCGATCGAAGTGATAAAGGCGGTTGCAGGCGAGATCGAAAGCAAGGTAGATCTTGAGGACCCCGACTGGATAGTCCTCGTGCAGATACTCGGTGGCCAGACGGGCATATCTGTGCTCAAACCCGACCAGATGTTCAGCGCCGTCATCGAAAAACGCAGATGATCATTTTACCAGTATCGCGGCCCTTTCAAGGAGGTACCTCAGAAATTTGCTATCGTCAAATTTAGAATTTATGTTGAGAAGACCTGCGAGTCTAACTCTTTTTTCTTTGCTTGGCTCGATCACAGAATTATCGACCTTGAATTCTCTGTCTATCTGGTCGGAAAACCGGCGCAGCGCACTCTCGTTTGAAAAGACGACAAAACAGCCCGGCGCGCCTTCCTTTAGGCCGGCCCTTTTCATGGCCTCCGAGATCTGGTCTGTGCATGCAAGCCTTAGCAGCAGTTCCGTCTCGAGCTTGTTTGCAAGCATGATCTTTCTCTTTTCAGCTTCAAGTGCCACCCTGAGGACTCCGAGCATGTGTTCTGTCCCATAGACCGCGCCTGCATTTACTGCCTGCACCGACACGCCCTTGATGTCGGCGCGCAACCTGTCGACAAGTTTGCCGGCGTCCTCTGCGATCGCCTGCACGCCGATTATCGAAACATATTTGCCGTCAAGGTCATAGTCAGTTCCTCCATGCACTACTGTCACGACAGTGACAGTGTCGCCGCTCTTTGCCATTGTGTTTTGACCTTTCAGCGCGGCAGAGTCAACGCCGTTCAACGCGACTATCAGGTTGTTTGGCTGCAAGAGCCGTGCATCGGTTGAAATGCTGGCCAAAAACTTTAGAATTTCCGCAACAGAGGCGCTTGGCCTGTCCAGATCGACCGAGGGCTTGCCGACCGCTTTTTTGGCCCCGCCCAGCAGCCTTATCGTTATCATTCTTCAGCTTCTTCAGACTCTTGCTCTTCCTCAGTCTCTCCGGCCGCGGCGGCCATCGATGCCTTTTCCTGAGCAGCCTGCTTGCGCAGGTGCGAGGTGATGTAGCCGGCCAGCTCGTTCCTCAGAACCTTCGACCTGATGACTGCCAACTCGTTGAGAGACTTTTTGTTAGCATCAAACTCTAGCCCGAATTTGTCGGGGTGCTTTTGCAAGAGTTCTATAGAGATGCGCTTTATCCTATTCATCCATCATGGAAGGCAATTGCAAGGATATTTTATCTTTGTTATGCAAGATAGGCTTCAGAGTTCTTTTGGAGTTGCCTGACAGCGTCTTCGTAGGACATGCCAAGGGTCGAGGCCGCAGACGCGACCACGCTCACAAGGAAGGCGCTGGAAACGGCAGGCAGGTTCTCAAAGCACCTAGAATACCTTACGGGACCGTCGGTCTCTACTAGAAACTGGCACTTGTCTGTGTTTTTCAGAAGCACCTTCTTGTCCTTCGAATATACCAGCGCGGGCCCGTACGACACATACAGCCCCATGTCCATCGACTTTGCAAGCTGCTTTTTGCTCCCGGCGAACCAGTGAAGAAGCATGCCTCTGATCCTGTAGGAAGGCAGAATCTCCAGTACGTCGTCGAGCGCCTTTCTTGAATGAATTGACACCGGTTTTTTTTCCGACTCTGCAAGCGAAAGCATCGCGTTAAAAACCTGCTTTTGCCGCTCGTACGGGACATCATAGGTGCCGTCAAGTCCTATCTCGCCCACGCCGTCTATCGAATTTATGTTCGCCTTGAAAACATCCTTGAACTTGTCCAAGTCCTCCCTAGCCGCGGCTTCGGGATGTATCCCGATAAACTGCCTGACAACATCGCGCGCAGGACCAAAGAGCTGCAAACCCCTTGTCGCAGTTTCGATGTCCACTGTCACAGAACACGCGATTATCTTCATCGCCCGCAGGCCGGCTATGACGTGCTCTATGTAGCCGGAATACTCGTTGTCGGTGAGGTGGATGTGGGCGTCAAACAACAATGCTTGTGGGAGCCCTCAAACAGAAAATAAACTTTTAACGTGGTGTCTTGGAGGTAACTGCATGTCTTCCGGTCCAGAGTTTGGCCTTGCAGCGATGTACCGCGTCATGAAAAAGTCTGGCGCAGAGCGGGTGAGCGACGACGCAGCAGACGAATTGAGAAAGGTGCTTGAAGAGGTTGCAGAAAGGATTGCCAAGCAGGCAGTAGACCTGTCGGTGCACGCCGGCAGGAAGACAATAAAACGGGAAGACGTCAGGTTCGCGGCCAAGAACGTGATTAGGCTTTAGAAAAGGTTCATTCGCTTACCTGTTTGTGCCTGCGCATCGTTGTGTGGTCTTCCACGTCCGACTCGAAAAGAAGGACGGCGTGGCATTGTTTGCAGCAGTAGAGTTTATCGAGTTTAAGAGCCTGCTTCATTTATTTATCCAACATCGGACAATCCAATCGTATAAACAAGACGCAACGCCACAATAGAAGGTTCTTCGCTATCATAAATCGCCCTGCCAGAACGTCGACAGGGCGGTGATGGATTACTGGTTCATGCGTCTGGGGCTTTTCGGTCTGACGACCTAGTTCACTTTTCCCTTGGAGAAGATAAAAGGCTCGTTGATGATTGGTCTATCAGCCGGCTCTACGCAGCCGTTAAATATCATGTTGCGTATCCTATCATCCCTGTGTGGGAAAAGTAGCAGGTATACGCAGGTTTCGGCTTGCGCACCGGCCACCTACCTGCACAGGGATTTCTACTGTTTGAATTCTTGCAAATTTAGATAACCGGCGAATGACGTATGGCTATCGGGGAGTGGGTCACCCTCGCGGGATGTGGTCCATACTAGGAACCAACCCATCCTGAAGCTATGGTGTACACCCTCATGCATACGGCTGGAGGATGGCCTGCTCCTAACTGATAAACTCGAACTACAGAAATCGCCGCGGCCGGTAGCTATCGTAGAATGCAGAATTGATTTGTCTAAGGAGTTTCGCTTTTGATTTGTTGGCCTTTTTATAACTGGCGTAATCCTTTGCCTGCAGCAATATCCTGAGTCTGTCGAGTTCAACTAGATCGAGAGCTTTTAATCCCTTCTCAGAAACAATTCGTAAAAGCCTGTCAAGCTCCACCTCGTCTTCATTCTTATTATGGCTCACGTCCTTGAGATAATGACAATGTAGTTTATTAGAATTATCATGTCGCTTTCGAGCTATCTCAATGACCGGTCTTGATGTATTATCAATGAGGACACCATCTGTATTTCCAGTCTACATACAAAAGACGATATGGCATCGTATCCCTTTAGTCGCAATTGGCAAGTGCGACGTGTTTTGAATCGTATCGCTATCATACTATTTGCTGCAGTTATTCTAGAGAGGAGTGGGTGACACCAACATTCATTTTCTTACGTATTGGCAATTGCCCGAACACCCCGCTAAATTGGGATTCCAACGGCTGCTCATCAGATAAGGCAAGGATTTCGTTCAAAGTTGTCAGTTGGTGATATTCATGAAACATAGGTTACCTGCTCCTACAATGTCAGCTACAATTGCGATAATCATCCAACTGGTTGCTGGCATCGGAGTTTTTTCCATTACCGAATCAATCCTACAACCTAATGATTCGAATATGGTCTTTGCAGTAAATGATTCCGCAGAGTACGGTGATGAACAAAATGACCAAACAATGACCGGAAACACCAGGTCTGTGGATGACACTGCAACAGGTTACGAAGATAGCTTTCTTGTCCTGAATGTTCTTGCCAATGACAGGAAAGAGATCTATGGATACGAAGATTCGATTTCAATTCAGTCAGTGACAAATCCGTCATTTGGTACGGTTACGGTAAGCGCTGATAACACAATCGCATACATACCAAATGGGCAAAGATTGCCATCAGGTTCAATAGTTTCGGATTCTTTCGAGTACTTTGCCGTTGTCCATAATAGTGGGGGCGATATCAATTATGATGCGACTGTACGACTTCAGATAAAACAGATAAATGATGTGCCCGTCGTATTCGATTCTAGCTACTCCGTTTCAAACAACAGGATACTTTCCTCGTATCTTCCAGTATACGACGAGGATGGCGATAGGTTGTCATTTTCGATAGTGTCTCGTCCAGAGTTAGGTGAAATTATCTATTTTGATCCGACAACTGGTAGATTCCAGTATGCTCCATACAATAACTCTGCAGGTTATGATAGCTTTACTTACATAACATCTGATGGCATATCGAATAGCAACTTTGGAACGGTTACAATTACGGTTCTAGATTCTATGGATAATGAGAGCGATGATTCTTGGGTAACCGAAGAAGAAGCAGTCGTTGGGGACGACGGTTATGGTTACTATGATGACTATTACTATAATGATGGTTCTAGCAGCGGCGGTAACGATACATCGTCTCAATCCCCACCCATTGAAGGTGAAGAATATTCTGGTCCGATCGCTAAGGCAAGTGCAAAAGAAATAGAGGTGTTTGTTGGAGAACCAGTAACTCTTGATGGAAAAGAAAGCTACGATCCTGATGGCGATTCACTCACATATTCTTGGTCCCAGACCGGCGGCCCGAAAGTGAGCTTGAGCAGTTCTAGCTCAGCCAGTGCTTTCTTCATTGCTCCCACCGCAAATGCTGAAACGATACTTACTTTCGAACTTGTGGTTAGCGATGGCCATGCCACTAGCGATCCTTCCACCATCGCGATAACAGTATTCCCGGCGCCAGTCATACAAATTGATATCCTTCCAAGAGTATACTCCAATGAGATCAATACGAATAAAGTCAAGGCAAATATTCCTGTTGCGGTCCTCGGAAGCGATTCAGTTGATATCTCAAACATCGATCAGAGCAGTCTAGAATTTGGGCCTAATTCTGCGACTCCCACATCCATTAGCTTACAAGACTCCAATGATGATGGATTCTACGATCTTGTAGCTTATTTCAATATTGAAGAACTAGGACTGAAGGCCAGCGATACAGAGGCTTGCATGACGGGCTCGCTCAGCGTCAGCTCAAGAGCTCTGTCGTTCGAAGCTTGTGATTCTGTGAAGATAGTTAACAAGAATTAGTCTTTGTTCTAATCTTGCGATACATTCAAGCTGGATTGGACGGTTGGTGATAAGATGTTCGGTTGGTCAAATCCGCTAATGGCAAAGGTCTTTACTGTAAATATGCCCGTCTCGTTCGCAGACCAAGGAATAATTGCTTCATAAGTCGAATTTGGACCAGGATCTAGAATGTGACTGTCAAGATGTAAAAAGACTGTTGTTCCAGAAGGATCAAAGACTTCAAAAACTACTACCACCGGATGTGGTTCGCTCAATTCATTCACTGCGATCGCAGAAAGCATGACGGTAGAACCAATTCTGATTTTTTCATCGCGATCGGTAGAATAGGAAATCTCGTTGCTCCAATCAGAATCGTTAGCACTGTCAATGATAGTACTGGTATCAACAGTCGCAATTGGTCTCCAGCCAAGTTGAGCAATAGTTATAGGCGATCTAACCTCCCTACAAAGTTCACTGAGCTTGGAAGATGTTTGAATAACTGGATTATCGGGGATGCCGCTGCTTTTCAAATCATGATCAATCATACTGTATCCGATAGCAAAAGTGTTTTCGCCTATTCCATTATCATATTCTGCTATTATATTATAGACCTGGCCTTCCGAGCCGTTGAGTGAGACAAAATTAATAGTCTTCGAGAACGTACCATTTGCGTATAATGGGGCAGTAATTCTCTCGAGAGTGTTGCCTGTCGGAGTCATAATTTTAATAAGCACACGAGGCAGATTTGCGGCTGCTTTGGTTTTTGAATCCGTATTTTCATCGTTGTGTTGGGAGGATGGATAGGAAACCCTACCCGAAATCTCTACAGCATTTGTACCAACATGATATATTGTAGAATCCGAAAACACCGTGATTGTTGGAATATTCTTATCATGGCCTGAAGAAAATGACGAGTCCGAATTTCTAGTTTCAAAGTTATCCGAAGAGAATGACGAATAATTGGCGTTCTGGACGTTCAAAGAGTAGTACGCAAAATGAGGCAAGGCTGATTTTTCAATTAGAAAAGTAAATGAATCGCTCTTGGTGGGTGCCAGGATCTGGTCTTCACCCAATTTGGCATAAGAAGTTGCTACGATCTGATTTCTGTTGTTGTAAAATGTTGCAGAAACGATAACATTTTTGGTCTTGTGTTTATCGTAGTTTGTAACGGTACCTGTAATGTGGTAGTTTCCGCAAGGATCTAGAGATGCGTTACGAACTTGAAGTTTGAGAAGACCCGGCTTTTGTTCTTGCACTTTATCCCATGTAAGAGATATGCTGTAATATGAGAAACTAGCTAGTTCACCAGATACCTGCCCATAAGCTATCAATTCGAATCCTGACTTTTTCCTAGGATTTAGGAAGTCAAAGTAAGGAGAACCTGACATGTTTCCAATAATGACGGTTTGGTCTCCAGCGAAAGATCCATAGAATGTTGCATTTATCATTATGTTCGCCGCTGACCAATCATCTCTATCGTTGACTATTTCTCCAAACAAGTGAAAAGATCCTGATTCCGGGTCATATCGCGTTGAGACACTCTGGATAAGAATACCGTCCATAGATCCAACATTAAGACGTGTGTTAGGAAGAGAAGACCCGAACGCGGAAGTGGGCGAAAAAGCAATCATAATGATCAGTGTCAATAACACTAGCAGTGAGCGGTAATGATTCTTGGACCTTAGCAGTCTTTCAATGCCTTTCACCTGGAATGAAAATGACAAACTATTTTCTACACTATCTCCGAGTTGCTAATTAACTACAGTCTGAATTTCTTTTTACAGACTAATCACCATAGGCGGCATCGACGCGCGATTCTCCCGTCATGGCAGACATCATTACAACTCAGTTGAAATCGGGTGACGTATTTCATCTCGTGCGACCAATAGAAGAAAGTTTGTCGAGACTGCTTAATTCGGGCCAGTCTCAGGAATAGATTGCCGACGACCGGGAATCAGCGTTATTGGTGTATCTTGCCATTTTTAGACCTCAAAACATGCTTTTCCTTCCAAGATTTTTCTTATATATGCTCATTATGCTTTCATGGAATATCATTATAGAACAATGCTATCAGAATGACAGACGAACAAGAGGAGCGCGGGGAGAACAAGCTGGTCTACACTACACCTATATCGTTGAGAAGGCTGACAGAATCCGATAAACAGATTATGAGGTCTCTTTTGGCCTCGAGAGGCAAGGTTTCGTCGGTGGAGCTGGCAAGGAAGCTCGAAATCCCACTCACCACCATCCAGCGCAGGAGGAAGAGGCTCGAGAGCGAGTTCCTCGAGGTGGCATATTCACTGAAATTAGACAAGCTTGGGTGGAGGAAGGCAGACCTTCTCATATCAACATCAAGCGGCAGGGCGTCTGCCATAGGAAAAGAGCTCCTGTCTCACAAC
>DASPGV010000038.1:0-6767 GCA_035620415.1 Nitrososphaera sp.
TAGCGATCTCTTTTGCCAGCAATGATACAAGGTTGCTCTTGCCCATGCCAGTCATTGCAAGCACCGCCAGGTGGCGCGAAACCACCTTGTCCACGTTTACCCGCGCGTCGACAGCAGTGTTGCGCAAAAGATTGCCAATCCTAATCCACTGCGGGCCGGTTGGCGCAAATATCGTGGTCAGATCCTCGGCAGAGGCTTCATAGACTTCGGTGCCCGGCTCTGGCGGCAGCGCCGGCAGAATCGCCTTGCATTTTTTCAGCTCGTCGAGATACCCCAGTATGCGCACGTGGCCCTTGTAACTCTTGTCCCGGAGGTTTTCTGCCGCCACCTGCTTGCTCTCATGCGCCTCCTCGTAGTTGCGGATGCTGCTTCCAAGCGCGTCGCTGCTGATGGACGACCTTTCGACGAGTCCAAGGACCTCTCCTTTGCCGTAATTCAGTATGACGTACTCGCCGATGCTCACCGGCCTTTTTGACTCGAAGGTAACCTGGTCAGGCTTTGCTATTCCGATCAGGATGCCTAGTTCTTTGCTACTCATTCAGGGCATCCCTCGCGCCTTGCTCGTGCTGCAAGCCAAATATGCTTGCGAGCCTGTCTATATCTTCATTGCTTATCTTGCAGGTATTGTGCGCCAGCTTCAAACAGTATGGATAGCCGGCTACGCTCTTGTAGCGCAGCCTGTCAAGGGATTTTGTTATCTCCTGCTTGCTCGGCTCGCCCAAGACTTCGATCCTTATCATCGGCGTGTGGGCACGGAGGCGCGCATACACTTCATAGAGCGGCGCGTGGCGGAACCCTGTCTCCACCGGGACGCTAAAGCCTGCCCCCCTGCCCGCGTGGCCGTAGTAGTAGATGTCGCCTGCCCTCGACCCCATTGACCCGAACTGGAGCCTGCTCTCGGAGCTCTTTGAGATAAAGACAGAACTGCCGTACTTTTTCACAACTTCAGAGGCTAGGTCAGCCGTGCTCTTCAATAGCCGGGAAACGAGCGAGCCGTCGACGCATACGATGTCGACTTTGCCAGCAGCCTTTTGCGCTACCGACGCCTCCATCGCCATCGCCTTCGACTCTAGAAACTCGCCCCTTGCTGAGCCGGCGATGTCCTGGTCCCACTCTGCGGCCAGAATCTTGTTGGCGCTGGTGACTGCGACTGCGTCAATGACGTAAAGGTGCAACCCCTGAAAGGCGCGCTTGTTCCAGCTGCTGTCGACGCCGGCGGATTCGCATTTCTCCTGCGACGGCTTGTAGGGGATCCAGCGCGACGAGGCTTCCTTAATGATTGTGGAGTAGTTGGAGTCCTTCACCTTGGATATCTTGGCGTCCCTATTCTTGAGAGCGTCAAGGAAAACCTGGTTGAGCAAGCTGCCTTATGCTGGTTTGGGGTAACTTAAAAAATTGCTGATCATCCGTTCATCTTCTCGGCAATTGTGCCAGCGTCCCAGAGCGACCTTGGTCTGCCGGCGGCCAGCGCGCCTGCTTCCATCACCTTGCTTGCAATGTTGGCTGCCATCGCAAGCGCGCCTGTCGCTCCCGGCGAGTTGTAGTTGAGCACGTGTAGTGAAGATCCGCGCTCGAGCACCAGCGTGTCGGGAACGAACCTGCCGGTCCCGTCGATGACAGACGAGCGTATGCCGGCAGTCCCGCGCTGGGTGAACGCGCTAGGCCGGATCTGCGGCAGAAATTCGCGCACCCTGTTTATCATCGCGGTCTTGGACAGCGAGCTTTTCAGCTCGGTGCTCGCAAGCGATAGGAACTGCCTGTCAAACACAACCCTGCGAGCGCCGGTCCTTGACGACTCCATTATCTTTGGCAGCATGTCGGCAAGGTTCTTGCGCCATGTGTATGCATAAGGCCCAAAGACCGGCACGGCGTTTGGCCCCACCTCACGCCTGCCATCAGCCCTCACTATCCAATGGGGGTCGAGGAAGGGATACTCGGTGTGCTTTGGCACAGAGTAGATCGATAATTTAGTCAGGTCGTGGTACTGCGGAGGTGCCTGCCAGTACTCCCCGCGGAAGTGGATGTCGGTGTAGCTTTCTGCGACCTTCATCATGTGGGCAACATCCATCGAGTTGCCACCTGCAGCGTTGACCAGATATTCTGCCCTGAACTGTATGCCCTGATTCGTGGTAACTGAATAAGTACCCTGGCTGTATGATATCCGATCTGCCTTGTGGCCGAGCAGCAGCTTGCAGCCAAATGACCGGAGATCCTCCAGCAGGGCAAGCGCCAGCGCGCCATAGTTGACCGACGCGTCCTTGGAGCAATAGATCGCGAAAGCGCAGCACACGTTCGGCTCGATCTTACTCACTTCGTTCTTGTCTAGCAGCTGGAGCTCGCTTTTGCCAAGACCGTTCGCCTCCCCCCATTCCATATATTTTTGCAGCCGGCCGATCCCCTTGTCGTCCATCGCGACCTCCAGCACGCCGTCGCGCTTGAACTCGAGCCCCTTGTGGTCTGAATATTTCTGCCACATCTCGTAGCCCAGCGAGGCTGCCTTGGCAAACGTCTTCTTTTTCGCCGGATCGTACAGGAACGGCGCGTGCACCTTGCCGGTGTTCCTGCTGCTTGTGTGCTGGGCGATGTTCTTCTCCTGCTCTACAAGCACCACCGAGCCGGGGTCCTTGGCGTGCGCCGACAGGAAGTAGGCGATAGACGTCCCGAGCACGCCGCCCCCAATTATCGCGACCCTGCAGTCCACGTGCAGCATGAAGCAAGACGCTAGATAAAACGTTTAATATCGATCCGTGGACAGAAGGTGTATCTTGGGCCAGCAGCAGGATTTTGTACCAGACCGGAGGAAGAGGTTGGACGACCTGCCGGAGCTGCCCGAAGGCAGGCCCATGCTCCTGCTGTCAGCGGTCTATTCCGGAGAAGAAAGAAAGGTCTACCTAAAGTTCTACGACCCGCAGGACAGTGTCATTTACCACTGGCGCGACAGGACCGACCACAGGCCCTACTGCTACACCAAGATCGAGTTTGCAGATCAGGCTGAGCAGGTCGCGCAGAAGGAGACGAAATTCACGCTAGAGCGCACCAAAAAGCGTGACATCATCTCTGACAGGCAGATCGACGTGCTGAAGGTGGTTGCGCCCGACCCGCTGTCGATAGGCGGCACGGAAAACAGCTTTCGAGAGAAGGTTACGTCGTGGGAGGCCGATATAAAGTACCACGAAAACTACCTCTATGACCACTCGCTTATCCCCGGTCTTTACTACGTGAGAAAGGACGAGCAGATAACCCTTTTTGAATACCCGATTTCTGAAAAAGTGCAGTTTGCTCTCAAGAGCCTCCTGTGGGACAAGATAAAGGAGGCCGGCGAGTCCGGCAAGGAGTACCGGCAATACATCACCAACTGGGCCAACCTCCTCAACCAGCCGGTGCCGGAGCTGAAGAGGGTGGCAGTCGACATCGAAGTCGAGACCGAGGAGGGCAGGATGCCAAACCCCCGCGACCACGACAGGCGTGTGACCGCGGTAGGCTTTGTGGGGAGCGACGGCTTTAGGAAAGTGCTCGTGCTAACAAGCAACACGCCAAGCACTGGCGAACCTCTGATCCCGGAGGCGGAACCCTGCCAGACGGAAAAGGAGCTTCTGGAAAAGGCGTTCCGGATAATCAACGAATATCCAATCATACTTACGTTCAACGGCGACGACTTTGACCTTCCCTATCTGTACGCGCGCTCGCAGGACTCGCGAATCGACCCGGGCGGCGTCGCGATCCCAAAGGATAAAGTCCCAATTATGGTCAAGAAGGAGTCGTTCATCAAGCGCGGGATGCAGGCAGAGCCGGTCGGGATCAGGCACGGCATCCACATCGACCTCTACAGGACCTTTGACAACAGATCGATCCAGATCTATGCCTTCAGCCGCGCGTACACCGAGCACACGCTGAATGCGATCTGCGAAGCGCTGCTGAACGATACCAAGGTCGAGTTCGAGGGCGACATCGCCGACCTGCCAATCCAAAAGCTGGCCGAGTATTGCCTCAAGGACGCCGACCTCACGTACAGGCTGACAAGTTTCAACGACAACCTGCTGATGAGGCTGCTCGTGGTAATCGCAAGAATTGGCCGGCTGTCGGTTGACGACATTGCGCGCTTTGGAGTCAACCAGTGGATCAGGGGTATACTGTATTACGAGCACAGGCAGCGAAACGAGCTGATACCCAGTAGGAGCGAGCTGGAGGCAAAGGGCACGGCGTCGACCACCGCTGTGATAAAGGAGAAAAAGTACCGCGGGGGCGAAGTAGTCGAGCCTATCCCGGGCATTCACTTTGGCGTGGTCGTTCTGGACTTTGCAAGTTTGTATCCGAGCATAATCAAGGTCCACAACCTGTCGTACGAAACAATCAACTGCCCGCACGACGAATGCAGGGAGACCAAGATCGAGGGCACTACCCACTGGGTCTGCAAGCAGAGGAAGGGGTTGACTTCGTTGTTGATAGGGTCGCTCCGCGACCTGAGGGTCAACTATTACAAGCACCTGGCAAAGGACAAGATGCTGCCGCCTCAGGAGCGCCAGCTATACAACGTGGTAAGCCAGGCTATCAAGGTCATTCTCAACGCAAGCTATGGTGTCATGGGGGCCGAGATATTCCCGCTGTACTGCCTGCCGGTGGCCGACGCGACTGCCGCGCTTGGCCGGTCGACCATCAACAGGACGATAAACAAGTGCAAGGAGGTAGGCATACAGGTCGTGTATGGCGACACCGATAGCATCTTCCTCAGCAACCCAGATCCGATGCGAGTGGAGGAGCTGATGCAGTGGGCGCATGAAACGCTGGGCGTTGATCTAGAAATTGACAAGCAGTACCGCTACGTTGTGTTCAGCGACCTGAAAAAGAACTATGTTGGCGTCCTTTCAGACGGCACCGTCGACGTAAAAGGGCTGACTGGAAAGAAGTCGCACACACCGCCCTTCATCAGAAAGGCGTTCTACGACATCTTGGCAATACTTGGCACGGTCAACTCTGAAAAAGATTTCGAGTCTGCAAGGGAGAGCATCAAGAACGTCATTTTGGAAAACGCCAAGAACCTAGAAGCTCGCGAGATCCCGCTTGAAGACCTGACCTTCAACGTCACCATAAACAAGTCGCTTGCCACGTACGGCAAAAAGACCGGCGCAAAGACCGTGGACGGCAAGAGCACCGACACGTACAAAGGGCTCCCGCAGCACATCAAGGCGGCCAAAATGCTGGTGGATGCAAACATGCGCGAGATCCGGGCCGGCGACGTGATTTCTTATATCAAGATAAAGACGGGCGATGGGGTCAAGCCGGTAGAGCTTGCAAAGCCGGAGGAGATCGACACTGAAAAGTACCTTGAGACGATGGAGGCAACACTTGACCAGGTGCTGTCGGCTCTCAACTTTGACTTCAAGGCAGTACTCGGCAAGCCACGTCAGAAGAGCCTTGACGAGCTATTCTGGAGCAAGCCGGCGTCATAGTTTATTATCAGCTGTTCTGGAGATTTGGTAGTTGGACATCCTGTCGCTATTTACGGTGCCAGAGAGGACGAAGGCCGGCTACAGCTTTGCCGACACGCCTGTAAAAATTTCGCTCAAGGAATCAAATGTCGCCGTTTACGGCGTGCCGCTTGACATCACCACTAGCTTTGGCAAGGGGACGTCGAGGGGGCCGGAGGCGACAAGGCTAGCTTCTTCGCGCCAGATCGAGACGTACGTGTTGGACGAAAAGGCCGACATCTATGATCTAGTTGGCATTTTTGACCTTGGCGACCTGAAGTTGCCCAAGACAAAAAGCGTGGCCAAGACACTTGTGTTCCTCGACTCTGTCATCCCAAAGGTCGTTTCTTCGCTGCGGCAAGATGACAAGATCCCGGTCATACTAGGAGGCGAGCATACGCTGTCCTATTACCAATTAAAAGCGCTTGCAGACGAAAAGCCTGTCGTGGTTCACTTTGACGCGCACCGCGACATGAAGCCCGAGTACGAGGGAGTAAAGATGTGCCACACCACGCCGTTCTACCACCTGCTAAAGCACATCCCCGGTGAAAACCTGATCCAGATCGGCATACGCCAGACAGACAGGGAAGAAAACGAAACGGCCGCCAAGAACGGCGTCACCACATTTGACGCGTGGCAGGTTCATGACAACATCGATATTGTAGCAGACTATTTGCAAAAAGCTACTGAAGGCAAAAAGATCTACATTTCGTTTGACATCGACGTTTATGACCTGCCCTACGTGCCCTGCACGGGGACGCCCGAGCCTTTTGGCCTAGACCCGTTCCAAGTGTTGAAACTGGTCAAGGCGATAAGCCCGTCTGCGCGCCTCATTGGCATGGACATGGTCGAAGTGGGCCTGAGAAACGACGACTACAGGGAGGGTGCGCTTGCGACCCAGACCCTGTACAGGATACTGTCAAGAAAGTACACTAGATAGGTTGCACAAGCTCAACCTCAAATTAGTTCTAATAGCAATTCTTGCATAATGAGCCTATGCCAGCGATAGCACTTGACAATGGTCATTCCTTGCCCAAAATGAAAATGAATAATCGTTTTCAAATTATTCACGCGGACGCTCGAATTATTCATTTTCTCCCGCACGAAAAAAGCTGTTATTCATTTCTGAGCGTGAAGGTGCCATCAAGGTATGGTCTGGAGCTGGCATAGAGCAGTCATGTTCCACTGGAAACGTGCGCAATTCTAGACCATGATCTGGGGCCTTGTCGACAGGTGGGTAGGCAGGTTCAGCGGCAGATAGGGCTTGTCACTTGTCTGCGCCTTCACCTCTGCTATCAGTTC
>DASPGV010000039.1:0-13895 GCA_035620415.1 Nitrososphaera sp.
CCCACGCCCTCGGTCCTCTGCCGGAAGAGAGGCATGTTGTAGAAAATGTCCTCGTACTCCTTCAGGCGCTTCTGGAAATACCTTACCTGCCTTAGGCAGCGGTCCTTAAAGCCGTCAGGCATGTCGTTTCGCACTCCGCCGGGGATGTTGAAGGCGTGCGTCACCCTCGCGCCTGTGAGCGCCTCCAAGAGATCGATAAAGAGTTCCCTGTCGCCGGCGGGCCACATGAACATGGTTGAGTGGCCTAGGAAGATGCCATAGATCGCAAGCCAGTAGAGTGTGTAGACGTTGCGGTTGAGCTCTGACGCAATCGCCCTGATGTACTGTCCGCGCCGGGGCACCTCGATGCCCACCAGCTCTTCAACCGCGAGGCTGTAGGAATAGGTGATGTTTGTAGAATCGTGGATCACCGGCCGCTCAAGGTGGGGGATGTTCTGGATCACGTTTCTGTATTCGCACATCTTTTCCTCTCCGCGGTGGACGTAGCCGGGGTCCGGGTCGCAGTAGACGATGTAGTCGCCGTCAACCTTGATCGTAAAGCGGAAGTGGCCAGAGCCGGGGTGCTGCGGGCCGACGCTGAGGGTCATGAGCCGGTCCTCTTCTGACTCCTTTACTATCTGGAGCCCCAGTTTTTTCGATTCTTCAAACTTGTCTTCCAGGCTTGTCATGCTATCTCCCCTTTATCCTAAAGTCCTTGCGAAGCGGCGGGATGTCTGCCCAGTCCTCCGGCAAAAGGAACCTTTCATTCCTCGGGTGGCCCTCGAAATAGACTCCCAGCATCTCAAACGTCTCCCTCTCGTGGTACTCCACGCTTTTGTAGACGTTAATTAACGTTGGGAGCCGGGCGTCGTCCCTGCTGGTCCTGACGGCAAGCGCAAGTATGTGCGCGCCAAGGTCTTCGCGCGTGTACGATCCCAGATGGTAAACGACTTCGATCTGGTTGTCCTTGGGGTAGTCGGTGCCGCCGGCAGATTCGGCGTGGTCAAATCCCATCCTGTCGCGGAGGAACGTCGCCACTTCGACAATATTTTGTGGCTCTGCTTGTATCTTGATCCGGAGCGGGTTTATGAAAACTACCTTTATCGACTCGCCAAACTGCTTCTTTACCTGCTCCACGAGACCCTTTTCAAAGGGCGGGGCTTCCGGCTCTTTCTTTGGAGGTTGAGCCGCGGCTGCCGGCTTTGCAGCTGGCGCGGGCGGTTTGGCTGCTGGTTTTGGGGGCGTAGGGCTGGCGGCAGGCTTTTTTGGCTCGTCCTTGTTGGCGCTCATGCTATCTTATCTTTGACCTTTTGATCTTTTCCTGCAATAGCATTGTCCCTTGTATCAGTGTCTCAGGTCTCGGAGGGCAGCCGGGCACGTAGACGTCCACGGGCACGATCCCGTCGACTCCCGGTAGCACGTTGTACGAGTCGATGTAGAGCCCGCCCGTAATGGCGCAGGCACCCATTGCAATCACGTACTTTGGCTCCGGCATCTGGTCGTATACCATCCTCAGCCTCGGGGCCATCTTTCTTGTCACCGTCCCCTGCACCACGATGAGATCGCACTGGCGCAGCGAGCCGAACGCTTCGATGATGCCGAACCTCTCGACATCGTACCTCGGCCCAGAAGCCGCTCCAAACTCGACGCTGCAGCACGCTGTTTCAAGGTGCACGGGCCAGAGTGACCAGATCCTTCCCCAGTTTATGGCGTAGCCAAGCGGCGCATCCAGCGCTCTGACTAGGATGTCGCTGAGCTTGCTCACCATTATGTTAAAGTTGGTGGGGCTGACGAGTTCCTTCTTCAATGCCGGTCCTCCTCGTGGTTTTTTTCACAGCTTAGATATTTAATAGTTGGTAGCAAAATCACCAAATGCCTTTCCTCCCTGCAAGGTAAAGCGCGTAGCCCATCGCGGCGAACAGTATGGCAAGAAAGCCGATTATAGGGAGCGTCGCGGCCCGGGGGATGTTGAAAAGCGCGGTTCCCCACGCGTAGAGAAAAATGGACATCACGTCAAAGACCACGAACATCAGGATGTAGGCGTAATACTGCATCATGAAGTGAGACCTGCCCTCCCCTGTCGGCATCTGGCCGCACTCCATCGGGAGGAACTTGACAGGGTTGAACCGACGTCTTGGAGAAATTAGCCTTGACAGAACCAGGGCGGGCACCGATGCTAAGAGGCCGAAACCGAGCATGTATAGGATCGGAGTAAAGTCCGCGGCGGTTTCTCCAGCCAAGGCATGACTTGCTGTTTTTCGAAGATATAAAAACCTAACGAGTAGTTTGTAATTCTTTCAATTAGCTCTTCAAGATCATGTTAAACAGATGCCGCGCCGCCAGCTTTGGGTGGTGAAGTGCAAGCTTCATCATCTTGCCCGTCGTAAAGTCGGCCTTGATAAAGTCCAGAAATTCGTCGACCGTCATGTCCCGGAGGATTTCTATCTCCTTGTCCCATTCCTCGTCGCTCAGGCCAAGCCAGCGCGTCTGCACCCTTAGCGCCGACTGTATTTTTGATTCGACCTTTGCCTTCCACGTTTTCTCGTACTCCAGCAACGATTCCCTGCTGGCGTTGCGCTCAAGCGACCTTGCTCCCACATCCCCGGCTAGCCGGCCAAACTCTATTGCGTAGCGTATACCCTCCAGGACAAGCGGGTTTGACTGTCCCGCCGAGTCGCCCACCATGAGAAGCCCGGCTGCAACGCTGTTCTGCCTGACGCCTTCGTTTGGTATGAACCCGTAGTGGAGCTCGACCGGCTGTATCTTGCCAAGGGCGTCGAGCGGCTTTAATCTTTTTTCCAAGACTTCGTGCAGCTTTTCAAGCGGCTCTGCGTCTGATTCCGGCCTTCCTATGCCGACGCCTATCCTGACCCTGTTGTTTGACAACGGGAATATCCAGGCGTAGCCGGCGTCAGAATATCGCCGGCCGACCATAAGGACCCACGTCGCGCTATCGACTTTGTCGCAGTAGCACTCGTACTCGGCTCCGACCCCGTAGCGCTTCCATTCCCCTGCCGCCCCGGCCCGGCGCGCGACAGATGCAGAAAATCCGCTTGCGTCAATGACAAGCGTTGATCGCACGGTCAGGTCGCCTTTTGGAGTGCTCGCCTTTACGCCGGCGACCCTGTCGCCTTCCTTGACCACGTTGATTACGTTGCTTTTTACCATTATCTGCGCGCCGGCTTCGGCTGCAAGAAACGCCAAAAGCTGGTACGTCGCCTTCACGTCAAGCACGCACGATTTGGCAGTGCTGCCTGAAATCAAAACATCGTTTGAAGGCGACACAAAGCGGTAGTTCTGCACTGGGTTATAGAGTTCGCTTGGTATGCCGAGCCGCTCCATTTCGGAAATCCAGGTCACGCCGCTCGTCCTGACGCTGTGGGCTATGGCTTCGTCCTTTTCAAACACGACAACCTTTGCGCCGGCCTTTGCGGCCGCGTATGCGGCCGAAAGACCCGCCGGCCCGCCTCCCACCACCGCAATGTCGTATTTCTCTTCCATCCTACTCAGCCCGCCGTGAACGAGATGCCGTCAAACCGCATGTACGGCAGTATCGAGTCATAAATGACTTTTCGTTCCCTTGAAACCCCATTGAGCCGGCGCAGCGCTTCAAAGATGTTGCCGGCAACCATCACTTCCTTGACCGCGTGATGCACCGCGCCGTTCCTGACAAGCCTGCCCCCTTTCACCACGCCGGAAAAATCGCCGTTCACCGGGTTGACGTTGCCCGAGAACCTGCTGATAATTATCCCCTTTTTCATTTCAGATATCAAGGAATCAAGGCTCGACCTTCCCGGCCTGACGACAAAGTTGGTCGTCGACACAGAGGGCGGCGAGCTGGTCGAGCCGCTTGCGTTGCCGGTGCTCCTGACGCCGTCCTTTTTCGCGGTGTAGGTGTTGTATAGAAACTTTTTGAGCATGCCGTTTTGTATCACGACGTTCCTGCGGTGGGGCACGCCTTCCCTGTCAAAGCTTGAAGCGCCGAGCCCTTCGACGTTGGTCGCGTCGTCCTCCACCGTCAAAAGCTCCGACGCAACCCGCCTGCCTATCTTGCCGGCAAAGTGGCTCGACTTTTTCTGCACGGCGTCCGAATTTATGGAATGGGATATCACTTCCTGCACCATTTCGTTTGCTGCAACCGGCGTGAGCAGCATCTCCCCCCTGAAGCTCTCTATCCTGCGTGGGCTTAGCGAGTTGACAACAGTCTCTGCAAACTCGGTCGCCGCAGCGCGCACGTCTATCCCCCTGACGGTGTGCGAGCCGCCAAGCTGGAAGTCAAAGCTGGAGATGTCGCTTCCGTCTATCGCCATTCCCATTATCGACCACGAAAAGACGCTCGCCCTTTCTGAGAGCTCGACGCCGTACGAGTTTGCAAGGGACTGCGTAGCCACGCCGGCGTTAAAGCTGCCGCTGTCGACGCTCACACGCCTGTCGTACGACTTGGCCGCCTCCAGCATCTCTGCGGCCAGCCTGGCGGCGTCCGCCGCTTCAAACGACTCGGCCTTTCTGTCGTATATGCCTGCAAGCCTGCGTGCCTTGGATTTACGAGGGAACGCGTTGTGCCTGTCCTGCTGGCTCACCCGCGCGACCTTTACCGCCATCGACACCGCGTCCTTTATCTTGCTCTTTGCAAGGCTGTTGACAGAGTAAAAGCCGGCTGAACCCCCGAGCAGCACCCGGATCCCGATCGAGCTTGCCTTCTGCGACTTGGCCTGCTTGACGTCGTTGTTCTCTATAAAGACCTCCGACTCGGTGCTCGCCGCCGCGTACGCTTCGGCGTCGCTTGCACCGAGAGCCTCGGCCTCCCTGATCGCGTAGCGCAAAAGGTCCTGCAATCACTGCAGGCCCCCGATCACTGCCTCGCACCGGATGTAGGGCCCGCCCCCGTCGACCTTGGCCGGCTGGTACTTGCCGCAGTAGCCCGTGCCTATGTCGTACTGGAACTCGTCCCCCACCATGTTCACCGACCGAAGTACGTCGAAAGCGTTGCCAGAGATGCTTGCCCCCTTCATGAGCATCTTCACCTCGCCATTTTCAACAAGGTATACTTCCTCGGCCCCGAACATGAACTCGCCGTTTGCGTCTGCCTGCCCGTTCCTTGCGCCCTTGACGACGTAGCCCCGTTTTGTTTCCTTTATCATGTCTGCAAGCTTGTCCTTCCCCGGCTCGATGAACGTGTTACGCATCCTGATGAGCGGCTCGTCGCTGTACTGAAACGCACGGGCGTTGCCTGTCGACTCGGTGCCAAAAATATTGGCAGACTCGCGGTTGTGCAGGAACGACTTTAACACGCCCTTTTCGATTATCGCGGTCCGCCCTGCTGCCACGCCTTCGTCGTCCACGATTATCGTGCCGCCCGCGTTGCCTGCTATTTCCGACATGCCGCTGTCGACCAGCGTGACAAGCTCGCTTGCTACCCGCTGGCCTATCCTGTCCTTTACCACAGAGCCGGAGAGCACAAAGTCTGCCTCGACGGTGTGGCCTGTGGCTTCGTGCGACAGGAGCCCCACCATGGCAGGATCCAGGATCACAGTCGCCCTGTTGCCGCTCACGTGCTTTGCCTCGAGCAGCTTTGCAGCCCTTTCCGACGCGGTGACCGCATATTCAAGGTGGCTTTTCTTAAAGAGGTCGTTCCAGCCTCCGGTGACGCCGACACCTTCGTGCGCGGTGGCGCTCTGGCCGCCCCTCTTGGCTATGGCCGAGACGCTGAACTCGGGCTTTGAATCGTAAACCTCGACATCGGCGCCGTCGCTGTTGACTATGGCCTTGTGATCGAGTATTTCCCGGTAGGTGCACGACGCGGCCTTGACCGCCCTGTTGCTCCGCGCCGCCTTCTCCCCCTCCCGCGCAACCTGGACCTTCTGTTCGATGTCAATGTCTGATAGGCTGCCGTTTGCGGCTGTCCGGATGGTGCCTGTCATCATTTTCGATTCTGCCAGCCCCTTCACCCTTTTCTTTTTCGTCCGTGCAAGGACCTGCGCCGCCGAAACTGCGTTGTCAAGCGACTCTTTCAGGAGCGACAGGTCGTTTGTGCTGCTAAAGCCCCAGCAGCCGTCCACCAGAACCCGGATGCCGCAGCCCGTGTTTTCGACAACCCTTATCCGCTCCAGCTCGCCGTTTACGAAATTGATCTCGGTTGTGAGCCGTGCCTGGTAGCGCGCCTCGACGTAGCTCGCCCCTGTCGAAAAGGAAATCAATGACCTCAGGCTGTCGGCTACCCGGCCGTCATCAGACATCAAGTTCATGCTTTAGTTGTTATAATTATGTGTATATCTGTATCTTTATATCATTCCAGCCAGACGGTTTTGCCCGGCTTTTTGATCTGGTAGTGCGCAAAGTTGCTGCCCTTGACTGCCCCGTGCCAGTGCCACCTGTACGCCGGCACGCACACAAAGTCGCCTTCGTCCAAGTTGTGTACTTCGTCCATCTTGACTGTGGCAGCCGTATCACTGTCCATCTTGACGCCGGTCTGGAGAACGACGATCCCCCTGCCCTCGGTCGCGATGAGGACCTGGTCCGTCTCGTGGCAGTGCAGTTTAGTCCTCGCGCCGTCAAAGAATGTCACGAGGAATGTTTCCACTTCCTTTGTGAGCGCGTCTGTTATCATCTTCTTTATCTCTGCCCTGCCTTCAAAATAGTTCAGCATCGACTGGTCAGGAGCGACCTGCCTGATGTTTGACTTTTGCATCACTGTCTAGAATGCGAAGATTCTTTTATTCATTTGGAAGCAGATTCAAAGTATCGACAGATTGCCGTTCCGGTTTTTGTCAGCCTTTTAACAAATCGCAATCTAACAGTTATATCCTGTCTTCTCCCTGCAAGATGCTGAATGGACGTTATCCCTGCGACCCCTGCCCCCGAGTTCAAGGAGATCACGGGCTGGGCAAATTCCAGCCCGCTTTCAATGAAGGGCATGAAGGACAAGGTGGTGGTGCTTGACTGCTGGACATACACCTGCATATTTTGTCTGCGCACGGTCCCGGTCATGAGGCGACTGCAGCAGAAATATGAGAAGTACGGCCTGCAGGTGGTTCAGGCTCATTCAGCCGAGTACCAATTCGCGACGGATCATGCTAACATAAGGCGCGCCCTTCAGCGCTACAGCGTCGACATTCCAAACGCGTTTGACACGGGAAACAAGACGTGGGAGGCGTACGGCAACACGTACTGGCCAAAACACGTCATCATTGACCACAACGGGTTTATCCGGTACGAGCACGCCGGCTACGGTAGCGTTTCTGAATTCGAAGACGCGGTTGTCGAGCTGCTTGAAGAAGCGGGCAAAAAGCCGGCCGAAGAAAGGGATCAAGAAGATCTGAATGACGAAATTTTCGACACTTACGGCATGCACTTTTACGGGATGGCGCCAGAGATCTGCGTGGGGTACTCCCGGCTGAGGCGATTTGGCAACAATCAGACGCTCAGGCCCGATGCAGCAAACGTAGTTGTTGACCCCGGCTCTCATGACGTGAATGTCGTTTATCTACGTGGCAAGTGGGTATGGCAGCGCGAAAGCGTTCAGTATGCGCCCGGCGGCAAGGAGCAGAACCCGGCAGTGATAATTAACTACAACGCCGGCAAGCGGGTTCACGGTATAATGGGCACGTCCGACAGCAGGCCGGGCAGGATAGAGATCAAGCTGGACGGCAACCACTTGACAAAGGAGCAGCTCGGCAAGGACGCGAAACTTGAAGGCAGTGCCAGCGTCGCAGACATTCAGTGGCCGTTCATGCACAACCTGGTAAAGACGGACAAGCCTGAGACGCACGAAATAGAGATAATCCCGCGCTCGGACAATTTCGTGTTCTACACCTTTGTCTTTGGATAAGTTTTTTATCTTTGCCATCCAGTTTAATGCAGATGGAAAAGCAGGCCGAGCTTTCGGAGGGAGGTGTTGCGCCGGACTTTACAATGAGGGACAGGGATGGAAAAACGACAAAGCTGTCAGAACTGCGCGGCAAAAAGAACGTGGTCGTGTACTTCTACCCAAAGGACTTTACTCCCGGATGTACCATGGAGGCAACAGAGTTTTCCCGCGACTACAAAAAGTTCAGGGACGCCGGCATAGAGATAGTGGGGATATCGCCTGACGACGAAAAGTCGCACCAAAAGTTCCGGGACAAGATGGGCATGCCCTACCCGCTGGTCGCAGACACGGATAACGAAGTCTCTAAAAAGTACGGGGTCTACGGCCTGAAGAGCTTTATGGGCAGAGAGTACATGGGCGTCAACCGCTCCACGTTCCTTGTCGACAGGCAAGGCAAGATAGTCAAGATTTTCAAAAAAGTAAAGCCCGCCGGCCACAGCCAGGAAGTGCTCGAGGCTCTGCAGGGCTAGCGCCTGTCAAACGCGTAAAAGTCTGACATCGGGTCTATTCTGCGGTTGTTCATGACAAGCCCGATAAGCGACCGTATCTGCTCGCAGCACTCTATGAACTTCATGCCCTTCTCGGTGGTGCGGTAGACGCCGTTGCCGTCCATGTCGGCGGCCCTTTCAAGCAGGTTGTGCGCCAAAAGGGCTGAAAAATAGTTCTCCACCTGCGTGCTGCTGATGTTCGCCTTGTATAGAATGTGAGTCTTTTTCGCGCCTCCCCCCATGGCGGAAACGAGTATGTCGTAGACGATGTCGACCTTGCTTCTGTGCCTTTCCGTTCTGGACTCATAATGTGGGTTCATTTTATGTAAAATCCATCAGAATTCCTTTACTTAAGAGAGATACGCAACTAGATTCTGTACTCCCACTCTATTTTGCCGAGCCGACGAGCTCTGACAGGTGCTCCAAGATCCTGATGTGGTGCTCCTCGTCCACGCTGATACTCTTGAGCAGCGCGGCGGTTTCGGGATCGTCTGCCATTTCGGCGCAGCGCAGAAGGGTGTCGCGCGAGTCTTTTTCGTCCGTTATGGATTCTGAAATACCCTTTTCCGTTAGGCTGGCGCTGCCTGTTGCCCCCTCTATGCCGGCCATTATCCTAGAGATGTATTCGATGTGGCGCAGGCCGTCTGTCAAGAGCGTGTGCAGGTAGCTTCGCACGAGGTTGTTCTCGACCGTGGTTAGGATGGACATGTAGTGCATCAGCTCCTTTATCTCGGCCTCGTGCTGGGCCTTCAGCATCGAGTAGAGCTTTTGCTTCCTTTCCATCTGCTTCAGGCGAGGATCCATCGGAGAAGGTGGGAGTGCCGGCAATAAAAGATTGGTGGTGTCCTCGTACGTTTAAATAAGTTCTCCGGCATCTCCCTTCTGCTTGGCGTCAATCCAGAGCATTTGTGACTGCCCTTGCCACAAGAAATACGGAGACAAGTCGATTTGCGGCAGGTGCGTCGACCGCCACAAGGCGTCGCCCTACTACCAGATCCTGAAAAAGTTCGACTAGGGACATATCATTAAAATAAGATCAGCCCGTAGTCGGTTCTGTGAAATTTCTCCCCTTCCTGATAGGCGCGATTATTGCGGGAGGAGCGGCGCTTGCCTTTGCCATGATTCCCGGCCAGCCGCAGCCGGTGCGCGACATCGTAGGCAGCGCTGAAGGCAATAGCACGATGCCGGTCGTCTTTGAAAACGCGACCAACCTGACAGACAACGAGCATGACTCTGTCTACGGGCAGGTCGCGGTGTGGGACAGCAGCGTCTACGTACTGTGGCAGGACTCTGTCAGCGGCAGGAATTACGACATTTTCATCAAAAAGAGCGATGACAACGGGACCACATTTGGGGCGCCCGTCAACATCAGCAACAACCCCGGCTTTTCAGAGCATCCCCAGCTCTCGGTTTTTGGAAATAACGTATATGCAACGTGGCCAGACAACACGCTCGGCAACAGGGAAGTGCTTTTTTCAAGGAGCACAGATGGAGACACGACCTTTGGAGAGGCGCAGAACCTGAGTAACAATCCTTCAAACTCGCACAACGCAGAGATGGCGGCTTTTGGTAACAACGTCTACGTGGTGTGGGCTGACCAGGACAACGAAGAGAATAAAAGCATACTGCTCAGGGCAAGCAGCGATGGCGGCGCCACATTTGGCAGGACCGTGAACATAAGCAGCCAGGCCAACTTTGGGTCCTTCCCCAAGGTCGGCGCGTACGGTAACAACGTGTACGTGACATGGAACGTACTAGGAAGTGAAGCGGACGATGGCCTTTACTTTGCCAAGAGCACTGACGGCGGAAGCACTTTTGGCGACGTGATCAAGCTCGACAGCAACGCTTCCGGCGAGTCGCAGGTTGCTGTCCACAATGGTACTGTCTACGTCATATCTGGAGGTCTCGATCTGTTCGAAGTGAATGGCCTGTTCCTGTTGAAGAGCACCGATGGAGGTGAGACGTTTGCCGATCCCGTGATAATTGATGCAGATGGCAAGTTCGTGAACCCGACGAATGTTGAAGTGGTGTCAGACAGCAACGGCGTCGCATACGTGGCAGGACAGGTCTTTGCAGACGGCAACGAAGAGATCCTGCTGATGCCGGTTTCAGAAAACAACGCGACTGCCGTTGTCAACCTGAGCAACAACGCCAAGATTTCCGAATGCCCGTCGATAGCTATGGCCGGCGACGACATCTATGTCGTGTGGGAGGACCTGACTCCAGGCAACCATGAAATATTGTACGCAAAAGGCAGCAAGACATAAAAAGGTGCGGGAGGAGGGATTTGAACCCTCGAACCCCTAAGGGATAAGAGCCTCAGTCTTACGCCTTTGGCCAAGCTGGGCGACTCCCGCTCCCGTTAATCGGCTTTGCTCGCGCTAATTTGAATATTGCGTGGCGGTAATGGTTTTTATAATGCCTGTGGACATCGACAGTAGATGCTAATCCCGGTCAGATGTTTTACCTGCGGCAACCTTATCGCTGACAAGTTCGCCGAGTACCAAAACCGGGTCAAGGCTGGCGAGGACCCTGCAAAAGTGATGGACTCGCTGAACGTAAAGCGCTACTGCTGCAGGAGGATGTTCGTCTCGAGCGTCGAGACCATATACCAGATCATCCCCTACTACGAGGCGCTCAGAAGGCGCATGTCCGAGATCCAGTCTGAAATAGAATAATAAGTAACGTCGCGCCGGCTCACACTTATGCCTTCCATCACATCCGTTCGTGGCAGAATAGTTTTCAACAGCAGAGGAAGCAAGTCTATTGAAATCGATGTCGTGACTGACAGCAAATTCATGGGAAGAGCGTGTGCGCCTTCCGGCGCGTCGGTAGGGAAGTTCGAGGCCCAGAGCTTCCCGGAGAACAAGGCTGAAAAGGCCCTTGCAGCTTTCAACGCGAATTCCAAAAAATTCGTTGGCCTCCAGGCAGAGAACCTGAAGGCAGTGTTTGACGCGTTAAGGTCCATAGACAAGACCGACAACTATGCCACGATCGGCGGGTCGGTTGCCTACGCGCTTTCAATCGCGGCTGTCGACTCGGCTGCAAAGGCACTCAACGTCCCGCTTTTCAAATTATTGAAGCCTGCCAAGCCTTACAGGTTTCCGTTCCCGCTTGGCAACATCTTGGGAGGAGGCGCGCACGCCGGGCCGGGCACCCCTGACATTCAAGAGATTCTAGCGTGCCCGGTGGGCGCAAAGAGCATGACTGAGGCTCTGGAAATGAACTTCAAGCTACATTCAGAGACGCGCAAGGTGATCGAGTCGATAGACAGACGCTTTACCTACGGCAGGGGCGACGAAGGCGCGTGGGCCCCCAACGTGAACAACGACCAGGCGCTTGAAATCGTGGACAAGGCGGTGAAGAACTGCGGCTACACACTTGGGAAGGAGATGGTGATTGGGATCGACTTTGCCAGCTCTTCGTTCTGGGACGAAAAGAACGATGTTTACGATTACGCTCGTCAGGGAGTAAAGCGCGACACGGGCGAGCAGATCGAGTTTACAAACAAGCTGATACAAGACTACAGGTTGGTTTATGCCGAAGATCCTGTACACGAGGGCGATTTTGAAAGCATGGCTGTGCTTACGAAAAAGAACCAGAAAACTCTGGTGACCGGCGACGACATGCTGGTGACAAACGCCGACAAGGTAAGGGAGGCTGTCAAATACGGCGCGTGCAGTGGAGCCATATTGAAGGTGAACCAAGCAGGCAGCCTCTACGACGCCATAAAGTTTGCCGAAGAATGCAGCAAGAATAACATCAGGATAATAACGTCGCACAGGTCCGGCGAGTCCATAGACTCGCACATCTCGCACATCGCGGTAGCCACAGGATCCAAGATGATAAAGACGGGCATCCTTGGCGGCGAGCGCGTCGCCAAGCTGAACGAGCTTGTGCGCCTGACAGAGTATGATTTAATAGAAGGTATGGCCGAACTGTCCTCTGCATAATATGAGCAACCCAGAAGACGCCACTGACATCGAGGAGACGGGCGCGGCCGTCGAAGAGGAATCCGCGCCGATTGAAACCCAGGAGGGTCAGGAGGCGATTGATACCGATAATCTAGAAAAGATGATACTTTCAACAGGTATCCGCGTGGGCACCCCGGTCAAGACAAAGTTCATGACCCCGTTCATTGTCAAGGCGAACCCGGAGGGCCTCTACATCCTTGACATCAGCAAGACTCTGGCTAGGGTCGATGTCGCCGCCAAGTTCATCGGCAGGGCAACCATCTCCAAGGTCGCCGTGACTTCTGCCCGCGAATACGGCAAGACCCCGGCTGAAAAGTTCTGCGAGCTTACGGGCGCGACCGCTATACTCGGCCGGTTCATGCCCGGTACGTTCACCAACCCCTCGCTCCCCAACTACATGGAGCCGGAGATTGTCGTGGTGACCGACCCGCAGGCGGACCAGCAGGCCGTGCTTGAATCCACTAGGGCGGGAGTGCCCGTAATCGCTATTGCCAACAGCGACAACGTCACTTCAAAGGTCGACCTGGTGATACCTGCAAACAACCGCGGGCGCAAGGCGCTGGCCACGGTCTACTGGCTCCTTACAAGGGAAGTCCTGAAGAAGCAGGGAGTCATCAAGTCGGACAGCGAGATGCTAGAAAAGGCTTCAATCGACGACTTTGAGACAAAGTTGGTCGAGGATATAGCTTGAACGACGCCTTGCTTCTCAGGGAGTTCTGGTTATTTGGTAGGAGACGCGCTATCAGTTTGAAGATGGAAACTCAGCGCGAACTTCCTTAAAGTTACCGGTGTCAAAAAAAGCCAGTACTGCGAAGAGATAACGAAGCTGACATCCAGCTGGATGAGTCTTCTGTAGGCGAATACTGGAACAAAATATTTAACATATCAATGTCAATCCTAAACATGCCAAAGCATCCGTCTATTGACTTCTTTGTCGAAGGTGATGAAAAAAGGACTGCATTTGCGACTTGGCTAAGAGACCTTGCAGGCTCTTTGGAAAATGGCTCCATAGAGCTCGAACAAGATCAGCGACAGATAAAGCTCCACATCCCCGATACACTGGAATACGAGTTCAAGGTCGAGCATGATCCCAAGAACCGTGTGGTGATTCACATCCACATACATTATTTTGACAATCAGCAGAAGTCAGAAGAGAAATCCTTTCTGCCAAAGATTGGGAGATAATGGATTAATTGTCCAGAGTGTTGTTAAAGCATGCCTCAATCATAGCTTTATTTGTCTTCACACTATACGTCGTATTGTCCAACATTTTTCTTGGGCAGATGACTTTTGACGTTAACCCGATCGCTGCCTATCTGGCACTGGTAATGACCTTGTTATTGCTGTTTAATGTAGAAGGATTGGAAATTGCTGTAACTGCTTTGTATGGTGTAGCGCTTAACGAAAGAATGAAGAGGCGCTTCCACACCACCGCTGTTATTCATGAGCTGACCTCTGACCCAGTTATCTTGAAGAATTTCCTTATTGGGAGACAGGTATTTGTGATTCTGCTTGTCTTTATTCTTGCCGGGCTGACCTCATCAGATCAGCGATATCTGCCCTTTACAGAAATAAGACTTCCTGAGC
>DASPGV010000040.1:0-23125 GCA_035620415.1 Nitrososphaera sp.
GGACGAGTACAGGCTATGGCTGAAGGACGACTACCAGCCCGGCAAAACCCAGAAAAGCTATGACAAGCAGCTGCTGCGGGACTGGCTCATCAAGATAGGGTTCAAGGACAAGGTTGACCGGCTAGCAAAGGAGGGCAAAAAACCCGAATCGCCAGAAGTGGCGCCCGAAGTAGCAAACGAGCTGAGCAGGCGGTACATCCTTGCCTACGAGCGCATCAGCGGCCGCAGCCTATAGCTCAATTTAGAACCGGATTTTGGCCACTTTTTACCAGTGTACACGCTCGAAAAGGACCTTTTGGCTGGCACGGGCTCTGCAGCACAGGTGTTTGCAATTACTGTAAGATTGCTATCATTACTGTCATAGCAATAACTACATCGTCATAATAGTAGACTAGATGTAGATATGCACAGATGGTGACTATAAGGGCATGATGAAAGTTAGAACATTTAACAACCAGAACAAAAGTTTCTGATACCCGCCTTTTACTATGAATATCCATTCTTGATGACATAATGGCCGAAACCCTGTTCCAGAAGGAAGTTCGGATAAAAAGAGTGACAACGCTTGGCTATGCCGCGGCACAGGCGCTAAACGACCATGTAAGGATAAAAATCCTTGAAATTCTGAGCCACAAGCAAATGTCTGCCGATGAAATCGCCAAAACGCTTGGTAGCTCTGGCTACAAGAAGGCGACGACTACGATCAGGCATCACCTAGACACTTTAAAGAGCGCCGGCCTGATAGAAGCCACCAGGATGGTCGAAGTGAGAGGCGCGGTAATGAAGTATTATGCTCCGACCCTCCGTGCATTCAGCTACGACGCGCCGGATCTCGAAAAGCACGCCAAGCTAGTAGAGGACACAGGCACCAAACTGTTCAAGGTTCTGAAAGGTGTGCTCGAAGACAAGAAATTTGTCGCGGCATTTGCTGACAAGGACACCTGCGCTCAGTGCAAGGGCGATCACTACAGGGAATACACCGCGCTTGAAATATTGAACGCCGCGCTGGCAAGAATGATGGACAGAAAAGAATACGCGGAAATGGTTGCAGGAAAAGAACAGCCTAAAAAATAGCTATTCGATGGCAATCCGGAATATCCCCTTTGCATCCTTGTCCTGCAGCATCTTGACCATCTTTCGTGGTACGTCGGAAGAAGCCTTGTCGCACTTGACTGACATTGTGCGGGGACATACAAAATTCGTCTTGCGTATCACTATGTCGTGGGGGTTTTGGAGAGTGAACCGCTCGTCGCCTCTTCCGTTTATCACGAAAGACTCGCTTCCGACCATTATCTCTATTTTCACTACCGAGTCATTTGATCTCAGCCGGCGCCTTAACACCTCATCCAGATCGGCGCACGCCTTGCTCGCCCGCACCCCTATGATGCAGTCGCCCCTCAGGGTCAGGCTCTCATCCTTGGTTATCTCGACAGTCTTGCCGTGTAGCGACCGGATGTTCGGGTGGCCATAAAACGTCGCTTCATCCTGAACCATGCGGAGAACCCTTGACTTGAACGGTATTAAAATCAAGCTTGCATTTGCCTTTTGCGCCAAGCCCTCATAGTTAGGCTTAAATGGAACGTTAGAAAAAAAAGATTGAATTGTTACCAGCAGCAGCGGGCTATGACCGAGCCATTACCGTATTTTCGCCAGATGGCAGGCTTTACCAGGTGGAATACGCGATTGAAACTGTCAGACGCGGCACACTAGCCATCGGCATCAAGAGCGAAGATGGCGTGATCCTCGCAGTTGAAGAAAAGGCAAGAAAGCTCCAGATATCAAACGTGACACAAAAGATCTTCCAGGTCGACGACCACATCGGCGTGGCCGCAGCCGGCTATATCCCCGACGCGCGCACGCAGGTCGACCATGCCCGGTTTTTCGCCCAAAGCAACAGGCTCATCTACGACGAGCCGGTGGACGTCGAGGGCGTAGCCAAGAACATTGCAGACATGGCACAGCAGTTCACGCAGTACGCCGGCGTGAGACCCTTTGGAGTCGCACTCATACTTGCAGGAGTCGACAAGAACGGTTCTGAATTGTTTCTGACAGACCCAAGCGGCACCTACATCGGCTATGACGCAGTTGCAATCGGCGCCGGCAGCGACCAGGTGACGGAATTCCTTGAAAAGAGCTTCAAGTCCGAGTTAAGCCTTGAAGAAGCGGCCGCGCTTGCAATCGAGTCGATATACCTTGTGAGCGAGGAAAAGACGGGCACAAGGCACCTAAAGATGGCCATAATCGACAACAAGACAAAGACGATGCGCAAGATAGAGGACGAAGAGATAGAAAGATACGCAGGAATGGCCCGCGACAGGACCTCAAAGCGGGGCGCTTGATCCCTCTTCAAAACCCAATAAATTAATTTAAGGAATGAATCTCATTCCGGTCGTTATATGGCGGCAAAAATAGGTTCAAAGGCTCCCAACCTTCAAATCTCCAACTGGGTTCAGGGCAAGCCGACCAACATCGACAAGGAGAAGGGCAACGTGGTTCTGGTCGAAGTCTTCCAAGTCAACTGCCCCGGCTGCTTCCTGTATGGAATCCCGGAAGCCATCGACATCCACAGGAAGTACAAGGATAGGGGCCTGACAGTTCTGGCAGTCGCCACTGCCTTTGAGGATTTCGACAAGAACAACCTCCAGAACCTTGAGAAGCTTGTCACGACCGGCGAAGTGATCGGCGAAACGCACCGCGCTCTGGCACAGTACAGCCAACTAAAAGACGGCAACAAACTGCCTTACAAGATCCCGTTTCCGGTGGGCATGGACGTGCTGAAGAAAGAGTCCGACCATATTACAGACAGCAAGATAATGGATGTTATCGAGGCAAATGTCACCGACTACAGGTCATACAATGAAAAAGACAGGCAGATCATCATAGAGCGGGTCAGGCAGTACCTGATGTCGAAGGAATATTCTGCCAAGACCTTTGAGGAGTATGCGCTCCGGGGAACGCCTTCAAGCATACTTGTAGACAAGAAAGGCATCCTGCGTTCAACATTCTTTGGATCAAACGGCATCTTGGAAGGCGCGATTGAAGAGCTGTTGAAAAAATAATGCCTGATCTCTGCGTCGCGATACCGGATTCCTCGCTTTCAGACGAGCAGACAAAGCGCGACAAGAGCATCAAGATAGCACAGTTTGCCCGTGCCTGTTCGATCTTCAGGGTAAAGAGGATATACATCTACCACGACTCGCTGTCGCAGTTTGAGCGCGACGACCCTGATCTGTTAAGGACGATACTGCGCTACCTTGACACTCCGCAGTACCTGCGCAAGGCGCTGTACCCCCGGATGCACCAGCTAGAATACGCCGGCATACTCCACCCGATAAAGGCGCCGCACCACCGCCCGCCGGAAGACATCAAGAAGGTCAAGGCCGGAGACGTGCGCACCGGAGTTGTCGTCAAGGTCAAGGGCCAGCTGTTTGTTGAGGTGGGTCTGGGATCGCTCGTGCCTTTCATGGGCCAGGGTTTTGAAGGCAAGAAGATGGACGTGAAATTTGCCTCGCCGTACCCAAACCTGAAGGCCATAGAGGCTACGGAGGAGGACATTTTCGAGTACTGGGGCTATGAGGTGAAGGAAGTCCCGTCGCTTGGCAGGCTTTTTACGAGCTCGGAAAACACCCAAGTCATCATCACGTCAAGGAAGGGCAGCTACTTCAAGAACATTGAAGCCAAGCTCGTCGAGCGAGCCGGGAAAGCAAAAAACATTCTGGTAGTTTTTGGCGCGCCAAGGCACGGCGTGCACGACATTCTAGCAAAGGAGGGCTCCAGCGCCAAGCCGTACGAATTTGTGGTCAACATGTTTCCGAACCAAGGCACGGAGACCGTCCGGCTGGAAGAAGCTGTGCTTGGAACTTTGGCAATTCTTAACAGCTCGCTGCCGCATAACGATCGCAGCGCTCGCTTCAAATAACTTATTAAAGGGACAGCCAGAGTCATGCAGTATCTATGGGTCATCGCAAGTATAGTGCCCCGAGAAGGGGTAGTGTTGCCTTCAGACCAAGGGCAAGAGCTAAGAGCCTAGAGGCAAGAGTCAGGACATGGCCTCAAATGGCAGCGGAAAAGAGCTCTCTTTCAGGATTTGCGGGTTTCAAGGCCGGCGGCATCCACGTGCTGACAATAGACGACAGGGAGAAAACTCCGAACTTCGGCAAGCAACTGCTCAACCCGGCGACAGTGATCGTGACACCGCCAGTCAGAGTGATCGGAATCCGCGGCTACAAGAAGGATCTTTACGGCCAGCACGCGATTTTTGACGTTTACGCCAAGGACCTGCCAAAAGAACTTTCACGCAAGTTCGACGCCAAGACTGCTGACGACGCCTTTGCAAAGGCGGAGGGCATGCTTGGCAACGCAAGCGCGATTATGGCTATTGTTGCAGTTTCTCCAAATTCCATCGGTCTTTCCCAAAAGACCCCGTTTGTTTTTGAAATGGCAGTTTCCGGCAAGGACGCCAGGTCTCAATATGAATATGTGAAGGGCATCCTTGGCAGGGAGGTCAAGGCAAGCGACATTTTCCAGGTAGGCCAGAATGTTGACGTTTTTGGAATCACACGCGGCAAAGGAGTCGAAGGCCCAATCACAAGGTTTGGCGTCAAGAGAAAGCAGCACAAGTCAAGAAAAAGCGTGCGTGCCGTAGGAACTCTTGGTCCAATCTCTCCTGCTGTGGTCATGTACACGGTAGCAAGGCAGGGCCAGAGGGGATTCCACCAGAGGACCGAGTACAACAAGCGCATACTTATCATGTCAAGCACCGAGAAGGATGGACAGAATTCTATAAACCCGTCAGGCGGCTTCAAGCACTTTGGGCTGGTGAAGGGTGACTATATCGTTGTTAGGGGCTCTGTTCCCGGCGTTCCAAAGCGCCTTGTGAAGATGAGGCAGCCTATGCGCAATGTGCCAAAGAGGGTGCTTGAGCCAAAGGTTCTGGAGGTAGTCGTTGAATAATGAAGGCCAAGGTCGTTGCAGTCAGCGGCAAGGATGCGGGCGAGATCGAGCTGCCTGTAGTCTTTGACACGCCGTACAGGCCTGAAGTCATACACAAAGTCTACGTGAACCTGCTTTCTCACTCGTACCAGAGGCAGGGTCGCTATCCTGCAGCAGGCGAAATGGTTAGTGCAGAGTCACGCAACACCGGCCTTGGCATTGCTAGGCTTGCAAGAGCAAGAGGCGAAGGCTTCCCTCGGGCAGGCCAGGCGGCGGAGGTGGCAGGAGTCAGACACGGCAGGGTTGCCCACCCACCGGAGTCGTGGAAGACAGTCTACAAAAAGATCAACCACAAGGAAAAGCGGCTGGGGCTTTGCTCTGCAATAGCGGCGACGGCCAGAAAGGAGCTTGTGCAAAAGCGCGGCCACAAGATCGGCGAGAAGGTAAAACTCCCGATAATTGTTTCAAACGAGATCGAATCTATAACCAAGACCAAAGACCTGAAAAAGGCACTCATCGACCTTGGGGTCGGAGACGACATCGCCCGGGCAAATGGGACGCGAAAGGTGCAGTCAGGCACAGCAAGGCGCAGGGGCAGGCAGGCAAGGACTGGCACTAGCGCTCTCATCGTGGTCGGCAATGACTCAAAGATGGTTGTACTTTCGCAGTCAATAGCCGGGGTCGACGTAAAGCGCGCCAAGGAAGTGAGCGTGATTGACTTGGCACCGGGGTCAAAGCCAATAAGGCTGACGATATTTTCGCAAAACGCGGTCGAGCAGCTAAAGAGCCTTCAGGTGCCCATGCACAAAGTAATGGAGTTGATCAACAAATGAGCAAGGAAACTGCAGAAAAGGCAGAGCCCAAGAAGGAAGCGCCACCCGCGGCAAAGAAAGAAAGCGCAATGCCCGCGCCGGCAACCGACATGACTGCCGAAGAGGCAGCTACTCTGATAATTGCGCCCTATGTCACTGAAAAGACCTTCAGCCAGATAGAGAAGGAGAACAAGCTTGCATTCATTGTGGCTGAAAAGGCCGGCAAGAAGCAGATAATGGATGCCATCCAGATCCTCTACGAGGCCGAGGTGACAGAGGTCAACACCGCAAGGACGATCCGCGGCAAGAAGGCATTTGTAAGGTTCAAGGCACCCGAGGGAGCAAGGGAGCTGGCAACAAAGCTGGGACTGGTATAACATGACTCTCTCGTTAGATTTAAAAGTGGTCTGCCAAGCAAGGAGTGAATGATCTAGTTGGTACGCGAATTCAAGTTCAAAGGTTACACTCCTGAACAGCTGCAGTCGCTGTCGATAGAGAACCTGCTGCCGCTTCTTAATGCAAGGCAGCGAAGGTCGCTAGACAAGCGCGTCAGCACTTACATGAATGACGATAAAAGAAAGCTGCGCGAGAAGGTAAAACTCGCCAGAGAGGGCAAGCTCAAGGGCAACATAAGGACACACGCCCGCGACATGATTATCCTTCCAGACATGGTCGGTCTCACTATCCACGTTCACAATGGCAAAGAATTTGCACAGGTCAACATCAAGCCTGAAATGATCGGGCACTACCTCGGCGAATACGCCATAACAAACAAGCGCGTGCAGCACGGCGCGCCAGGTGTCGGCGCCTCCAGGTCAAGCCTGTACGTCCCACTGAAGTGATCGACATGCCGCACTTTGGTTACGCTTTTCAAAATTTTGACAAAACGAAACATGTGCGCGCCGCGATAAGGGAAAAGGACATCTCTCACAAGCACTCACGCGAGATCGCAGTCGCGATCAAGGGTATGTCGATAGAAAAGGCGCGCGAGTTCCTCGAGAACGTCATTGCGCGCAAGGAAGCCGTGCCCTATCGGCGCTACAACATGGAAGTCGCGCACAGGTCGAACATCCGCGACGGATTTTTTGCAGGCAGGTTCCCCGAAAAGGCGGCCGGCGAATTTTTGAAACTTTTGGACAACCTTGAATCAAACGCAGAATACAAGGGCATGGATCTTGACCGGCTGCGCATCATAAGCGCGGTGGTGCACAAGGGCACCAAGCTCGAGCGGTTCCAGCCACGTGCAATGGGAAGGTCAAGCCCGAAAATTGATACGCTCATTCACGTCGAACTTGTGGCACAGGAGGCAAGGGGCGAAGAATAATGAGCGCAGTAAAGAACGTGATCAAGAACAACTTCCGCAACATGGAGCTTAACGAGTTTCTTGCCGCCTCCCTCAAGGATGCAGGCTATGGAGGGGTCGAGGTGCAAAAGACGCCAGTTGGCGCAAGGATAACCGTCTACGTCACAAGACCCGGACTTGTCATAGGCAGAAAGGGAACTGGCATCAAAGACCTCATGGCAAAGATCGAGCAAAAGTTCGGCCTTCCAAACCCGCAGATTTCAGTTCTTGAAGTCACAACCCCAGAACTTAACCCGCATATCATGTCAAACAGGATCGCGCAGCTTATCGAGCGCGGGACGGCATTCAGGCGCGCGTCAATGTGGTCGCTCAACACCATAATGAACGCTGGCGCTTTGGGCGTCGAAGTCGTGATTTCAGGCAAACTCCGCACAGAGCGGGCACACTTTGAAAAGCACACGCTGGGCGTCGTGCCAAAGAGTGGCGACATTGCAGGACAAATAGTGACCACAGGAGTGTCCCATGTCTTGACAAAGATGGGTCTCATGGGCATCCAGTTGAGGATTGCATCTAGGGCCGCACTACCCCAAGAATTTGAATTAAAGAATAGATCAGCAGACGCAGGTACCGCCCCAGCTGCATCCGCGCCAACTTCTCCGGCCGAAGGATCAACAGGTACAACAGAGGCCGTAACTGAACAACCACAAGGAGAAAAACAAGATGGCCAGACTTAAGCTAAAGACTCTTCGCGAAATGAATGACAAGGATCTTGCCGACAAGCTGGCCGAGCTGAATGCAGATCTTGCGAAACTAAAGCTGGAAAAGTCAAAAGGGACGCTCAAGAAGCAGACGGGGCACATCAGGTGGCTCCGGCGCGACATTGCACGCATGATGACACTTCTCAACGAGAGGAAGGCCAAGAAATGACGAGTCCCGAAAATGTGCTCGTACACGAGATCGTCGGCCTTGGCGCAAAAATAGTCGAGTCGACGGACCCGACATTGCAAGGAATCAGCGGCACGATAGTGCTTGAAACAAAAAATACCATATCGGTAAGGGTAGATTCTTTAGTAAAACAAATAGCAAAAAAGGCAGCGAAAAAAATCGAAGTCAAAACGGACTCTGGCGTTTGCTTTATAAGTGGTTCTTCAATGATAGGGAGACCTGAGGATCGTACAAGGCGATTGAGTAATTAGTGATGATCTATGGTTAGAAATATCGGCGTTTCTGTTGTTTCCCCACGCAAAACATGCGAAGACGAGCTCTGCCCATTTCACGGCACGCTTTCAGTAAGGGGCAAACTGCTCACCGGAATCGTGGCAAGCGCAAAGGCGCCCAAGATGGTGGTCGTGTCGAGGGAATACCCGCGACCCGCGCCAAAGTACAAGAGGTTCCAGAGGAGCAGGTCAAAGGTGCACGCGTACCTTCCAGCATGCGTTGACGTCAAGGAAGGCGACGAGGTCAGGATCGCGGAGTGCAGGCCACTTTCAAAGACGGTTTCGTTTGTAGTGATAGAGGTGAACACCAAGGATGGCGGCAGGAACTAAGTCAAGAGCAGTTTCGGCAAAGGGCGTCGAGGAGTTCCGCCCGTACATCACAAGAGCGCTGCCTGTTACCGCAGAGCTTGTGTGCGCTGACAACACCGGCGCCAAGGTCTTGCGCATAGCCCAGGTGACAAGGTACAAGGGCAGGCACTCTAGGCAGCCTGCAGCGGCAGTTGGAGACTTTGTTACAGTAACTGTCAAAAAGGGACCGGCTGAACTGCGCAAGCAGGTTTTTGGCGCTGTGATCGTCAGACAAAAATACCCGATAAGAAGGCTCAACGGCGTGCGCGTCGTGTTCGAGGACAACGCCGCGGTGCTCGTGACGCCAGAAGGAGAGATCAAGGGAACAGACATCAAGGGACCTGTGGCGTCAGAAGCCGCAGAAAAATGGCCAAGGATAGCAAACTTGGCGGGAATGATAGTATAGGTGAAATTCATGGCAGACCTTAATCCAAAACTCATCCACGTTTCAAAGCACCAGCTCGGCAAGATGCTTGGCGCACCGCTTGCTGACGAGCTGCGCGAGCAATACAAAAAGCGGACGCTGCGCGTCATAAAGGGCGACTCTATCATGGTAGTCCGCGGCGAGTATAAGGGACGCGGAGGCAAAGTTGAAGATGTCGACACAGAGCGCGGAACGCTACACATCGAGGGCATGCAGAGGGAAAAGATCCGGGGCGGCCAGGTCAAAGTTCCGATCCATGCTTCAAACGTCAAAATAACCGCTCTAAATCTCCAAGACAAGCGCAGATCAAACAAGCTGCAGGGTGGCGGCAAGCCAGAGGCGGCTGAAAAGAAGGAAGAAAAAACGGATAAGGAAACAGCCAAAAAAACAGCAAAGAAAGAAGAGAAAAGGAAAGAGGAGGCCAGTGAATAATGGCCAAGAAAGGTGGCGATACCAGGGTAAAGAGGCAGATGGCTCCGACGTTCTGGGCCATCAAGAGAAAGCAGAGCCAGTTCGTCGTGAGGGTCAAGCCGGGTCCTCATCCAAAGCACAGGGCGTATCCGCTTGGAATGGTGCTCCGCGACGTGCTGAGAGTGGCAAGCACTATGCACGAGGCGGAAGGGATTTTGAATGCGGGCAAGGTCAAGGTCGACGGCGTGGTAAGGCGCGACTCTAACCTTGCAGTGGGGCTCATGGACGTTATAGAGCTGGCAACGGGACAGGCGTACCGCATGGTTCCAAAGAATTCAGCACTCTTAGATTCTATCGCGATTGAAGACTCGGAAAAGGGGGTCAAGCTGGTCAGGGTTACGAGCAAGACCGTCATCAAGGGCAAAAAGATCCAGTACGGTTTCCATGATGGCAAGACCATGGTGAGCGATCAAAAGCTCAAAGTGGGTGACACTTGCGTCATAGACCTGCCAAAGGTACAGGTCAAGAGCCACATCGCCTTTGAAAAGGGCGTTACCGCGCTCATTATCACAGGAGAGAATGCGGGCACGGTTGGCAAGATCGAGGACATCCAAGACGGCATATTCTCGCTTCCAAAGAGGGCGCTTGTATCGTTTGACAACAAGTCTGTCGAGCTTCCAGTTGAAATGGTTATGGTTGTCGGAAAGGACAAGCCAGTGATAAAGGTGAACTAGATTGAGCCAGCAATTACAAGACATGAAAAAGATAAACGTCGACAAAGTAGTAATAAACATCGGAGTCGGTAAGTCCGGCGAGCCGATAGAGAAGGCAAAGAAAGCACTGCTTGAACTGACCGGCCAGCAGCCCGCAGTCCGCGGAGCAAAAAAGACCGTCAGGGACTTTGGCATCCACAAGGGCGAGCCTATAGGCGCGGTGGTGACCCTGAGGAGGGACCCTGCGATCGAATTCCTGAAGAGGATCGTCGCAGCAAAAAAGAACGTTCTCAAGGCTTCCTCATTTGACAATTTCGGCAACATTTCAGTCGGCATTCACGAGCACATCGACATCCCGGGGACAAAATACAACCCGGACATCGGGATCTTTGGGATGGACGTCAACGTCGTGCTCAGCAGGCCGGGATACAGGATCGCAAGGAAGAGCAGGAAGAGCGCCAAGATCGGCAAGACCCACAGGATAAACAAGGATGATGCTATTGAATTTTTCAAGCAGGAATACGGAGTAGAGATTGAGTAGATGCCAAAGCCAAGGGAATACGAAGTAACCGGAAGAAAGAAACTCGCCCACGGCAGGGGCACCAGGTGGTGCAAAAGGTGCGGTTCATATAACGGCCTCATCCGCAAGTACAACTTGATGATTTGCAGGCAGTGCTTCAGGGAAGTCGCCAACAGCATAGGATTCGCAAAATACGAATAGGTGAAATGGAGTGCCAGCGCTAAACGTCCTGTCAAACCTCTTTACAACCATCTACAACAATGAATCGCGCAGAAAGAGAGAGTGCGTCATAATCCCAGCGAGCAAGTTCTCTAGCGAAGTGCTGCGCGTGCTGCAAAAGCACCGCTACATCGGCGAATTCGAGCAGGTGGATGATGGCAGGGCGGGCAAGTTCAGGATCCAGCTTTTGGCCAAGATAAACAAGTGCGGAATAATCACACCGCGCTTTTCAGTCAAAAAGGATGCTTACTTTGGGTGGGAGAGGCAGTTTTTGCCGGCGTACAGCATGGGATTGCTGCTCGTGTCGACCAGCAAGGGCATAATGTCCCACCACGAGGCACAGGCAAAAGGCTTGGGAGGAGTCCTAGTTGGCTACGTCTACTGATCAGGCAATAGTGGCAGAGGTGGAAGCGCCGGCCAGCGTCAAGGTCGCAAAGGAAGGCAACACCCTTTCGTTCAAGGGCAAGCTCGGCACAGTAAAGAAAGACTTCACCAAACTTCCCGCCACCATAACGGTCGATGGCAACAAGATAACTATCAAGCCGTACGGCAAGCGCAAGCAGGACCTTGCCGTGACAAACACTGCCCGCAGCATAATCCAGAGCATGATAAAGGGCGTCGAAAAGGGTTACACGTACAAGGTAAAGATCATATTTGCACACTTTCCGATCTCTGTCAAGATAAAGGGCAAAGAGGTCCAAGTGGAAAACTTTTTTGGCGAAAGGTCTCCGCGAGTTTCAAAGATCGTCGGCGACGCCACCAAGGTCACTGTAGCGGGCGAGGACGTCGTGGTTCAGGGCCCGAGTCTCGAAGACGTCTCCCAGACTGCGGCCAACGTTGAATTATCGACCAGAATAAAGGACAAGGACCAACGCGTGTTTCTGGACGGCCTGTATGTCTACTCTCGCGAAGAAGGCATGCAGTGAGCCCAAAGATTTATTTTGTGCTCGGATTTGCTGTACAATGCGCCGCTGTAGCTCAGCATGGTAGAGCAAATTCGTAGCGCAACATTGTGCTTTGAAGCTCAACTGGCTGTTAACCAGTGGGTCACCAGTTCGAGTCTGGTCAGCGGCGCTACAACTTTTTATGGAGACAAATTGCGATATGTTTTATAGTAAAATTGCCTATGGGTGACCAGCCGGCTTGACCAAAGACATCGAAACGCCACCAGACGACAGCAAAAAGCTGCCTATCGAGGACCAGCTCAAGGGCAAGACCCTGCAGGTGTACATGTACATGGTGAAGAGGAAGGAGCCCGTGGGCGTCAGGGAGGTGCAGCGCGACCTCGGCTTTTCAAGCCCGAGCGTGGCAAACTACCACATCGACAAGCTGGTAGAGCTTGCACTTGTAAGCCAAGACGAATACGGCCGATATTATGTGGTGCAGAAGGTGCAGGTGGGCGTGCTGCAGGCCTTTGTCAATATCGGCGGCCTGGCAGTGCCGCGTCTGTCATTTTTCGCGGCATTTTTTACGACGATGCTCATCGCGTACGTTGCGCTGAACCTGGAGAACTTGAACATCTATGCGATCGGCTTTGCGCTTGCAGGCGCCGGCGCGTTCTGGTTCGAAACGATAAGGGTTTGGGTCAAAAGACCCATTGCATGACATTTCAAAATCCGAATTCTGAAATATCAAATTACAAGTATGTCAAGAGCTATCGCGTCTGCCAGCAGGTCAAGGTGGTGGCTTGCAACCACATAGCCGTTCTTGATGTCGCTTGAAGAAAGCCACCGGTTCGACGAGCTGTACAGCCGCTCTTTTTTGATCCTCTTCTCGATTTCTTCAACATCAAGCTCCCTCTCCTCCACCTCTTCGGTTTCGGTGTGCTTGATGGTCAGAAGGACCTTCTTGACGAGCACCCGCCTGCCAAAGCGCTGCGAAAAGTCGCGGGCGTTTTCATCGATTTCTATCAGCTTGATCTTGATCTGCAGCCTGTTGAGCGCGTCGCGGCTTGTGAGGAGCCTCTCGTCAATGAACCTGTCGTAGCTCATATTGCTTCTTTTACTTCGCAGTATATTAATGTCAAGCCCGCGCAGGCGCAAAAGAGTAAAAGACGGTGCCGTCAGGCTTGGTTCCACATCCTGTCATCCGCACCTTCATCCCTTCCTTCAGACATGGTTCATCAAATGATCCTACAAGCTTGATGCCTGACATTTCAATTAGGCCAAAAACTCCTTCCATGCCCTTGACATGCGAGCTCGTAAATTCGATCAGGGTCCCTATTGTTTCTATTTTTTTCAACGATGTCTCTTTCAGGCATTGCGGGCATCGGTGAGAGGGAGGCCACGCCTTGCTGCCGCATGACGTACAGACTGGTATTCGGAATTCGCCCTTTTTCAAGTGCTCAAAGAATTCCTGCATCAATCGCCACCCATTATGACTACCGTGGCCGAAGAGCCTGCAGCCGCAAGGTTGTGGACCAAGCCTGTCTTGCATCCTTTCACTTGCCTTTTGCCAGCCTTTCCTGCAAGCTGAGAGGCAACTTCGACAACCTGTGCTACGCCCGTAGTCCCGACAGGATGACCGCAGCCTATTATCCCGCCTCGGGGGTTTATCGCCATTTCATGCTGTTCCACGAACCTGCCGCCTTCACCTTTCTTTGCAAATCCGAGATCTTCATATGCAAGTATTTCTAGGATCGTGAACGCGTCGTGCAGCTCCGCCACATCTATTTGCGACGGTCTTGTCCCGGACATTTCAAATGCATCACGCGCCGCACGCTTTGCAGCCTCGATTGTAGTGAGGTCGCCTGTGGCATTGGCAAAGCTTGCCGAGTTTGTCTGCTGTCCTATACCCTTTATCCATATTGGATTGTCAAGTTTCCTTGCTTTTTCCTCGGAAACTAGCAGGACCGCCGACGCGCCGTCACACGGGGCCGAGCAGTCAAGCAGTTTGATTGGATCGACGATTTTTTTTGAATTCATCACATCTTTCAGGCTCACTTCCTTTCTGAAAAGTGCATGTGGGTTTTTTGCCGCATTTTTATGGTTCTTGATAGACACCTTTGCCATCTGTTCCTCCGTAGTCCCGTACTTTCTCATGTGGGCCTTTGCGAATATCGCGCCCCAGTGCACGGGAAACATGAACGACCCGCGCGTAACGTCCCAGAGAAGCTTGTTGCCGGGGCTGTCCGCCTTTTCTGCGCCGACCACTAGCGCGGCATTGCACAGGCCGGACGCGATCATTGAAAATGCAGAGGCTACCGCGTTTGTGCCAGAGTTACAGAGGTTGTCGATCCTGTGGGATACTTTTGGACGCATACCGAGCATTTCAGATATTATCGTGGAGCTATATTGGTCGGTTGCGCAGCTGGAGAACAGAACAGCGTCAATCTCTTTTCCTGAAACTCCATTCTTTAGGATCTCTGCGCATGGGTCGCACGCGAGCTCGAGAAGTGGCATCTTGGAATCCTTTGTGAATTTTGAGGTTGCCCACGAGGAGATAGCTACCCTGCGCACTTCAAAAGGTTGACAACATCTCCCTAAATGAACTTTCTGAGTCGTCCACAGGGTTCACCTGGATTATCGGGAGTGTGATCCCCGCAGATACGAACCTTGCAAGCGATTTTCTGCAGTCTTCTCCGCTGCCGCAGATTGCAAGGGAATCAAGCATCTTGTCTGAAACAAATTTTGCAGCGGCGTCCGCGCCACCCCCGACGTATTCGGATGTAATATGTTCAACATCGCTTCTGAACCCGTTTTCAGACAGGAACTTGCCATAGTATTTCCCGGCTGAAACATAGAATGCAAGGGTTTTTGCAGCACGCTCGCGAGCCTTTTCAGGCTCTTTGTTTGAAATAGCGCAAATAAAAGAACAAACGATCTCGAAACTTCGGCCCTTTGTGGTCTGCTTGAGGCCGCTCGCGGTCTTCTTCAATTCTTCCAGAGGCCGCAGATATAGCAGGACGCCATCTGCCAGCTCGGATGCCAATGAAACCATCTTTTTGTTGACAGCTGCCATAAAGATCGGGATCTGTTTCCTTTGCGGTTGATGTAGGATCTTGAAATTGTTCGCCTTGAAAAATTTGCCACTGTAGTTCACTTTATCGCCGCTTGCCATCAGCTTCACGCATTCAACGAATTCCCTCATCCGGCTGGCTGGCTTTTCAAATTTCAAACCGTGCCAGTTCTCTACGATCGCGGCCGTGCTTGCGCCGAGGCCGACGATCGTCCTGTTGCCTGAGAGCATGTCAAGGGTGGTTGCCGCCATGGCCACGGTGGCTGGCGTCCTTGAATAAATGCTAACAATTGAAGTGCCGAGCCTGACGTTCTTTGTTACCTGCGATATCGCACCAAGCGTTGCAAAGGATTCTCGACCCCATGACTCTGGAACCCAGAGGGAATCAACATTTCTGTGCAAGTCGGCCATCTTGGCGCATGCAAGCACTTCGCGCATTGATAGCAGCGGGCCGAGGCTGTAGCCTATCTTTTCTGCAATCATGACTTCATAGCCTGAATCTCTTTGGCTGCCTCTTCAATATCCTTGTGCGAATCGATCGAGCGCCAGAAAACATTCCTGTATTTCACTGCCTGGAGCTTTCCCTCTTTTGCCAGGGCAGGTAGGGCCGTAACCTCTATGTTGCCGTTATCCGGCAGGTATCCGAACACCTCCCGCGTAAAGTGATATACACCGGCATTGATCCACCTGTCAGGGATCTCTGGCTTTTCAACAAAGCCCTTCACTTTGGAATTATCGTCCAGCTCGACCACGCCAAATGGGCTGCGGAGGGGCACGAGCGCAATTGCATACGAACCGGATATTTGCAGCTTGTTCGGGTCAAGCTCTGTGAGGACGTCGCCGTTTAGCATGAAAAATGAGTCGTGGCCGACAAGTTTTCTGGCGTTTTTCAGCGCGCCTCCAGTCCCCAAGGGTTCTTCTTCAACAGAGTATTCCACTTTGGCTCCAAACTCGCTTCCGTCGCCGATGTAGCCAAGTATCTGTTCCCTCATGTAGCCGACGCACATGACAAACTCCTTGACGCCGAATTTCCTGAGCCACCTTACTTGCCATTCTATTATCGGGATATCGAGAACCTCTATCATTGGCTTTGGCCGCTGATCGGTGAGAGGCTTTAACCGCTTGCCAAGCCCGCCCGCAAGGATGACTGCCTTCATTATAACCAACAGTTGCCCCGTTCGTATAAAACGTTATCCTGACAGTGATCAGTACGTGTTTTTTGGTTCATTGTTTGTAAGGAGCCGGTGGATTTCCTGGTAACATTCCTTGCACATTTCCTTTCCCTCGGTGTGGTCACAATGGTAGACTTTGTCGGTGTCGGTCCCGCACCGGCTGCACTTCATTTTTGAGCCGGCTCTTTGCCTTTCGCGGTAACCGCTTTCCTGTCGATCGCCACTTTCCACGCGCCCAAGCCAATCAGGACTGCGCCCATTGCCATGGTCGAACCGATTGTGCGCACTGCTCCTGACGAGTCTTCCGATGCAAGCGCGCCCTGCGCAATGAGGGCGAGCATTCCTGCTATTATGAGGCCGCCGTTAACAAAAAGGAGCACCGGAACTATTGGCGCGTACTCTTTGCGCGCTATAACAAACCCGATTATCGACATTGCCACCGCGCCTCCCCCAAGTGCGCCTCCGCGCACCGCTTCGCTGAGGGGCAGAAATCCCACTCTGTCAGGCGATGATGCCGCGGCGGCCGCATCTGCGCCGTAGATTACCAAAAGCACCAGTGAGGCGATGAGAAGACCTGTTGCGATTCCCTTGGCCATAATAGTAATAATTCATAATCAGATTTAATAAACGTACGCTGCTTGCAGTAGCCGTGCCAGCAGATGTCCGAGACGTGCTGTACTCAGTCATAAACGAGATAGGGAGAGAGAAGATCCGGATGGATGTTGCTGCCAACGTGGATGTATCTGAAAAATACTGTGGAGAAATACTTGGCAGGTGCAAAAACATGCTCGGACCTGAAGTGGATGATGTAACGCTTGCAACTCTGTGTGAGGCATTGCTCCACTTCATGCTCACCGCGTCCATCTTGTCGTCAGAGAGAAAAGTCAGCCTACTCGGTTCTGACTTGGATGTGGTCATTCCATCGATAAGGATGCTGGTAAAGAATCCGGATAAGGCGCTTGTCATACAGGTTGTAAGAGATGACCTTGCGGCAAGGGTCGCGCAAGCAAGATCCGTGCAGTCGCGTCATGAAAACATCTGGCTTGTTTCTGCAAGGCCACTGCAAACAGATCATAGAAATTACCATGTTGGTCCGGGCAATTTCCCATATACAAGAATCATCTCTGATATCAGCGCGTTCCTTGCAGAGAAGGGGGACCGCGGGCTAAAGCTATTGCACGACCAGTAGGCCACCAATTTCAATTGCTTTTTCAAGTGCCTTGCCGGTGGCATGATAATCTGCGCCTTTTGAGAAGGGTAGTGTGCCAAGAACTCTGATGCCAGTCAGCCTTTCTAATACTTCAGGCACCTTTTGTTCCGGGATGCTTGGCTTTTTTGGCATTTTGTTGACGATTATGCCCAAGACGTTGATTCCGAATTCCTTGCAGGCCATCACCGTTAGCAGCGTATGGTTGAGCGTCCCGAGCATGGGCGTGCACACTATAAGGACTGGCAGTCCAGCCCTTTTTGCAAAATCAGCGACAGACTCGTTTTCTGTCAATGGAACCATTATTCCTCCAATGCCTTCAACTATCATGAAGTCGTGCTTTTTTGCAAGACCCTGCAGCGCCTGCAGCGCCTTTTCTATGCTTGCAGGAGGCTCGCTTCTTATCTGCGAAGCGACAAGCGGCGAAGCGGCCAGTGGGTAAAAGAAGGGGTTCAGCTCGCTGTCGGGGTCTTTAACCCCCGCAGCACCGGCAAGCATCGCAGTGTCTTGAGATCTGTATTTCTTTGAAAAAGCCCTGTCTGCTGTGGCAAACGGCTTCATAACGCCGACGTTCACTTTTCTCTTTCTCAGCGCCCACGCAAGCCCAGCGGCTACCGCAGTCTTGCCGACACCTGTGTTTGTTCCCGTAATGAACAGCCCATGCATGGAAATATTATTAGAGCCATTGTGGGCACCTGCATTTAACTGATGAGCCTGAGAGATGCTGACAGAGAGTTCGTCTGGCACCCCTATACCCAGATGAGCGACTGGAGCAGGTGGAGCAACAAGGTGATAGTGAAAGGCGAAGGATTTTACCTCGCAGACAGCAGTGGCAGGAAATACCTTGATGGGATTGCAAGCATGTGGTGCAATGTCTGGGGCCACGGGCAGAATGAGGTTGTTAAGGCGATGGTGGAGCAGCTGAAAAACCTGCAGCATTCCACCCTGTTTGGCCTTGCCAGCGGCCCATCGGCGGAGCTCGCAGAGAAGCTCGCAGGGTTGGCAAAGGGCATGGACAGGGTGTTTTACACCGACAACGGGTCAACCGCGATTGAGGCGGCAATGAAGATGGCGTTACAATACTGGCGCAACAAGGGCAAGAGCACGAAAAAGGAATTTGTCTCGCTGGAGCATGGCTACCACGGCGACACGATCGGCGCCATGTCGGTAGGCTACATCAAGAACTTTTTCGGCGCATACAAGCCCCTGCTGACAAGGGTTCACAGGGTCCCAAGCCCGCTTCTCTACGGGAGCCGGTTTGAGAATGAAGCTGACCTTGTAGAGTGGTGCCTTGAGAAGACTGAAAGGGTTCTCAAAAAACGGGGAAGCAAGTGCGCCGCGCTTGTGATGGAAAGCGGGGCCCAAGTCGCGGGAGGCACCATCATCTACCCGACAGGCTACCAGAGAAAGGTTGCCATGATGTGCAAGGATCACGATGTACTGCTTGTGCTAGATGAAATCGCGACTGGGTTTGGGCGACTTGGCAACATGATCGAATATGTCGCTCAGAGGTCGCAGCCAGACATTGTCTGCTTTGGAAAGGCGCTAACTGCGGGGTATTTCCCGCTTGCTGTCGCGATGACCACAGATTGCATTTTCAACGCGTTCCTTGGAAAATATTCTGAAAACAAACACCTCTACCACGGTCATACGTTTACCGGTCACCCGGTCGGCTGCGCCGCCGCGATGGCAAACATCGAGCTTTACAAAAAACGCAATCTTGTGCAAAAGATCAATGCAAATGCAACATACATAGCGTCAAGGCTGCGCGAATTCACAAAATCGACTATTGTGGCAGACATCCGCCACAAAGGGCTGCTGGCCGGGATCGAGCTTGCAAAGGGTGGCAAGCCGATTGTCTGGTTGAAAAATAAAGAGCGGATAAACTACTTCATAATGCAGGAGTCGCTGAAGATGGGCGTGCACCTTCGGCCTCTAGGCAACATCATGATGGTGATACCCCCGCTAGCAATTGGAAAACGAGATCTCGAGAAGCTGCTTGATGTGCAGCTTGAAATACTGAGAAAGGTAGAGCGGCTATCTTAGCTGCCTCAATTCCTTGTACAGAGTATTTTTTGAAACGCCCAGATTGCGAGCTATCTTGGCCTTTGAATGATTCTCAGCAAGCATCGCGATGAGCTGGTTCTTGTCTATCAGTTTTTGAGGCCGGCCTATGCCTTTGCCAACTGCCTTGGCCCTTTCCATGCCGTCCTTCGTCCTCTGCACCAGCATATCGCGCTCTCTCTCTGCAACCCACGTGAGTATGCCGATCATAAGTTTCCTCACGCTAGGCTCTGTCGTCTGCAAGAATGACTCTCGAGGAGAACAAGAGACAAGCGGTGCGTACTGCTCTATCGCTTTTATGGCATCGAGAGTATCCCAGAAGGTCCTGCCCACACGCGATAGTTCATAGACCAAGACCGCGTCGACTCCTGCCGTTTTGACCAGCTCGAGCATATCCTGAAACCCGCGCCGCTGGGTGGCCGGAATCTTGCCGCTTACCGCCGAATCTTCAAAAAAGTCAAGGATCTGGTAGTTATTGTCATCGGCCCATTTTTCAAGGGCAAGCTTTTGGTTCTGCACCGTCTGCTCTTCGGTGCTTACCCGGAGGTACGCAAACGCGTATTTCATGGGCATGTGTAACCAAGATGGTTTAACTCTAGCCTTGTCAAATAAAGTGTTCAAAAAGGGTAGGGTCGTTAAATGAACGATTGCCATGCGAACAGTTCAAAAAAGGACCCCTTTCTGAACAGCTCTGCGCTGATCCAAAAATAGCGGTTTCCGTCATTTTTACCGGCAAAAAAGATCTAGCGGCAATTTGCCTTTTTGCACGTAGAACTTGGTCTCCGGACCCTATTCTTTGGCCAGTTGTTGCTAGATCGCTTTTGCGCATGATTTTCAGTATATATTTCTAAACTCGAGTTTTGAAACATCGTGCTCGAAACGCCAGTTGTTAACCAAAGTTTTAATTACCAGTTTACAACTCGACTGACCTGATGGCCGATTCAACGTTTATCCGCGCTTGCATGGAAAAAGTACTTGCCGGCGGCTCGATCACCTTTGGAGAAGCCGAGCGGTTGCTTGCAACAGACAACGTCATGGCGCTAGCCGAATGTGCCAACACCATAACCCGGAAGTTTAACGGCGATACGGTGGATGTCGAAGCTCTGATAAACGCAAAATCCGGCAGGTGCCCGGAGGATTGCTCGTTCTGTGCGCAATCATCGTTCTACGATACGGGCATTACAAAGTATCCATTGTTGCCAACGGAGGTACTGGTGCAAAATGCGAAAAACGCCAAGGAATCTGGGGCTACCAGTTTCTGCCTCGTATGCGCCTACAGAGATCCGCCCGAAAAGGACTTCGAGCAGATCTGTAAAGCTATCTCTGAGATCCGGTCCAAAGTGGACATCGAGGTTAACGTTTCTCTTGGATTCATGACCCAGGCGAGGGCTCGCAAGCTGAGAGAGCTTGGGGTAAAGCGGTACAACCACAACCTAGAGGCTGCCGAGAGCTATTTTTCCAAGATATGCAATACTCATGATTTTGCTGACAGGGTCAATACCGCAAAGATTGTCAAGGAAGTCGGCCTTGAGTTGTGTTCGGGAGGAATAATCGGCATGGGCGAGAGCAAGAAACAACGACTGGAGCTGGCTTTCTCACTTGCGTCGCTGCACCCGGACGAGGTCCCGATCAACATCCTCATTGGCAGGGAGGGAACTCCAATGGAAGGCTTCCAGCCCATTGACGCGCTTGAGGCGATCAAGACCATTGCGGTGTGGCGTTTCATCATGCCCAAGACCATTCTCAAGATCGCCGGCGGCCGCGAAGTGCACCTAAAGGACCAGGACAAGCTAGCACTCAAGGCAGGGGCAAACGGCATAATCACCGGCGGCTATCTCACCACCGGCGGGAACGCGCCCAACAAGGACATTGCGATGATAAGAGAGATTGGCCTCAAAGCATAAGACCGCCTTTGTTGAGGAGCGGCTTGACTATCTCGAAAGAAGCGGCCTCTACCGGCGTCTCAAAACAGTTGTAGTCAGGGGTCCGACTGCGCTGGTCGATGAAAGAGAGCTCATCCACCTCTGCTCAAACGACTACCTCGGCATCTCACACAACCCTAAGGTTATCAAAAGAACCGTCCAAGCTCTACAGGAGGTTTCGCAATGCAGCTCGAGGCTTATCGCCGGCAACCACCCAAACATCATGGAGCTGGAAGGACTGCTTGCGGACCATCGCAGGACGGAATATGCGCTAGTCTACCCAACGGGTTACAGCGCCAACCTGGGAGCGGTCACGGCAGTCGCGGACAAGACCGCGACGATATTCAGCGACGATCTGAACCACGCAAGCATAGTTGACGCCTGCAGGCTGAGCGGCGCTACCACCAGGGTCTTCAGGCACAATGACGCCTGCCACTTGCATGAATTGATGCGCCAAGCAAAGGGCAGAAAGATCGTGATAACAGAAGGAGTTTTCAGCATGAACGGCGACATGGCAAACTTGCCAGAAATATGCAAAGTAGCAAAAGAAAACGGCGCGATAACGATAGTCGACGACGCGCACGGCGACTTTATCTTTGGGCCGGGCTTTTCAGGCATCCCTGCCTGGTTCAAGTCAGACGTCGACATTCACGTCAGCAGCATGAGCAAAGGCCTCGGCTGCTTTGGAGGCTATGCTGCCTCCACAGAGGCTGTGAGAGAACTACTGATCAACACCTCAAGGCAGTTCATCTATACTTCGGCGCTACCCGAGCACCTGTGCTCCGCAGCGATTGCGGCAATACCAATTGCTAAAAAGGGGGATCTCCAGAAAAGACTCCAGAAGAACATCGACTATTTTTCGTCTGCAATGAAAAAGCTGGGGTTTGTGCTCGGTAAATCGACAAGCCAGATAATTCCAGTTATGATCGGGCCGGAGAAGCGAGCAATGGAATTTTCGACAGAACTGTTAAAGCAAGGCGTTTTTGCCCAGGCAATAAGATATCCAACGGTCAGGAAAGGGTCCGCCCGGCTCAGGGTTTCGCTCACTGCGATGCACACACAAAAACACCTAGATCCTGCCGTCGATGCGTTTGGAAAGGCCGGCAGGAAAACAGGCATCATCTAGGATAATGTTTCTAAACTCGAGTTTAGCAACAAAGTTAATTAATGTGCAGTTTGCACTATTGGCGTGCCTGCGAAAGAGTTCACGTTCAAGCTAAAGCTTTCAGACGAGCAGGGCAGGGAACTTGTCATGTACCTGAATTCGCTTTCGCTTTCAGACCTGCTGTTTGGCCTCCGCTTTGCATACAACCGGCAAGCTGCGGCAAGCGGAGGTTACCTGATGCCGGGAAGAAAGAGCATGGTGAAAAGGGAGACGCACCTTTTGAGTCAGGATCAGGCAAAGTGGCGCCTCAACAACTGGAAGGCCATGATAAAGGAGTACAGGGAGAAGGGCTACAGCTACCCTACGATATCAAGGATAAAAAAGCATGTCCAGAAAATAGCTGGTCAAAAATAAAAGAGGAAAAGAGCAGGCTAGTAGCCTGATGCTTCCAGATTCTTTGCCGGCGTACTTGACGTTGTTGAAGGCAGGTCCGGGAATTTGTTCTTCATGTTCATCTCCACAACTGCGCTTGCTTCTTCCATTATCCTTGCGGTATCTTCGTTGAATCCCGTGACCGTTCCTATTTCGTTGTTCGGTATCTGCCCTGAATCCGTGATGATGCTTCCGAGCAGCTCGGAAATCTGACCAAACGATTGGTCTGCCTCCGGCATCATTCCTGCCAGTCCGCCCTGTAATCCCTTTATCACAGACATCGCCGGGCTCAGCGTCACCACAACGTCGCCAAGTTCTGTTATCGTGTTCAGCCTTAGCTGTATTTGTTCTAGTGCGAGTTTTGCAG
>DASPGV010000041.1:0-10006 GCA_035620415.1 Nitrososphaera sp.
GGTTTCAAAGGACGACACCCTTGAAACGATAAAGAAGAAGGGCCAGGAGATGGAGGCGGCGACCCTGCTGGAGGCGGTGAGGCTCTACCTCGAAAACAAGCTCGAGGTGTACTGGGGCAAGGTCTACGCCAAAGACGAAAAAACCAAAAAGTAGTTAATGCGGCCAGGCGAGTTTACACACAATGTCTGTGCCTGTATTTGGCATGAGCCACCGCGACTTTACAGCCGCGCTCAAGAAAACCAGACTGGCGATAATCCCGGTGGGCTCGCTCGAGCAGCACGGCAGCCACCTGCCAGTGTCGACCGACTCGCTCATCGCCGAGTACATCGCAAGGCTGGCCGCGGAGGAGGTCGGCGCGTTCGTGTTGCCCGTGATCTCGTACGGCGTTTCCTTCGAGCACAAGCCGATGTTCAACGTATCGCTCCGCAACTCCACTCTATCGACGATGATCTGCGACGCATGCGTTTCGCTTGCGGAAAACCGGATAACGAGGATAATCATCCTGAACGGCCACCACGGCAACATGGGCGCTTTGCAGTACATTGCTCAGGAGCTGCACGGCAGGCTGCCAAGGGGTGTCGGCGTGCACACCATCCATTACTGGCACATGATGAAGAGCGAGTTTGACCATGCCGGCGAAGTCGAGACCTCGCTCGTACTTGCCATAGCGCCGGATCTTGTGCGGATGGATCTTGCAGTGCCAAACTCCAAGAAATTGTCGAAATCAAAGGCTGCTTATAGCAGCATCACAAACGCGCCCGGCTCGTTTCCAAAGATCACAGGCAACGGCGTCTGGGGAGACCCCAGGAAGGCAACGGCCGCAAAGGGCGAAAAATGGATCCAGGAGATCGTTGCGGGCCTTGCCAAGACCATGACCGAACTTGCCTGATCTGCAATGAAATTTTAATATATGCCTACATTGCGCTTACCTGTAGATATATGTCAGTAGATATGGCCGTAAAGGTTCTCGATGAGAGCCTTGGAAAAGTTGTGCTTATCAAATTGAAGGGAGGCAAGGTGATCAGGGGCAACCTGCACGGCTTCGACCAGCACATGAACCTGTTGCTCGAAGACTCTGTAGAGATCCTTGAAGAGGGCAAGTCAAATGACCTTGGCACCATAGTCGTCAGGGGCGACAACGTGGTGATCATTTCGCCGCCGCCAAAGTAGTGCAAGGAGAAATTTGAGAAATGACGAAAGGCACTACTTCGATGGGCAAGTTCACCCGCAAAAAGACCCACATCCGCTGCAGAAGGTGCGGCCACAACTCGTACCACAAGAGGGGCAAGAGATGCGCCAAGTGCGGCTACCCAGACCCGAGGATCCGCAAGTACGATTGGATTAAGCGGCAGGTCATCTGATACAAACAGAAAGCTTTTCTTGTAGCATGGTGCAAGGCAATCAACATGTCCGCGGAGATCGCCATTATCGCCGGCACTTCAGTCGCAGGGGCGATATCGGCCGCATTCATTGAGAGAATTTCACGGAAGGGCGGCAAAAAGCAGCCAAGGTCGTCAGGCGCCGCCAGGGCGGAACTGCTCTCACTCCTGTTCGAGAAGAACCTTGCCGCGGAGGCGATAACCCGCGTCTACGAGGCTTCTCAGGAAGGAAGGATCGACAGGCTAGAGCGCGACAGGCTCTTGCTGAAGTACAAGCAGCAGCTCGACTCTCTCAACCAGAGGATAACCCACCTGCAGCCAGTGGCCGACTTTGCTGAAATGACCGACCTCCGCAACAACCTTGTGTCGCTTCTCGAGAACAAGATCTCCGCGCTAGACCAGAAGATCCTGGAGATGAAGTCGGGCGTCCCCCACGACGCAGTCGACGCTAGGGTGCAAAAGATAATCGCCGAGACTTCAAAGGTGCAGGCCGCGCCGGTAGAGCAAAAGCCCTTCAAGGCCGAGGAAAAGAGCATCGACCAGCTTCAAAAGGAGATAATGCAGGCTCTCCAGCGGCTAGAGCAAGTCGAAATAGACAAGGATTAGAAAAGGGAAGGGGCTTACTTCTTGAGCCCCTGAGTTGTCGGAATTCCTTCCATCATGCCTTGCAGCGAGTTGGTAACATCTAGAAAGCGCAATCCCTTTTGCGTGGTCTTGTAGATCTGCTCCCCCTTGTCGTATGCCAGAAGGCCGTTTTCTTCAAGCACTGCAAGATACTCTTTGAGCTGTGTGTAGGATAGGAACGCCCTGTACATTATCTTGGTCTTGGTGGTGCCGCCCGTAGCCGACTCCAGAATTCGCGAAGCGATTTCGGTCCTGCTTCTATATTTCATTTTTCCTAACCTTTCTAGGAGCTTCCGTCTATATAAGAAACTCGTGGGTAATCTATAGTAAAACAATTCTGCTCGCAGCTTACATATAGAAAAGCAAAATAGTGCGTAGAATTCCACCCTAGTTGTTTGGTTGCGAGAATAATCGACGGCAAGGTCGTGTCTGCAGACGTCAAGGCCCGCGTAAAAAAGGCAGTCGAACAGCTGAAGGAGGCCGGCATCCAGCCATGCCTTGCCACCGTGCTCGTCGGCGATGACCCGGCATCCACCACTTATGTTGGGAGCAAGCAGAGCGACGCAAAAGAAGTGGGTATCACGACTAGGGACCATAGACTTGCGGCCACATTCAAGCAGAGCGAGCTTTTGGAGCTTGTGCAGCTCCTGAACCACGACCCGGAGATACACGGGATTCTGGTGCAGCTGCCACTGCCAAAGCACATTGACGAGTTCGAGATAATCACCGCCCTGAGCCCGCTCAAGGACGTGGACGGGCTGACGCCGTACAACGCCGGGATGCTCCAGAGCGGCATGGGGCTTTTGAAGCCGTGCACGCCCTCCGGCATAATCGAGCTCCTTGACTATTACAAGATAGACATTGCCGGCAAGGACGCGGTAGTAGTCAACCGGAGCAACCTTGTAGGCAAGCCGCTTGCGTTGCTATTGCTTGAGCGCGACGCGACCGTGACTATGTGCCATTCAAAGACAAAGAACCTGAACGAAAAGCTGCGCAACGCCGATCTTGTCGTTACAGCGGTAGGCAACCGCCAGTGCTTTACCCTCACGGGCGACATGATAAAGGAAGGCGCAATAGTGATCGACGTGGGAACAGCAAGGCTAAACAACAAGCTGGTGGGAGATGCCGACTTTGAGTCGGTGAGGCAAAAGGCGTCGTGGCTCACGCCCGTCCCCGGCGGCGTAGGGCTGATGACAAGGGCTATGCTTTTGAAAAACACCGTGACAGCAGCGTCAATTGTAAAAGAGATGAGCAAGTAGCTGGCCGGCAAAACTGATGTACGCAAGCAGATGCTTGATAGGCGCAACAGTCTTGACGCAAAGGAGATCGCTAGGCTAAGTAAGCGCGTGCAGGAGCTGGTGATAAGCAGCAAGGAGTTCAAGTCGGCCAAGGTAGTCGGCGCGTACTATGCGTTTGGCTCTGAAGTGAGGACGGACCTGATACTGGAAAAGGCGAAATCGCTCGGGAAAAAAGTCGCGCTGCCGAGCGTCGAGGGCGAAAGCCTGACGTTCTATGAGCTGTCGTCCGGCAAGTACCTCGTCAAGGGCAGGTTCGGCATAATGGAGCCCCTGCCCTACGGGCCGGTGGACAGGATGGACCTGCTGGTGGTTCCGGGAATAGCCTTTGACAAGCAAGGCTACAGACTGGGCTACGGCAAGGGCTACTACGACAAGTTCCTTGCCAAAAAAGACGTGTCTTCAATAGGGCTTGCGTACTCTTTCCAGCTTCTCGAGAGCCTGCCCAAGGACAAGTACGACAGGAGGCTTGATGCGGTGGCTACGGAAAAGGGCATCCACTACGTCTAGCGGGCAATAGCCCTTCTTGCTATGTCTGTCCTGTAGTGGTGGCCGTTGGCGCCCCACCGTATCTTCCTGACAGCAGAATACGCGTTGTCTATAGCCTGCCTTGCGTCTTTTCCCAGCGCGGTAACTCCAAGCACGCGACCGCCGTTGGTGACCACCCTGTTCTGAGGATCGCGCGCAGTGCCGGCGTGGAACACAACGACGTCCGGCCCAAAGCTGGAGTCAAGCCCCTCGATCACCCTGCCCTTTTCGTAGCTGCCCGGGTATCCGCGCGAAGCCATTACCACGCATACCGCGGTCTGGTCCATCCACTGCATGGGCGGCATCGAGCCCAGCCTGCCATCTACTGCGGCATCGACATATTCATAGAAATCGGACTTCATCCTCATCATTATCGGCTGGCACTCGGGGTCGCCCATCCTCGCGTTGAACTCGAGCACCTTTGGCTCGCCGTCCAAGACCATTACGCCGGCGTACAGGAACCCCTTGAACGGCGTCCCGCGCCTTTTCATCGTGCTTATCACGGGCTCCATAACCTGCCTGACAATCTTGTCGTGCAGCCTGCCGTCGACCACCGGCGCGGGCGAATAGGCGCCCATGCCTCCGGTGTTGGGGCCTTTGTCGTCGTCGAACACCCGCTTGTGGTCCTGGCTAGAGGCAAGCGGCATCATCGTCTTGCCGTCGCACAGCGCGATGAACGACGCCTCTTCTCCCGATAATCGCTCTTCGATGACTATTTTGCTGCCGGCCGCGCCAAACTCTTTTTTCGTCATCATGCTGTCAATGGCTGCACTAGCTTGATTTGCGTCGTCGCACACTACTACGCCCTTGCCGGCGGCAAGCCCGTCGGCCTTGACCACCAGCGGCTTATCTTGTTTTGCGACATAGTCCTTGGCCTTTTTTGCGTCGGTAAAGACGGCGAAATCGGCAGTTGGTATGCCGGACTCCCGCATGAACTCCTTTGCACACGCCTTGCTAGTCTCGAGCATAGCTGCCTGCTTTGACGGCCCAAAGGCGCGCAGGCCCTCCTTCTCAAACGCGTCGACGATTCCAAGCGATAGGGGCTCTTCTGGCCCCACTATGGTGAGCAGGTCTTTCTGTTTTTTTGCAAACGACAGCAGCCTGTCGATCTCGCCTGCCTTGATGTCCAGGTTTTCGGACGTGCCTCCATTGCCGGGGGCGAAATAGATCTTGTCGACGTGTCTGCTCTGCGATATCTTCCAGCCGAGGGCGTGCTCCCTGCCGCCCGAGCCCACGATAAGGACTTGCACAGGGGTGTAAAAAACAGCCCGATAATAAATCGTTTGTACTACAAATGATTGCGGCAGATTCGTCCTGCTTAATATCAAAAGCCGCATGACGCTGGCTATAGAAAGGCAGGCTGGGTTCACGCAAAAGCGCGGGTGGAAGGTCGAAGCTGTGATAAGGCTTGGCGCGGTCCTGTTCAGCCGGAAGCGCATTCACAATAATAATAAGTTGTCCGATCAAGCTTCTTCTACTTTTTTACCGTCCCCTTTTAAGCAATACGAGTGTCTACCTTGTATGGGCGCTGAGGATGGGCGCGCCAGAAGGGGACTGGCGTCTGCAAACGAGGAGACCCGGCAGAGGGTCGCAAGAAAGGGTGGCGTTGCTCCACACCAGAAAAGGGGGCTTGCAGCTGCAAACCCGGAGACTAGATCAAGGGTGGCTAGGGCCGGGGGCGAGGCCCGTGCCCAGGACAGGGAAGGGCTTTCCGTGGCCGGCAGGCGCGGTGGCGAGGTAGTCAAGGAGCGCTACGGCTCTGACTTTTACCGCGAGATAGGCGAGAAAGGTGGAGGCGCGGTGAAGGAGCGCTACGGCACCGAGTTTTACAGCGAGATAGGCAAGCGCGGCGGGGAGATAGTCAAGCAGGAGCGCGGGCCAGAATACTATTCGACGATAGGCAGGAAGGGAGGCGAGGCCAGGACCTTGGTCGAAAAGCCGAAAGAAGAGGCCAAGCCGACGGACGTGTCAACCACGGCCTAGCACGTCGACGCTGTCCTCTGCAATAGCCTGAAGGTACTCTACGTATTCGCTGTCCGCAAACACTACAGTCGCGAACCTGTTTTCCTGCATCGCCTTTCTTACGCTCTTTAGGTGGTAGCATTCGTCCTGACCCGACAGGGTTGTAAAGTAAAAGTCCTTGCAGGAGCAGAATCCAAGGTCAGGGTCAGTCCAGTACTCATTGTCCCTGCCCACCACCATCCACAGCCTTTTTCTGCTGGGGAAGAAGAGCAGGCATTTGACGCTGCCCGAGGTTACCGTTTCGTCGACCCGCGACATTGTGGTTTATTTGCCAGATCCGGGGTATAAAAAGCGTGAAGATACGGCCACTCCACCCACATGCCGCGCTATTGCTAGAGGACAACAGGAAATACGTGGCGGTGACGGATCTCCACATCGGGCTTGAAGCCGAGCTTTTGCACAAGGGGGTGAGCATGCCAAGCATCGCGCCCAACATGGTGAAGGAGCTGCTAGAGCTAGTGGATAAGGAGCAGGCCGACGGCATTATCCTGCTTGGCGACATCAAGCACACTGTGGGATCGATAAGCAAGCAAGAGTGGGACGAGATCCCGACGTTCCTGAAGCAGCTTGCTGCGAAGACAGAAGCATATCTGGTGCCTGGCAACCACGACGGCAACATCCGGCACCTTGTGCCTGCTAGCGTCAACGTGATAAGCGCCAAGGGGATGACGATCGGCGACACGCTCTTGATGCATGGTCACTCGATGCCGTCGGACATCCGGTCGCACGTGAACAGGATTGTGATGGGGCATGTGCATCCCGTTTTCATAAAAAAGGGGAGCGTCATACACGGCGAGCGGGTTTGGATATACATGCAGGCCGACAAGTCGGCGCTCTTTCCGGAGGGAGGCGCGATAGAGGTAGTGGTGGTGCCCAGCTTTAACCCGCACCTTTACGCGACCGGCCGTTATCATCGTTCGATATCACCTGTTGTAACAAGATTGATGGAGCACGGCGTGGATAAGTGCATTGTCGCGACGCTGGATGGGTCAGTGGTGGGAGACGTTGACTTGTTGCAGCACATTTTGTGAGATGGTATACATATGCGTTTCCAGTGGAACATGTGGAGCGAAAATTAGTTCTAACCTGGATCGATAGGCAAATATTCGCTTTTTGTCGAGAATAAGTGCGCGACGGGTGTATCCACGACAAGGAACCTCGTCGCGTTGCTGGTCTGTCAATCATGCATGTAAGCAAAGGGCTGCCTGCTCGCTCCGCTAATCAATAAAAAAGAAAAAAGAAGGGTTTATTCATTGTATCCTTCGTCTTCGCCTGCTAAGTCAGGATCCTCCTGCTCATCTACGTCGAAGTCGCCTGCTTCGTCTTCATCCTCTGGCTCTTCTGCTACTTCCGTTTCAGACGTATCACTCAGTATGTCGCGTGCCGTCTGGAGATAGCCAAGCGCGGTCAAGGACTTGCCGTCGCGTATTGCTTCGCACGCGTTTTCAATCAGCTGGTCCAGACTAGCGATCTGGGTGTCATTCAGCTCAGCTGTCTTGGTCTCGTCGCCCAATTCTTCTGCAGTCATTGTCACCGTGTTATTCAGCGACACTGTGCCGTCTTCAGCGGTGATGACAGAGGAGCATTCGGAATCAGCCACTGCGCTTGCGGCAAAGGTTTCTTCTTCAGGCTCTTCTTCTACTTCTTCGATTGCTGGCGTTCCTGTTTCGTTCAAGGTTGTGTCTGTCATGTTTGAAGTGTTCGTCGCGTTCGTGTCTTCAAACATGGTCATGTTGCCTATGTTGTTCTCACCATAAGCCACTATGCCTGTCACTCCCAGCGCCGCGACCAGAACCGCCGAAACGGCTATCACGACCAACTTGAAGACAGGCCTATTGGTTGTGTCTCTGTTTGGCATCGAACAAGAAGAGACTGTATGCGTATTAAATGGAAATGCGGATAGCTACTTCACTTTGTAATGTACGAGTCGATTAGATCATGTAAATTGGTACTAGTACTAGAATCAGACTAAACCCACCCTTTTACGCGCGCTTCTGGAGGAAAAATGATACCTTTCAGGAAAGTGCATTTGTGCCTGTTCCTAGTGGGAAGAATGCAGCGGGCTTGCTACAGTAGATGTGTAAACTTAAACTTGTAAACTTGTAAATTAATGTAGCCGAACTTAACCCTGAATGATTGGAAATGAGCATGAATGAAGCGAATGTTCAGAAAGATTCCCGCACGGAAGTGAATGAACGACCAAAACAGGTCCATGAAACAAGATGGGGTGAACGACCTGAACATGGATTGAAAATGCTGAAATTCAGATCGATTCGGCCATCCTTGTTGATAAATCATGTAAATCGTAGTGAAAATTTACGAAACTGTAGATTTGTGTTAAAAGACTTCTGCACCAGTCGGCCTTCCTGTAAATGTAAAATTACTTTTTCATTAAAGCTTCACATAGCTTCTTAGTGGCGCAAGCGTCGGCGTATTGCTACTTAACCACTGCAGCGTCTTGATGAACGAGGTGGCCGCCTCATGCGTCGTCAGCACAGGAATCCCCATCTCCACCGCCTTCCTCCGTATCTGATACTCGTCGTACAGCATGTCCACGTACTTCTCCAAGGTAGACGTCGCGGCAATGTTGATGATAAAGTCGATCTTGCGCTCGTACAGCAGGTCGGCGATGTTGGGCTTTCTGTCCGGCTCGCTTATCTTGTAGACAAGCTGCACGTCCTTGAACTTGTTGTTCTCCATAAACTCTGCCGTATGTTCAGTGGCCATCATCCTGTAGTTCATCGACGCCGTGAGCTGCACTATCGGGAGCAGCATCTCCTTGTTCTTCTGCCCTCCCACAGTTATCAGCGCGCTACCTGACAGCGGCAGCGAATACCCGGCGGCCATGTACGCCTTTGACAGCGCGTCGTAGAAGGTGTTGCCAAAGCACGCGACTTCGCCTGTAGACTGCATCTCCACCCCGAGCACAATGTCCGAGCCTTCCAGCTGCATGAACGAGAACTGCGGGACCTTTATCCCAAAGCCGGTGGGCTTTAGCCACAAATCTTTGGCTGCAGGTGGCAATTTCTTGCCTGTCATTGCCTTTGCGGCCATCGTGATAAGGTTGAACCCCACGAACTTGCTGACGAAAGGCATCGAGCGCGACGCCCTGACGTTTGCCTCTATCACCGACACCTCACCGTTCTTTACCAGATACTGTATGTTGAACGGCCCCTTGACGTTGAGCGCCTTGCCTATCTTGACCGAGTTGTCGACTACCGTGTCTATAGTCTCGCGCTCGAGCCGCCACGGCGGTATGCTCATCATGGCGTCGCCAGAGTGCACGCCGGCGTTGTCGATGTGCTCAATTACAGAGCCAATGACCACGTCCTTGCCGTCTGCCACCGCGTCCACTTCTACCTCTGCCGCGTCCTGCAGGAATTTGCTTATGACGACTGGATGATCCGGGCTTACGTTTGTAGCGTCTGTCAGGAACTGCTCCAACTGCTGCTCGCCCCAGACCACCTTCATGGCAGCGCCGGAGAGCACGTATGACGGTCTTACCAATACGGGGAATCCTACAGTGTCTGCAAATTCCTTGGCTTCTGCAAGCGAAGTGAACTTTCTCCACGCCGGCTGCTTTATGCCAAGCGTGTCAAGCAGCTGCCCAAACTTTGACCTGTCCTCCGCGTGGTCGACATCCTCCGCGCTCGTCCCGATGATGTTTATTCCATTTTTAGCTAATTTCGGCGTCAGGTTGTTGGCAGTCTGGCCGCCTACGCACGTGACCACGCCGGTCGGGTTCTCCTTGCCGCAGATGTCCAGCACCCGCTCCAGCGTCAGCTCCTCAAAGTACAGCCTGTCGCAAATGTCATAGTCCGTAGACACCGTCTCGGGGTTGCAGTTGATTACTGAAATCTCCTTTACGCCGTTCTCCTTCAGCCCCCACACCATGTTGACCGTGCCCCAGTCGAACTCGACGCTGCTCCCTATCCTGTAGGGCCCGGCCCCAAGCACTATCATCCTGCTCTTGCCGTTCTGCTCGACCTTGACGTCGTCTTCGTTGCCGCCGTACGTCAGGTACAGGTAGTTGGTCTTTGCCGGCCACTCTGCCGCCAGAGTGTCTATCTGCTTGACGACTGGCTTTATGCCAAACTTTTCCCGGAACGCCCGGACCTGCATCTCTTCCAAATTCTGGCAGCGCGCTATCTGCTTGT
>DASPGV010000042.1:0-4414 GCA_035620415.1 Nitrososphaera sp.
GCCATGAAGTTCAAGAAGATGTGCGCTTCTGTAATCCAGCTGAAAAAGAAGTACAACTTCAAGGTGGTTGTAGGCGGCAACGGCTCGTGGGAGCTTGCCAAGCCCGACAGGATGAAGATCCACGGAATCGACACCGTGGTCATCGGCGAGGCTGACGAGCTGGCGCTTGATTTGTTCCACGACCTTGAAGCCGGCGACGCGCCGGAACTGCTGCACACTTTTGTGCGCAACATCGAAAACGTCCCCATGATGCAGGGGCCGACGGTCAACTCGCTCATCGAAGCTATGCGCGGCTGCGGGCGCGGATGCGACTTTTGCGACGTCAACAAGCGATCAAAGAAGGACTTTCCGCTCGAGCGGCTGCAGAAGGAGGCCAAGCTCAACCTCGACTATGGATTTGACTCCATATGGCTCCAGTCAGACGAGATGCTCCTCTACGGCTGCGACAACAAGGACTTTGTGCCAAACGCCGACGCCATCCTCAATCTGTGGAGCGGCCTGAAATCTACAGGCGCGCGCTTTGTAGGCACCACCCACATGACGCTTTCTGCAGTTGCTTCTTCCCCCGACCTTATCAAGAAGATGTCCGACATCAACGAAATGAACGTCGCCGGCGGCAGGTGGCTTGCTACCAACCTTGGCGTCGAAACCGTCGCGCCTAGGATGGTCAAGAAACACCTGGGCGTCAAGACAAAGCCGTTCCAGCCGGAAGAATGGGGAGCGGTCGTAAGGGAGGGATGCAAGGTGCTGAACCAGAACAACTGGTTCCCGGCGCTCACGCTCATAATCGGCTGGCCGGACGAGACGCCGGACGAAACCCAGTACACGATTGATTTGATCGACGATTTCAAGCAGACCAACATGAGGGGGCTCGTTGCGCCACTGCTCTACCAGGACTTTTCGGAGAAAAACAGCATGCACTTTGGCAACCTGAACGAGGCCCAGTTCACGCTGTTCTGGAGGTGCTGGGAGCACAACCTGCGTGTAATCAACGACATCATACCAATCATCATAAGGAACAAGACCTACGGCCCGGCGATGAAGGTGTTCATGGCCGCGCTTATCAAGGCCGGCACGTGGGCGATTATGCGCTACCTGCGCGGCCTTTCAAAGGAGCTGTTCAACGGGCAGTTGCCAGAAGACATCGTGGAAAGGTACTCGCGCAAGAAATCCGTGACGGCGACGATGCCGCCCCGGCTCTAGTCTTTCAGGGCCTTGATCGCTTCGTCTGCTAGCGTCGCAACTTTTGGAGAAAGGACGATAAAGTAGTTCTTGTCTGCGCGCTCGACTGCAGTCACGGTCCTGAACTTCTTTGTCGATACGTCAAACTCGACCAGGCCCGGCTCGAGCTTGCCCTTTGTGTATATCATCATCAGGATCTCTCCTGAAAGCGGGGTCAGTGGCACGATGGAAAAGACGTAGCCCTTGTACGAGCTTATCGGCATCACCTGCTTCATGTACGGCGCGACAGAGACAAGGTAGAGGAAAACGTCCTCCACGGTCGCAAACTCTTCAAATTCAAACTTCATCATCATCCTAACCTGAGTTGACGAAAATATAAGGCTTTAAAAAAATCAGCCGTACGACTCGAACTTGACGTCGTAGCTTCCGTCCTTGCGCTTGTTGCGCTCGGTGACAAAGCCCTTCGGGATCAAATAGTCCAGCGCGCCGTCAACCGTTCCTTGCCAGCCGCAGATGTAGAACGACGTGTTCTCCGGCGTCACCTTTTCACCCACCAGCTCTTCAAGGGGCGAGAGGTCCTTGCCGGCCTTGGGCCTGAGGAACGACTCGACCCTGCCCTTCTGTCCCGACCAGGTCCTGTTGAACCACTCCTGCGGCCTGCTGATGCTTGCGCGGTATCGGAAGTTCCACTTGTCCTTGCCCTTGTCGAGGCTCTCCTCTTCAAGTGAAGTAAGGAGGTCCTTGTAGCTCAACTCGTCGACATAGCTTGCGCCGTGCAGGACGACTATTTCGCGCTTGCTACCTATCGCGTGCAGATGCATCGAATACGATATGAAAGGCGCAAGGCCCGTCCCTCCGCCGATAAGAACCATCCTCCTGTTGTCCGGGCTTCCATCGTGCATCTTTTCGTTTATCGTGAATATGCCTGTCGGCTTGACCCACAGTATCTCGTCGCCTTCCTTCTTGTTGAACAGCTCGGTCGTGAGCCTGCCGGGCACCGGCTTTCTTACCCAGCGGATGACCAGCTCGAACCGCTTCTTTTGCTCTGGCGGCGACGCGATGGAATAGGCCCTGCGGATAATCTTGCCCTCGCTTGGGACGTGGAGGCCGAGGGTGACGAACTGGCCCGCCTTAAAGTCAGGTATGGGGCCGTTGTCCGGCGTAATGTGGAAAATGCCAAGGTCTTCCTTGAGTACCTGGACATATGTTATCTTGGCCTTATTGTCAACTACCATATTCTTGAGAAGGTCGGAAAACGGTAAATAAATACATTGTTATAAAGAGTTAAACTCAGTATTAATCAATCCTGATAACTTAAGATCAAAAATTTCCTAGGCCGTTATACATGTTAGCAGCCCGGCCTATTTCAACTTTTCAATATGGGTGCGGCGGGCGCTACGTAATTTCTTCCGGCTTCAAGCCGTACGCCTCCTGGTATTCCTTCCTATGCCGGTGGCAAACGACCAGATCAAGAGCTTTTCCGTCCCATTCCAGAACGCAACCACACGGGAACTTTTGCGATCGCACTAGCTTTTCAGATTGGGCGGCCTCTATTAGGGTTATGATGCAGCGGTCGAGAATCCTTCCTTGTTGCGCTTGCCATGATAACAATTACGAAATTCGAGTGGAGTCATGTAAATCTTACATAAAAAGCGTATAAGGAACTTTTGCGTAAGTATGATGATGAGTACAAGCACGTTACTCGTTGAAGAGGAAGAGTGTGAAGGCGTACCTATGTGTGGCGCAAACCTTTCATCGCCTGTTACTGACCAATCAAAGTACATAGAAGAGATCCATTACAAAGTGGGAAGCAGGCTGTATATAGAGAATGCAGACTAGGAACAGCGGCAAGATCGTGGAGGAAAGGGAGATAGAACTAGAAAACATCATTGGCAATCTCCTAATTGCAGAATATCAGGTTCAAAAACTTCGAAGCAGATTGACAGAAAAAATAGGAGAAGTCCATTCCGCTTTGTCCAAGAACAAGTCTTCGTATACTTTCAAGCACAACAGCAAGTGGTATAGAGTGTCGGTCAGGGTAGATGAAATGGATACGGCTGACAAGATTTCAGAAACCGATTAGACCTTCCTTATTTTTTTGTAACTATGCGCCCGGAAGGGCGAAATTGGCCGATGCATGAGTTGCCGCTTCCGGGCCGAGCTTGTCTCGCCAATGCTACTCTTAGCATGAAGCCCGGATGTGGCGAATTGTATGCAGGTGGCCGCCACGTCCGGACGTTGCCCTTATTCCCTTGTCGGATATTCGGCGATCAGCGATAAAGGATTTAGGGTGTAGTGTTATGGTAGAATTAAACAGTCCAGTGTTATCGGTATTTCTACTGGGAATGTATCCAGACCTTATGACCTGATTTGCTGCGGATCTGAGTTACAACATCTAAGCATACAGCTATCAATTTAAGAAAGGAATACGTTAGGATGACATTGTTCTTCTAGAAGTCAAGGGCAAAGAATCTTCCCTCGTGCCGAGAAATAAGGGAAAACGTGCAGTTTCAACTGAACGCCGAAGGCTGGTGTGGGAACAAGTAGTGTGGCCGCTTGTCCTTGACCTGAACAGGCCGTACTTTAGTCTAGAAGAGTATCATGCAAAGAGAGATCAGATCTGCGAGCTCTACGGAATTGCACATACAGGATTGTCAGGGGGCTTCATATCGCTTGTAACTAAAGGCCTGTTGAAAAGGGAAAAGGGCTTTTATTCGTTGCAGTATAGGCTCGCGCCGTATATGCGAAAGCGTTTTGTTCTCGAGTATGGGACAGCGGTGAAAGAATGCTATTCCAAACGGTAGATGTCCCAACAGGGCAACCAGACATTGCTATGGGTTAAATGTAGTTTCGTCGTATAGTATAATGTAGTTGAGTAGAAATGAAATCGACAAACTATCCCATGAAGGGGTGGCACCGTGAACATGCCGAAAAAGCCATCGTACGCTTTGCTATGGGATTGTCTGAAAACGCATCGCAATATGAAAAAAAATACTACAAGAAACACGGAACGGTAGCAAGCTGCATCAGGCAGATAGAGTACGACATGCATCAAGGTGTCCAAAAGCATGAAATAATTGAAATCATCCATAAGATAGGGCGGAGCAAAAAGTATGCCGGTATCAGATCTGACCGAGAAGCCATGATCAGGCTTCGAGAATTGGAAGATCTGCTGTCTGGGATTTCGAAAGAGGAAGAACGACTTGCATGGCATCAGCATTCTTACATAGAT
>DASPGV010000043.1:0-16195 GCA_035620415.1 Nitrososphaera sp.
ACGATCACGTTCATCAACAACATAATCCTGAACTACACCAACGTCTGCATCACCTACTGCAAGTTCTGCGCGTTCTACCGGCCGCCCGGCCACGAAGAATCGTACACAGTCCCAATAGAAGACATCGTAAAACGCGTGGCAACTTCGAGAGAGATGTTTGGCATAACGCAGGTCCTGATCCAGGGCGGCCACAACCCGAACCTGAAGCTCGAATACTATGAAGACGCCTTCAGGGCGATAAAGCAAAAGTGCCCCGAGGTCGGGATAAACGGGCTTTCGCCTTCGGAGGTCGACATCATAGCTAATGTCGAGCATAGCAGCACAAAAGAGGTGCTCGCCCGGCTGAAGGCCGCCGGTATGGATACGTTTGCCGGCGGTGGCGCGGAGATCCTCGAAGACCGGGTCAAGGAAGAGATAAGCCCGCTCAAGATAAAGAGCCACGAATGGCTGCGAATAATGGAAGAGGCGCACGAGCTGGGCTTCAAGTCGGTCGCCACAATGATGTACGGCACGGTTGACACGGAGGAGGACAGGGCGCGGCACATCATGAAGATAGCGCAGCTGCAGGAAAAGACCGGCGGGTTCCTTGTTTTCATTCCGTGGAGCTTTGAGCCCAACAAGACAGAGATACAGGCCGAGGGCAAGATCAAGTACCCTGCCGGCGGGCTGTCGCTACTGAAAATGATCGCGATTGCAAGGATAATGTACTACGACCTAATTCCGCACCTGCAGTCGTCGTGGCTCACGAACGGCATTGGCATGGCGCAGCTCGCCCTCAACCACGGCGCCGACGACTTTGGAGGCACCCTCATCGGAGAGGAGGTTGTGAGCGCGACAGGCGCAAGGTCGACTGAACTGACGTCAGACAGGATAATCGCGGCAGTCAAGCAGGCTGGCTTCCGGGTTGCCGAGCGCGACAATTCTTATCAGATCATAAAGTACCACTGAAATATTCGCGCCACTTTTTGTCTACAAGTGATTTTGTCTCTTCGTCAACTGTGGCGAGCTGCTGGATCTCGCGCGCATAGCCCTCCTCATTCCACTTTGTGGTTGCGTCTATCCCAAGCTTTGACCCAAGATTGACAAGCGGCGACGCCGGGTCGAGTGTGTCAGTAGGCGTGTTATTGATTATGACCGTGTCGCGCGCCGGGTCCGCTCGGGTGGTCACCGCCCATATCACGTCGTTGATGTCGTGCACATTGATGTCATGATCGACCACGACGAACATCTTTGTCAGCGCGAGCTGCCCCATGCCCCAGAGCCCCATCATGACCTTTTTCGCCTGACCCGGGTACTGCTTTTTTATCGACATTATCGCTAGCCCCTGGAACCAGCCGGCCGCAGGCATTGAAAAGTCGACGACTTCGGAGTGGAACATCTGTATGAGGGGCAGGAACGAGCGCTCTATGACCTTGCCGATGTATGCGTCCTCGAGTATCGGCTTGCCCACCACGGTCGTAAGGTATATCGGCTTGTTGCGTCTCATGATCCTAGTCAGCGTGAACGTCGGAAACGGCTCCGCCGGCGTGTAGTAGCCGGTGTGGTCACCAAACGGCCCCTCCATTCTCATGTCATTGGGATCGACGTGACCTTCAAGGACGATCTCCGCATTGGCGGGCACTTCAAGGTCAACCGTCCTGCATTTTACCAGCTTGACCCCCTTTTTGCGGGCGATGCCAGAAAATAGATACTTGTCCATCCCTTCCGGCACCGGCGCAACCGCGCTGAACACGGTCGCCGGGTCCGCGCCGATCACTATTGCCACTTCGATCTTTTTGCCCTGCTCCTTCAACATCTTGTAGTGCTGCGCGCCGCGCTTGTGCGTCTGCCAATGCATTATCGCTCGCCTGTCGTCTATTATCTGGATGCGGTAGACGCCGAAGTTCCGGATCTCTGTCTCCGGGTGTTTTGTGACAGTAAGCCCGAAGGTGATGAACCTGCCGGCGTCGCCGGGGAACGACTTGAGCACAGGCATAGAGCTGAGCGACGCCTTGTCTATTTCCACGATTTCGCTGACCGGGCCACTATCGACGTACTTGGGGCCGTACTCGCCTATCTCCGACAGCTTCGGCAACATCTTTAACTTGTTGAGCATGCCTGACGGCATTTTCATTTTAGTGAGCTCGGTTATGCGCCTGCCAATTTCAGTGAAATCTTCGGTCTCTAGCGCTATCTCGAGCCTCTTCATGCTGCCGAACGCGTTGCCAAGCACCTGCATGCCAGAGCCCTCGACGTTCTCAAAGAGCACTGCCGGCCCCTCGGAATACATCAGCCGGCGCATAATCTCTGCCACTTCGAGGTTGGGGCTGACCTTGGCCTTGACCCTCTTTAGCTGTCCTGCCTGCTCGAGTGCATCAACGTATTCGCCAAGGCTTTCAAAGGGCATATGCCAGCTTCACTGGCTATGAAAAATATACTTTTGCATTGTTCCGTTAGTGCTCTTTCAGGAACTTGTTTGTGTTCTTGCGCACGAGCGGGATTATCTTTTTCATGATCACGTCGTGGACGTTCTCCGTTTCCACGTCGAAGGAAAGCAGTAGCACGTAGGACAGTCGGCTGTTTTCGTCCGCGATTGGGATGGTTGCCCTTACCAGCCTGGCATAGTGCGAAGTCGCATAGTTGATCTTTCCAAGAAGGTACTCCCACCTGAGGCGCGTGTACTGGCGGGTCGCGGCGGTGATGGCGTACTGAGCCCTCTCCTCGGGGGTCAACAGCGGCTTGAGGCCCCTCCTCTCTGCCGTAGCCATCAGCTTGCCGTCCTCGTCCGCGATGGCGGCAAACCTTACCGACTTGTCAAGCGCGATTACCTTGTCGCAAAAATCCTGAAAGAATGATTTCATTTCAACCACTCTCCATTGATAGGGTATATTTGATTTTCGTGCAGGCAAGCAAATACTTATATGAGTTACAGGAACGATTCTGTCTGATTTGTCCGCTCAGGAAGTTGTAACGCTGGAGGACCGCAGGAACTCGCTTTTGAACAGGCGAGAGGTGAAGGCGCTGTTCAAGGGAGCCGCCGGCAAGATCAAGAGGACTGAAGCGGCGGAAAAGATTGCGAGCCAGCTCAATGTCGATAAAAAGCAGGTAATACCCGTCAACCTAATATGCGAGACGGGCATGACCGACGTGCACGCCATGTTCTACGTCTATGACGACGAAAAGGAAGCCGCAAAGCAGCTCCCGCGCTACAGGCTGCTGAGGACGCTGCCAAAGGAAGAAAGGAAAAAGATACTTGACGAAGAAAAGGCAGCGAAACTGAAGGCCAAGCAGGAGGCCGCTGCGTCGAAGGGCGGAGCTGCCGCCGGGGGTGCCAAGAAGTAGTGGCTGACAAGAAGGCTCCGGCAAAGGGGGAGGTCGCGGTATACAAGTTCTACAAGGTCTCCGGCGACAAGGTGACCAGGAGCAGGCGCGACTGCCCGCGCTGCGGGAAAGGGACGTTCATGGCAGAGCACAAGGACCGGTTCACCTGCGGCAAGTGCGGCTTCACCGAGTTCACCCACAAAGAAACCGCCAAGAAAGGCAAAAAGTAGCTATGCTGTTTCTCTGATCTCTTTTTTGATTGCGCGCGCCACCGCCGGCGAGAGGACGGGGTAGAACGACTCGATGTAGCGCCGGCTCTTTGCAAGGCGGGCCACGTTGCCCGAGCCTGCAACGGCGACATATCCTTCCAGAAATTCCCTTGTTATCGATGTCGCGATGTGTATGTTGCTGGTGCCCTTCAGTCCCCAGCTGATAAATTGGGCAAGGTCCCAAGCCGGGTCGCTGGCCTGAAACATGAACTGCTCAACGTCGGTGAAGTACAGATCGGTCCCGCTCACGATCACGTTCTTGGGCTTTATGTTGCCAAGGCTCGAGCCCGCGTTGTGGATTTTTGCGATCTGCGCGCCCACTTTACTCATCAGCCCACCATCGTTTCTGCCCCTGATGCAGTCCCTTATAACGTCGGCAAGAGTCTGCCCCTCGATAAACTGCGTGACAAGGATCCTCCTGTCAAGCACAACCGCCTCTATCGCCGGCGTGCGCAGGCCGAGGCTTCTGATGTATCTGATTGCCTTGTACTCTGATCCTAGCCGGAAGAGTGGGTCTATCTTGAACCTTTTCACCGGCGCGGTCCACACGCTCAGCGCGGCCCATTTCACCGCCTTGGTCTTTGCAAGCTCTTTTACCGCAACCCTTCGCCCGTCGCGCAGCACGTACAACATCGTCCTGCTGTTGACGTCTCCAAGGCGCTTTTTCGCTTTCACAGAATAGCCAAGCTCGCCCAGCCAGTCCCTGCCAGTTACCAGCTTGCCTTCGGGCAGCTTCCAGTACACCTGCCTTGGGCATACCATGAAATCTGGAAGCTCCACCGCCTTGCCCCTGCGTCTTATCTTGGACTCGGCCTCTGTGATTGCAAGGTGCATGACCTCCCTCCCGGCATAGGTGTGCACAAAGTACGAGCCGAACTCTTGCAGCCTTCCTGTCAGCCTAAGGCGTATCCTTCCCTTTTCCACGGATACGCGCCTGTCGGATATCTGCAAAAGGCCGTCCTGCCTTGCGGTAAAAAGCTCCCTGTCTTCTGCTATTACGTCTGCTAGCGCCCTGCGGTAGCCTTCGAGCGTGAATTCTAGGTTGCGCTTGCTGGCAGTGTAAGTCTTGTAGTAGCTGTAAGCCGCTGCCGGGTGCATCGACATCCTGTGCTTTATCTTGGAAAACACGATAAATTCAAGAGGGAAAATGATCTCGGTGCTCAGCACTCCCCTAGAACTGACAATGTCCTGCACCTCTTCAAGGATCACGCGCCGCTTGAATGTACGCTCGACCGCAGCAAGAAATTCCGGGTTCGCAACAGGTTCGTAAACGTGCAGAAGTCTGCCAACTACAAACTCTCCAAGAAACGCGTTCTTTGCATCGCGCTCTAGAGCCCTTTTATCGACTGCTAGCGCGGCTACCTTCATGCCGGACTCGCTGAAATAGACGTACTTTACTATGTAGGGATAGTTCTCAAGGACAACAAGGATATCGACGTCGCTGTCAGGCCGGGCGTACCCTGCAACCCTCGAGCCGTACAGGCATGCGGCGACCACTGCGCGGCCCTTTGCCACTCTAGCAATGCTTTTCTTGATAACTTGCGGCGAAACACTAGACATAGCCGGTTTTTTTCTTTCGCAGCTTCACGCTTTCAAACTCGGCTATCTTGTCCTTCACCACCTGATCCACCTGCAGGTTCGCCATCGCTTCGATTGGGATTTTTATCACGTTCGCGTCTATGGGCATCTTCGTGGTCGGCAGCCCCTTGTCCATCCACATCTTGATCACCTTGTCTTCGAGCTTCAGGTCCCTAAAGCCTTCCGGGAACCGGGTGGTGATGTGCTTTATCAGCGTGGGGTCGGACTTGAACACTGCCCGCTCTTCAAGAAGCCTGCCGGCGTCGGCGTACGTCCCTTCAAAAAGTGTGCCGGACACCTCGTCGGATATCACCTTCATCTTGACTATCCTGCTCACAAGCTCCAAATAGTGCATGAACTCGTGCGCCAGAATAGCGTGGATCGTGCCCTTGAGGCCGTGCGCGATTAGGGGCGCGGTCACTTGGACAACGACGCGTAGCAGGTTGTCTTCGCCCATCACCGGTATCGTCCTTGCAAACAATATCCCCATCTGGGTGAACTCTACTGCCGACATCGAAACTACAAGGCTTGGCTCGACGTAATAGTAAGGATATTTCAAACCCGACGCCTCTTCGACTCGCCTGATGCCCTCTGTCACGAGCGGGAACCTCTCGATTACAAGGTCGTAGACTTTTTGCGGGATTTGCCCACCTTTGTAAGCGTCGTGCACCTTGTAGAGCGGGTCAAAGCTGCTCATCTTTTGCTGCTCTCAGATTGCCCCGGTGAAACAAAAACGTTACTGAAGCGAGACGTCCAGTATGTCAAATGTGACACATTCGCATTTTGCGCCAAGGATTTCTGAAACATTCGGCTTCATGTATTCTTCCCCGCCAACGAACTGCTTTATCATCAGGCCGCCGTCCGCAACCAGTGTAAGGGCAAACTGTCTGTCGCCCATCCGGCGGGCACGCGCAGAATGGATCCTTTTTGTCGCCGTTTTCGACTTGTTCTCAAAGCTCACATCCGTGCCGGCAAGCGAGCCAAGCTTTTTCATGTCCTGCCTTGACAGCTCTTTTTCGCATTTTGCAAGAATCTTTGTCTTGACTTTGAAACGCGGCTGGAGCCCGGGCTCGTCCACGATCACTTTCAGCGTTGCTGAAATGCCGATGTCCTTGACCTTGCTCTTTTCAAGCTTCCTTTTCTTTGGGTTAAAGACCCGAACGTAGAACGGCCGGCCGGCCCCAAGCACCAGGCTGCCCTGGTCTTCGCTCCCAATCCAAGAGAATTTCGGAGTCTGCCCTCCTGTCAATTCTACAAGCCCTTTTGCAACGACGCCTTCAACGCTGCCGTACCCCGACATGCCGGTATTGCCGCAGGAATCACACCCCCTGCCCTCGCAATCTGCGCACCTGTCCTGCTTTTGCGGCACGCCCCTTGACTTTTTCACGTACCGGCCGAAAAGCGCAAGCGGCCTGGATTTTATCGCGACATCCACATTGTTCTCCTTGTCTATCGCCAGACTTATCGTGATGTCCGGCTTCATATATTCTACCTTTTTCCTAGTCAGCCGGACAAGCCGCATGCCAAGCTCGCGGGTCAGCTGGTTCTTGACGCTTTCCCTGCCGCGTATTTTCAGTCGCGCCCTCATGGCATCCTCGCGCTCGTAAACCTGGGTTGGGAGTGTTGCGCCGACAAGAAAAGTCCTGTACTCGTAGCCTTTGATAGCGTTCATTATCCTGTCTGCAATAGAGTCGAGGCTGTCCATCAGTCCGCGGCAGATGTAGCACTGCCTGTCGTGCTTTGCTCCCGCGCCACCATGCCTTTCAAAACACCGCCTGCAAAGTTTGTACTGCTTCAGCAAAATGGCCTGGGCATCAGCCAAAACCGCGTCCACCAAATTTTCTGAACAAGTCGCCCAGCCCTCCCCTTCCCTTGTTGTGCTTGATGATGTCTTTGGACGTGTTGTACTGTTTTATCATTTCCTTGATCTCGCCCTGTCCACGTCCGCTGCCTCTTTCAATGCGCTTTCTCCTTGATTCGTTGATAATGTCCGGGTCCTTTTTCTCCTCTTTAGTCATGGACTGGATGATAAATCGCCACCTCTCCATCTTTACCTCCATCTCCTCCACCTTGTCTTCCTTGACCATCCCCGACATGCCCAGGTTCTCTATGATGTTTCTGAACCCCATCTTGCCTGCCTGCTCCATCTGCGCGTACCAGTCCTCGATAGTCATCTGGCCCTTCATTACCCGCTTCATCTGATCCTCGTCTGCCTGTATCTCAAGGGTGTTTGCCATCTCCAGCAGCGCCTTGATGTCCCCCATGCCAAGCAGCCTGCCGACAAACCGGGTGGGCGAGAACTGCTCGAGGTCGTCGATGCGCTCGCCGGTCCCGATAAACATCACCTTCGCGCCAGTCGCTGCAGACGCCGCAAGCGCGCCGCCACCCTTTGCCGTGCCGTCAAGCTTCGTAACGACTATGCCCCCTACCGGCGCAGTCTTGTGGAAAGTCTCGGCCTGCTTGAAGGCCGTCTGGCCTATCGTCGCGTCAATTACCAGCAGGACAAGGTCTGGCGTAGCCGCCTTGTGCATCTCCTTCATTTCCTGCAGCAGCCCCTCCTCCTCCTTGTGCCTGCCGGCGGTGTCGACTATGACCACGTCAAGGTTCTGCTTTGCAAAGTGCTCGAGACCGTTCTTGACAATTCCCACCGCGTCCTTGCTCTCCTCCTCGCCATAGACCTCCACGTTTATCTTGCTGCAGTTCATCCTCAATTGCGTCAGCGCGCCGGGCCTCCACGTGTCGGCCCCCACGACCCCAACCCTATAGCCGTGCCTTGTGAGCCACCTTGCCAGCTTGGCAGTGACGGTCGTCTTGCCGCTCCCTTGAATCCCAAGCATCAGGACTACGTTCTGCTTGCCGGGGTTGAAAAACGACGTGGCAAGCGCCCGCTCGTCCTCCTTTGCCTTTTCTATCGACTGGATCAGTTTGCCAGAGTAGCCCAGCATCTTGGCAAGCTCGCCGTACAGGATGGTGACGATGTGATCCTTGCGGGAAAGCCCCTTTGGCGGCTGCTCCTTGAGCGCTCTGTCCTTGAGGCTCTGGGTGATGGATAGCACCAGCCTCACATTCACATCGGATTGGAGCAGCGCCCGCTGGACGTCCTTGCAGAGCGAGTCTATGAGTTCCTCGTTGATGTCGGCCGCCCCGACTATTTTCTTCAGCGCTCCGCGCAGGCCTTCGCGCAGGTTGTCAAACATTTACTTCTTCTTCTCTACTAATGACACATCCCGTATTTCAAATATTCCCCGCTGGCCGTCCCAGTGCGTGGTGGCAGAGTCTATCCTGAGCTTCTTGCGAAACAGCGGGCAGTCGGTAACGAGCGTCTCGGCCTCGCCGCCCTCAAACGTCAGGTTAAAGCCGTACTTTTTGGAAAGAGCTGCCAGCTTGGCAAGCGACGCCTTGTTAAGCTGCTTGCCCAGCCACTCTTTGCCAAGTCCCATCGCCGACACGCCCACGATCATTATCTTGAAGCCGCGTTTTGCGAGATCGTTCATGTACTTGCCCGGCTCGGCGTTCCACAGCGGCGCGACCGCGGCAAGCCCCAGCCGGCCACATATTTCTTCAAACGCCTGCTTCTGGTAGTTGCTTGCAATGCCGCCATAGACTACGCCCTGGATCCCGTAGGCCGACTTTGCCTGCGCCATCGCCTCTTCAAGCGCCTTTATTTCGTCGTCCCTTGACCTGCCCTTTACTGCAAATTCCATCACCGGGATTCCCATAGCTTCAGAAAGGTATTTCGTGACCCAGCTGTTCGGGTAATGGAAGAGCATGCTGTCGTCAGCCACCGGGTGCATCGTGATAAGGCATGCGACCTGGTGCTTCATCTCCATTGCGCGGTATATCGCAAACGTGCTGTCCTTGCCCCCGGAATAGAGCGCCCCAAGCTTCACGGAAGGATTGTCAGGCGCGCTCAATATTAAGTGTGATTAGTGACAAATTGTTTATATCACCAGCAGGGTAAAGCAGCATTTGCCATTGGAACTGCTGCTTGAGGTAAGAAATCTAAAAAAGTATTTCCCAATAAAGAAAAGCTTTCGGCAGATTTTGAGTAACGCAGATACAGATTTTGTGCGAGCAGTAGATGATGTTAGTTTCACATTGGAGGAGGGGAAAGTGCTGGTGCTTGCTGGTGAATCTGGTTCAGGGAAAACAACTGTAGCAAGGCTCATTCTGCGGGCAACGGATCCCACAGCAGGAGCTATCATTTTCAGGGGAAAAGACATTACGCATCTTACAGGAAAGGATCTAAAAGATCTCCGAATTGCCGTTCATATGGTTTACCAAGATCCCTATGCCTCGCTAAATCCTAGAATGAAGATCATGGACATTGTGCTGGAGCCTCTGAATATACACGACAGGTCAAGTTCAAAATCAAAAAAAATCGAGCAGGTCCTCGCGGCACTTGAGGACGTAAGACTAGAGCCTGCTAATGAAATTGCCGCAAAACTTCCTCATATGCTATCAGGTGGTCAGCGGCAAAGAGTCGCACTTGCAAGAGCTCTGGTGACACATCCACGATTAATCGTTGCTGACGAGCCAGTTTCGATGCTTGATGTCTCTATCAGGGGCGAGATACTGGATCTCATGCAGAGTCTCAAGGAAAAGTTCAATCTTTCTTTCATCTACATAACGCACGACTTGTCCACTGCTCGTTATGTTGGAGATGAATTAGCGATAATGAAGGCAGGCAAGATTGTCGAAATTGGTCCGATAGATCGGGTTCTCTCGGACCCCTACCACCCATACACCAAAGATCTGATTAGCGCTATTCCCCAGCCGGATTTTTGATGATACTATGAAAAACATATTACGACGAATTCGGATTGGATCTTGATGAAGAAACTACCGGTTCTCGCTTTTGTGGCAATAATAACTCTTCTAGCTCCCATTTTTCTAACCCCAATCCCAATATCAGGTCAAGATCAAAGGGGCTCGTACATAGAAAGCATAAGATTCATCCACAGTGAGGATGAAAACATCGCTCTAGAAGAAGTAAGATCCGGAGCCCTAGATATATATTATTTCAGAATCCCCCTAGAGGCTGCGAACGACGCTAGAAATGATCCTAGGCTTCAGGTTTATGACAGGATTGCAGGTTCGATGGGACTCTTGATAAATCCTGCTCCCTCCAACGATACGAACAAGATAAACCCGTTCCAGTTCAGAGAAGTTCGGTTCGCTATGAACTATCTTATAGACCGGGAATTCATGGTGAACGAGGTTCTTCAAGGATACGGCAGCCCAATGGTTGATCCCTTTGGCATCTATTCTCCAGAGTATCTTAACGTCATAGATGTCGTGGAGTCATTTGGTTTTAGATACAACCCAAGGCTCGCCGAAAATCTGATCACAGAATCGCTCAATAGCATGGGGGCCACAAAAGATGATCATGGCAGATGGATATACAAAGGTGACCCTGTGACCGTCAGGATGATGATAAGGCAAGATGATGTCTCAAGAAAGTCAATGGGTGAGGAAGTTGCCTCCAAACTGGAAAAAGTCGGATTTACGGTCGAGAAAGAATACGGAGATCTGAATAAGGCAAATACTCTGGTGTATGGTTCCAATCCACAGAACCTTCAGTGGCACATCTATACTGAAGGATTCGCAGGCACTTCCGTGTTTGTAAGATATAATCCTGTAATACTGGCGCAGATGTACGCCCCATGGTTTGGCAGGATGCCTGGAGGCCAAAACCCGGAATTCTGGAATTACCAAAATGACACATTAGATCAGTTGACTCAGCGGATATTTTTCTCCGACTTTACATCAGAGGACGAAAGAAATGAACTCGTAAGAAAAGCTGCGAAAGCAGGCATTCAGGAATCTGTTAGAATCTTTGTTGCGCAAAAAACGGATCCGTTCGTTGCATCTTCAAAAATAGACGGGTTGGTCAATGACTTCGGAGCTGGAATAACCAGTAAATATTCAATGCTGAATGCAAGGTCAGCTGACGGTAACAGCACTCTCGATATAGGCGTAAAACAGATTCATCAAGGATCATGGAATGGTATAGCGGGACTTCAGGATGTTTACAGTAGGGACATCTATACGCTACTCGCTGATACCGGCACCTTTAGAGACCCTTATACAGGTGATATCATACCATGGAGGGCAGAATGGACAGATGTGGCAACTGAAGGTCCCTTTGGTGCAATGGATGTCCCAACGGATGCCAACATATGGGATCCAGTTTCACAGCAGTGGAAAGGAGTAGATCCAGGTAGCAACGCAACAAGCAAAGTTATCTTCAGGCCGCTATATTCAAACTGGCATAACGGGATTCCCATGCACATCTCTGATCTTCTGTACACTCAGTATTTTCTATTTGAATGGGGCACTTGTCTGGAAAATGGGGACGCAACATGTGATCCAGAATACACATCGCAGGCTGAGGTTGCCATCCCACTTTACAAAGGACTTAGAATCCTTCCATCAGGAGAGTTTGAATCCTACATCGACATATGGCACTATGATGAAAAGGAAATCGCCGATTCAGGTATCTTCTGGGTTAGCGAACCGTGGGAAATAACCGCTGCGACCGAGAGACTTGTCACATCTGGAAAACTCTCATATTCAAGAACTCAGGCATCTACTATGAACGCGCCGTGGCTTGATCCAATAGTCCCAGACCATGCACTCATGATCAGAGAAGAATTGCAAAAAATGAAGGATGAAGACTTTATCCCTGCTGCTCTAAAGGATTTCGTAACTCTACAAGATGCAGTTCAGCGTTATGATGCAAGCATGCAATGGATCGATGAACACAAACACGCAATCATCAGTAACGGTGCATTCTATCTTGACAGCTATAACATAGCAGGGAGAATTATCACAGTTAAGGCTTTCAGAGACAGCACCTATCCGTTTGCCATGGGTTATTGGCAAAAGTATGAAAAACCTAGGCTTGCTGACATTCTCACAATGAACATTCCATCATCGGTCGCGATCGGAAATGTACTGATTCCACGGTCTGTATTGATAGGGCAGCCATTGACGATGACACTCGATATAGGTCTTGAAGGAGAGCCGAGCAATGATGCATTGGTAAGTTACTTTATTCTGGATAAAGACGGTAAAGTGATTATTAATGGTGTAGCCAACTCGACCGCGACCAACGCGGGAAAGTTCCGAATTGAGCTTTCCTCAGAGGACACCTCTAAGCTTTCAATCGGACCTAATCAGGTTAGGATATTTGCTAACAGCTTTTACGCCTTTAGACCAGACATTTCAGAGAGGACAATCATTGCGCTCCCAGTCTAAATCAAGCGAGAACATACACTAAAGACCAACAGTATTCTGCCATGGCGAAACCTTATTTCATCATATCTAAAGTGTCGTCAATACTACAAGCAAGGAGATTTCCGTGAAAGAAGCGTAGATACAACCCGGTAGCACATAGCTGGATTGATCCACCTACGCCTAAGGCCCCAACCCGGGCGTAGCCAAATGACCTAATATTTCTCACTTTCAGAAACCCCAGTTTCGTCATCTGGGACTGGAAGAGCAACAGAAGAGTATTATGTATCAAAAAACATTGAATTTCAAGTGTCCAAGCTAAGTGTTCGTGGCCTGAGGGCATACTATATGACAGAAGCAGGACCATTACGGGCCGTTGATGGAGTTAGCTTTGAATTGGATCAGAATGAAATAATAGGCATAGTAGGCGAATCCGGGTCAGGCAAGAGTTCTCTTGGGGCAGCTTTGATGCATTCAATGCAGCCTCCGGGCAAGATGCTCGAGGGAACGATCGAACTTGATGGTCATAATATTAGTCAGCTGTCAGAACCGATTTTCAACCACAAGATACGATGGAAAAAAGTCTCGATGGTTTTCCAGGGAGCAATGAATGTCCTTGATCCCGTGTACACCATTGAAAGCCAGCTCATTGAAATACTAAGAGAACATGGTGTCGATCAAAGAAGGTGGAAAGAAAAGATCAGCGTGTCACTGCAGTCTGTTGGCCTAGACCCAGCGATAGGAAGGCGATATCCACACGAACTGAGCGGCGGGATGAAACAGAGGGTCGTCATAGCAATGGCGATCTTGCTCCAGCCTGATCTGCTCATTGCCGATGAGCCTACTACCGCGCTGGATGTCCTCATGCAAAAGAAAATAATTGATCTGCTCAAAAAGTTGCGAAATGAAAGAAAGATGAACGTCATCCTGGTCTCGCATGATCTAGCGCTCATGTCTTCTATCGCAGACAAGCTTGCCATAATGTATGCAGGTCATATAGTCGAGATCGGCTCCACGAAAGAAATTTACAAGAATCCTAGACACCCATATACTCAGGCACTGATCAAGGCTATTCCTAGGCTGCCGTCGGAAGATAAGAAAATACACTTCATCCCCGGAAGCCCCCAAGCTCTTGTTGATCCTCACAAAGGCTGCCGTTTTTACGAACGGTGCCCTTATGCGATGGAAGTATGCAAGAATTCGGTACCAGAGTTCAGCACAGAAAGCGGCTATGTGCGATGCTGGCTCTATGACCCTGCGTCCTGCATAGAGAATAGCAATTAACCCGATATTCATTACCGTCGTCAAGTTCGCAGTTGGTTTTGGCGGAACGATCTTATCTAAAGATCATGAAAAAATGAGGTCGAATCCTAGAGCCTTGCATTCCCTATGAAATAGCTAGTTGCATGATTTGTATAGGAGGATTTTAATAGAAAACAATTACTTGTAAACGTGAGTGGCGTTGGCGGGTGGCTTCGGCCGGTTCATCGTGAAGCGTAGCATAAACATGATCATAGTTCTATTCGCAACGCTCGTTCTGACAATCTCTTTGCTAGGGCCAACAATGGACAAGATACTGGTTGACGCAATAAAGTTCTACGTTGTGGAGGAGATCAACCAAAAGGAACTTCAATTCCAGAATCTTGAAGAAAGACAGGCCTACATTGACAATCGGGTCGAGGACCAGATCAAGACACTAGGCCTAGATGAACCATGGTATTCGCCCAAGCGCTTTAGCAATACCGTCCTAAAAGTAATGGTACTTGACCTTGGTAAGTCGAATTACATCACAAGCGATACCGGATCACAGAATGTCCGTGATATAATTCTTGAAAAGCTACCAAAGACAGTTTTGTTATTCACGACTGCCACCATTATTTCCACAATAATCGGACTCTACCTAGGCGCATTTGTCGCAAACAAGGCCGGCTCCATATGGGATCGGCTCAATTCTTCTTTTGCGGTTTTTAGCGGAAGTTTTCCAATATGGTGGGTGGGTATGCTCATGATTTTTGCATTTGCCTTTACGTATGCCATCTTCCCATCCCATTCTACACCCAAGACATCGCCTTCTGATCCATCATACATCATTGATCTTCTCTATCACATGTCTTTGCCTCTCATAACGATGACTCTCGTTAGCTTTGGAGCATGGGCATTCATGGTACGATATTTTGTGCTTGGCATTCTTGGCGAAGACTATATTTTTGCAAAGAGGGCAATCGGAATCCCGGAAAGAAGAATACTCTACTCTCATGCGCTGAGAAATGCTGCCCCACCAATAGTCACGGTAATTGCGCTCAGCCTTGCCGCTTCATTCGGAGGTGCCATAACTGTTGAAGCAGTTTTTGACTGGCCTGGCATGGGAAGGCTCTACTACGATGCGATAGGATTTCTGGATATCCCTATTATAATTGGGCTAACGTACGTGTCCACGGTCATTTTCATAATCACGGTATTTGTAACCGATATTGTCTACGCATACTTTGATCCGAGGGTGAAGGTGGCATGACAGTTACTGCCAGAACACCGAGCAGCGTTCTTTCTAGGTATGAGATCATTAGGGAGTTCAGGCGCTCAAAGAGCGGAATAGTGGGAGTCGCAATCATTCTTATCCTCATAGGCATGTCGATCTATTCTTCGGCTGCAATCCCACTAGAATCCTTTAGACAATGGAACAGCCCTAATTATTGGATAGATCTTCCAAGAGGTGCTGCCCCATCATGGGTCAATATTGGCTTTGGACCAAAGATTCCAGAACATACAGTGCTATACATGAATGATGCCACTATTACGAGCTTTGAGCAGGGACCTCTGCGCGCTGTAGTGCATTCCTATGAGCTTGATTTCAGTTTTGATGATTTTCCAAGTGACTTCATGTTCCTGTACTCAGCAAAATATGGGAATACTCCACCTGTGCTTCAGGTCGATGTCGTTAGGCCTGATGGAAAGCAATTCATGGTATACTTTTCTTCCCTTCCATCTTCACAAGAGGAAGTAAACGAATTTTCGGCTAGAGTCTTTTCTACCGATAGATCAGTAACAGAGAATTTGCGCGAATATGAAAACGCCTTTTTGTACGATCAAAATCCGTCCAGGCCACAGATGATGATATTCGCTGACGCGAGCGAGAATGAGGTCCTAAAGGGCAAGTATGTTATTCGGGAGACGTTCTACTTTTTTAATCCGGAAGATTTTGTTGGGAACTCCGGTGTGATCCTTGGTGGCAGGGTCTATGGGCTTGTTGGGACGGACGAATTGCGACGTGATCTGGCCGTTGGCATATTATGGGGTGCTCCAATGGCACTTTTCATTGGATTCACTGTGGCAATAGCAGCAGTTCTGATAGGCTTGATATATGGCGTTTTCGCGGGTTACAAGGGAAAGCGAACCGATGAAGGTCTAATGCGAATAAGTGATGTATTCTATTCATTGCCGGCACTGCCCATCTTGATCATATTGTCAGTAACAGTGGGACGCAGCATTTTTCTAATTACCGGCTTCCTAGTCATCTTCGGATGGGTTGGCATGGCAAAGGTCAGCAGAAGCCTTGCGCTCCAGCTGAAGAATATGGAGTATGTCGAAGCAGCAAAACTGATGGGCCAGTCGGATACAAGAATTATCTTTAAACATGTAATCCCGCAACTGCTTCCGCTTACGTTTGCCAGTATCGCCATAGCTGTCCCCGGCGCGATTCTGGGCGAAGCTGCGCTTTCATTTCTGGGCCTTGGAGATCCATCAATTCCTACATGGGGTCAGATTCTACATGACGCAAATTCTGCCGGCGCTGCAGCAAGGGGTCTCTGGTG
>DASPGV010000044.1:0-13338 GCA_035620415.1 Nitrososphaera sp.
TTGAGCACTTGAGTGCTATCAAGTTCGTTGAATTTCTTTGTAACAATGTTGCCGTTTGAGTGCATTATTATTATCTCAGCGTTGCTGTTGAGGACAGCACTTTTCATAGCCGGAAAATCGTGTTGAAAGATGGTCTGCGGCAATGACAGTGAGAGCTTAAGCGTAGAAAGCATAATTGAGATTGAGGAGCCAATAGAAGCGATTATGTCAGACTCTTTTGAAGTCAGCTCGTAAATCTGCAAAGTCTGATCAATCATGGAGTCGATATCGGACAGGATTGAGGCTGTTTTCCCCTTTAAATTGCCTTCTTCTGACAGGATTTCCTCCCTTTGTGTTACCTCCGGCATTGCTGAAGATGCATCCCAGTATGGCTATGATGGTTTGTATGTATCTGATTATTACTACTTTATCCATCAAGATTGTAGCTTGGAAATACACCGTAGTTCTATTATCGTTACCTATCTTTTACCATGGCTAATGACTTTCAAGTTCCAAAAGCGCAGAGGTATTGGAAACGTCATTACGACCCTCATCATCCTGATTGCCTCAGTCGTACTGGGCGCAGGCGTGATTTTCTTTGGAGGCAGTATGTTCCAGACCAATACACAGTCAGAATCACTGAAAGTGACAAACGTGCACAGCTGGGTAAACCCCACAACCGATGTATCAGTAACGGCATTTGCAGTACAAAACACGGGCAGCAAACCAATCACCATCAACTCTATCTCACTAAGAGGATTGCCAGTTCCGACTTCAAGCTGGTATTCTTTGACTAATTCATCGCTGGCTACACAAACAAATGTGAATACAGAGCTAACTGTTGACTACGATCCTTCTGGCGGTGTAACACTTGCCTCTGGCGCAGCGGCTATGACACCAGGTGCTATCTCTCTGGCTCAGGGCGGCGCTACAATCGTCTACGTACTGGAGGCTGGCAACATTAATGCAATTGACGCAGGCAACACATACTCGCTCCAGATTCAAGCAGGCCAAGCAACAGCAGTGCAGCAGGTACAAGTAGTCAGCGCAACTTAAAAGAGTGGAAACCCCACCTCTTTCTTTTTTTGATTTACCATGTCCGCTTTAAAGTCGTTTAAACTGAAACTCTCAAACGATTCAAAAAAGAAACAAGAAGACGACTTCATTACTGCGTTCAAGGAATCCAATTTCGAAGAGACAGGGTTCAACGCCCAGCTTGACAAGGTAGCGAAATACATTGATTCCATTTCCAAGAGCGACACATCGCTCGGCAAGATCCCTGAAGGCTACAGAAGCACCCAGCGCTATGCGCTAGTCCCTCCGTTCTGTTACGTTTCGATTTTGCAAAATGACGAGTTTTCTGACATGATATACAATATCGATGAGCTGCCACTAAATGAAGATGAAATCAAGATCTACTACAGTATCAAGGAGTTGCTGGAAAAGCAGATAGACTCTCCGCGTCTAGTCGACAATCTCGAAGCCAGCTTTACTTCAGAAGTTACAAAACTCCTAAAGGATCACTTTCTTGGCGGCAAGACGCAACCGGTTATGCTTGAAAAGGTAAAGTACTATATCAAGCGTGATGTCCTGGGTTTTGGCCCGATAGATCCTCTCTTCCATGACCCATTTATAGAAGATATCACTTGCGGTGGGGCGCACAAGCCGGTGTATGTCTACCACAGGCGTCATGAGGGCCTTCGAACCAATGTTATCTTTCGCGATGCAGAATTTCTGGATAGCTTTGTAATGAAGATGGTTCACAGGGCCGGCAAACATATCAGTGCAGCGCACCCTATAGTAGACGCCTCGCTCCCGGGTAACCACCGTCTGGCAGCCCTTTATAAAAAGGAAGTCACGACCATGGGCAGCAGCTTTACCATCAGAAAGTTCCGAGAAGATCCGATTACCGTTGTTGATTTGATAAACTCTGACACACTTGATGTTGACATGGTTGCTTACATCTGGTTCCTGCTCGATAACAAAAAGTCGTTAATGGTTATTGGTTCCACAGGTGGAGGTAAGACAACAATATTGAACGCAGTGACAGGTCTGATAAACCCATCATACAAGATATTCTCGGTTGAAGACACGGCTGAAATTAACATTCCACAGGAGAACTGGTTCAGCCTAGTGTCAAGGGCCAGCTTTGGACTTGAAAGCCAGGGCGAGGTAAGCTTGTTCGATCTGCTAAAATCCGGCATGCGTCACCGTCCCGACTACATCCTGGTAGGAGAGATCAGAGGCGAGGAGGCGTATGTCCTCTTCCAGGCACTTGCGACGGGTCACGGTGGCATTGCCACAATGCACGCGGACGATTCAGAAGCCGCGATAAGGAGGCTAATGCAAAAACCTATGGACATACCACCAGCGTACGTGCCTCTCATGAACTGCATTATTAACGTCAAGCGCGTCAAACTGAAATCAGAACAGGTCAAGGGCAAGGCCGTGGCAAAGTTGATGGCAAGAAGAGTGACCGAGGTAACAGAAATCCTTCCTTCGTCAAGTCCAAAGAAGGTCTTTTCATGGGACCCACAGTATGATGGCTATCTTGATAATCTGAAAAATAGCTATCAGCTACCAAAGGTTGCAGAAGATACAGGTCTTGACATGAAAGATGTAGCCAATGACTTGAATAGAAGAAGGACGATACTCACTTGGCTTGTCAACCGTGGCACAAGAGACTACAGGAGTATTAGCAAAGTGATCGGAATGTTCAACCAAGAACCCGAGCGCCTCATGTCCAAGGTGGAAAACTCTTGATGTCCATCTTTAAGGGACTACTCCAAAAACAGCAGGGAAGCAAGGATGAGAAAAATAGAAAAAAACCAAACAAAGCCAAGCCAGATAAGAGGCTCGGCGAGAGGCTCGACCGCGAGCTCCCGTATGTCATAACGCTTATCACCATAATGGCCGCAAGTGGCATAACCCCGTTTGGGAGTTTTACCAAGCTTGCACGTTACAAGCTACTACCATACGTCATGAAGGAGGCGAGAAATATTGTTGGCCAAGTGCACATACTCGGTGAGGATCCTCTCACTGCGATGGAAAAAAGGGCCAATATTTCAGCATCTAGGCAGTACCGCGACTTACTTATGGGATATGTTTCAACCGTGAGAAACGGAGGAGACATTGCAAGCTTTTTGCAAAGCAAGATGAAATCTATCTTTGAGTACGAGGTCGCGATTGCACGCCAATCAGTTGCCAAAGTTGGAGGACTTGTAGACGCCTATATGATCATGCAGGTGATTGGCCTGAGTTTGTATGTCGTGCTTGTTGCCATGTCGTCCACATCATCGGGAAGCAGTGCGTTACCTGTGTCTTTGCCATCATCGCCTGTGTTTTCCTATCTCATAGTCTTTGTACTCTTGCCAGGAATATCGCTTGTCATACTGTATGTGATGGATAAAGTGGTCTTTTCGACCCTTGTCGGTGCAAACGATGTTCTGATGAAGGGAATCTACTTTTCTCTAGCAGCCATCGGTTTGTTCGTTGTGCTATTGGCTACAGGAATACTGCAGAAGGTAATCGATCCGGTTTACGCCCTGCCAATGTTTCTACTGGCCGCATCTGCTTGGCCCGCATACAGAGGGATGAAGCTTGAAAAGAATATGAAAGGTATGGAATCAGAACTTCCCAGCTATCTCAGAGATATTGCTGAATCAAGAAAAGCAGGACTTTCACCAGAAAAGTGTGTAGTCTATGCATCAGAAAGAATCCGCGATTCAGCATTCCATGGTGTCGTCAAGTCATTTGCCAACCAGCTAGAATGGGGAGTTCCGTTACGCAAAATTTACGAGAACCTTGCTAACAATGTCAAATCATTTTCTGCTCTCATACACTTCAGAGTGCTCATAGAAGCAATAGAGAGCGGTGGCGGTTATACCACATCACTGGAGATACTTGCGCAGTCCAGCGAGTCATCGGACAACATTGAAAAGGAAAAGAGTAGTATGCTAAAGCCATATTTCTTCATAGCATTCATGGTAACCGCCCTGACATCTATCACGACGCTCATGGTAGCCCAGACATTTAACGAAATAAGCAGCAACGTTTTGGTACCGGGAGATGGTCAAGGTGCAACGGTTACTCCCCAAAGCAGTGAGGAATTTAGCTCGACTAAGATGCTTGCAATAGGAATCTCTGCTCAGTCGTGGATGTCAGGATTCCTGATAGGCAAGATATCAAGCGGCTCATTTGCCACTGGCTTCAAATACGCCATGATGCTACTTGCGATATCGACTGCTGCAATAGTCATGACACAGGAATTCAATCTAAGTCCTTCAGTATTCCTAAGTCCACCGCAGACTGGTTGATAAGTTGCCGACAACAAATAACACCGATGTCGCAGCACTTCATAAAAGCATTCATGGATTGGTATTTTCCACCGTTTACTGGTAACAAAAGGGATTATACTGACAGTTGAACTAATACCTTGCATTCATCGATAGATTCTCCACTGGAAGCGCATATATGTATAAAAACCCGAACGATTTTTCACTGAAGCCAAGAATGGAGTTATCTATAAGTGTGCCGGAATCACTTCACAAGGATGCTTTTGAGCTCTTGATCTTTTATCAGGGTCTCAATCAGCCGTCTCCGATCTTCTACGGGTAGATTCCTATTAATGTCGAATGAATCGATGGCTTTGATCTTCCAGTAATTTTGAAGCGCCTTTTCTATTGTGGCTTGTGCATCATACATTACCTGGCCAAGCGTCGTAAGAAAATATTGATTGTCATTTCTTTTTATCAGACCGTATTGCACAAGTTTAAACAACCTGGAGTAGTACTGCTTTCTTGTGATATTCATATTGCTCCTAATCGTATTGCTTGATCCATTTGTAAGAGCAACCAGCCTGAACAATTCCAATGCCGCATCATCAGAAATAGCTTCTAATACAGCCGTTACCTTGGGACTCAATATCTATCGTTAATAGGGGAATATGCTTTTGTTATGCATTAGTGTGTAATTCCCATGTACAAAGGGTAATTACCCATTTCTTGCCTTCTTGAAATATTTGTGGATCAACGACCCGTACTGGAGCGCCTTCTTGGGCTTCATTGCCGACTCTTCTGGCACACTGATTGAGAGAGCTACCTGCCGCAGGATATGCTTTCTTGTAGTGTCGTCAGGTCCCATGATCTTCTTGTCCAAGGGTATTGCCTTAGCGAACTCGATGAACTTGCTGGAAAGAAATGGCTGCTTTACTATTATTCCGAATTGACCCGCGATGGTTGTAATCTCTGAAACAAGTGTGAGCTCGTTGGCAATCTTTTGATCCATCAACTTCATTATTGCTGTTTCTCCACCACCGTATGCTCTCCGGTACCCGTCGTAGCCGCAGAACAGCTCGTCGCAACCATTTGCGCTCATGACTGTGTTTATACTGTTTTGCTTTGTGAGCTTGCAGATGTAAAAATATGCTATGCAGTTTTCAATGTGGGATGTGTTGCTGCATTTGATTGCATTTCGGACGCGACGTAGGTTTTCCCGGAAATCGCCATACTCGATTTCCAACGTCTTGTGCTCCATGTCCATCTTGTTGGCGATGTCTTTTGCAAATCCAATGTCATGGGAGCCGGCAAAGCCCACAGTTACTAGCATGACTTGCTTGCCGATATCCCGGCATATCTTGGCAAGGAGGGAGCTGTCTATTCCCCCGGAGAAGGCTACTGCCACTTTGGCTTCGGCGACACTCTCAAACACTGCATCGTAAATGGCTCGCTTCAGGTCGAGCAATACTTCTGGATTCATATGTACCCAGATAAATGCAAATCTCGACGCCTTGAAACACCGTTTATATAAGCTCGAGTTCAATTTCTGGCAGACGAAACTTAAATGACCAAGGAAAGGGTCGTTCTCGACAGCGATCTTCGATATTTAGATAAGGGCAACCTGCTTAGGAGCAGGTCGGAACTGTCTGTTGCAAAAATGCTGTCATTTCTGGGCCATGATTACCAGTTTGATGCGAACGTAAAGCTGCCTGATGGCAAGTCCATAAAAATCGACTTTAAAGTCAGCGGCAAATACATCGAAGTGGTAGATTCCGAGGCCGATGCTGCAAAGTTCAAGCAAGTACGTGAAGAGCTCCCAAGCCTCGACATAATTGCGGTCGGCCATTCAAAGTATGCAAGCAAGATAGAAGAGATGGACTCGCTGTTCTTTTACGACAGCGGCGATCACATGCAGACCGGCTCGATCTTTATCGAAGACCCATCACTAGCATTTGACTATGCCCACATCCTACCGCTTGTGGAAAAATGCTCTGTGCTGCACGGTCACACGTCTACCGTGATGGTTGAAATAATAGGCAGCATGAAGAATAACTTGGTTATAGACTTTGGAGAGGCAAAGAGGATAATCAAAGAAACGCTCAACGCCATAGATCACAAGTTCTTTATCAACAAGAAATATTTGCTAAAGGAAGACGACTTACATTACTACGTTGTGTTTGAAGGTCCCAAGGGGTACTTCAGCCTGCAGCTGCCAAAGTTGACTACATATATGCTGTCTGGCGAGGCGACGGTTGAGAACCTCTCTTCAGAGATAATTAGACTACTTGCGCCCAAGATGCCTCCAAATGTGCAAGCGCTCGGCGTGTACATATACGAAGGGGTCAACAAGGGCGCCCACATCATTGCTGGAGTAAAGAAAGAAGACTAGATGGACAAAGCCCTTGTAATGCTTTCCGGCGGGCTAGATTCTGCCACCTGCCTTTACTGGGCAAAGAAAAAATTCTCCGTCGTATCGGCGATCACGTTCAACTACTTTGGAAGGCTGGGGCAGGAAAAGCGCGCGGCGGCAAAGCTGGCCAGAGGAGCCGGAGCAGAATTGATAAAAGTCGACCTGCCGTTTGTAAAGGAGGTGTCCGACTTTTACAACAGCCGGCAGAAAAAGCAGGATCCTGACGCGCTGTGGTCTTCGTACGTGCCTGCGAGGAATCTCATGTTCTACTCGATAGCCGCCCACTATGCAGAGTACCTCGGCGCCAGGCGGATAATTGGCGGCCACAACTTGCACGACGTCAAGTTCTTCAAGGACGCCTCCAAGGATTACATCGAAAAGTTAAACGCGCTCTTCAAGGAGGGGTGCCTTCTATGCAACGGCCAGGCATACAGGATCCTTCTCCCCCTGTCGGAGATGAACAGGAAGGAGATAATCAGGCTCGCCATTAGGCTCAAGACCCCGATAGGGCAGACGTGGAGCTGCCACAGGGAGGGCAAAACCCATTGCGGCCGGTGCTATGCGTGCAGGCAAAGGCTTGAGGCGTTCCGTTCACTCGGCCTGCAGGATCCAGCGTTCAGGCGATCCTGATCTCGACGACCGTGCCTCTGCTCAGCCTGATGTTGCTGAGGTACACGCTGTCAAACGGGTCGACGTCGGTCTGGACCGATATCCTGCCGTTTGCTATGTTTGTGATAATACCAAAACCAACCACCCTGCCGTTTGAGCCAAGACCTACAAACATCCTCTTCAGGTTTTCCGGCTTCAGCTGCAATATTGGCGGCCGCAGTATCTCTGAAGGCGAAAAAAGCCTGTCTATGTATACGAATTTGACCTGCGACAGATCTGTGGAGGACGACCCTCTGCCGACATGCCGGAGGAACTGATCCAGCCGGCGGCTTTTCCGCTCGTGTCTTGTTTTTGACACTTGGCTGCTCGCTCTTACGCGCAAAACCTGCCAAGGCCCTTTTTCAAGCGCGTACAGCAGCTCACGGTTTTCCCCTAGGCACACTATGACGTCGGGCTGCAGCTCCTCTGCAACCCACAGCTTGTAGCTGATCCCACCATTCCGCACATAGCCGTCGGTGTTGACTACGCAGATGTCGCCAAGCGGACTGACCCTGTCAAGTATTGATCTCAATTTCTTTGCAACAAAATGCTCGAACCCTGCCGGAGAAATGCTCCCTACGACCTCAAACATACTGGCTGTCACGTCTCTCAGGTCTGTCACCTGACTGGGAATTGCGGCAGCTCCGATGCTTGTCGGCGGCGCAAGGTCGCCCTGCCCAATGTCGCCGTCCACGACGCAAGGTGCAAGGCCGCGCCCAAACGCCACGTTTGCGAGGTATGCCGCAAGCGTCGACTTGCCCGTGTCCGTGTCGCCTGCAAGCATTATCTTTTTGCCGCCTGCAACCACCTGTTGGTCAAGGCCGCTCCAAATCGACGTCCCCGCGGCCGCAGGGTCGGCAAGCCACATCCTGCCTCCGCGGCCAAGCCTTGCGCGCAGCCTGCACCGGCCCGATGGCTCGAACGGGAGCGCCTTGCCTGCCCTTATCTTGATCGTCTGACCTGACGCGTCGCTCCCAAGAACGTGGCATGCCCCGTCAATAGCCACTCTGGCGGGACCCTTTACCATGCGAACCTTGGCAGGCATGTGATGCTATAGTGTGTCACTATCTAATTACTTTAGGCGCGAGCATATCCAGTATTCCGAACTTGTTCATGAAAAAGCAAATGAAAAAACAATTAAAAAATGTGGGAGAAGTTTTGACTGCTTACTCTTTCCCTTTCTCAAAACTTTCTTTATGTATCCAGTAGTACGACACTCGGTCAGCACCTATCCAGTAGGTTTCAGTGCCAGCATCTACGACTACTTCTTTCGTCGAATCGTCGAACTTTACGTTGTGCTTGTGCAGCTCGATCTGTTCGCCGGTATCGATGCGGATCATCACCTCCCCGTTTCTGTCTAGGCTAGCTTTCAATGCTTCGTAATTTGCCATGATGCCGAGTAATCACTGTCTTAGTTATTAAAGACATCCCTACGATGCTATCGTGCCATTACCTTATCAAGAATCTTTTTTACATATTCCACTGAAACTGGTAGAAGTGTGCATGTATCTGGTATATAGGAACTAATTTTTGCTTCACATACTCCGCTGGAAAACGCGCGCTCGCGTGGTTGCACGCAAGCCACACGGCATGGCAATTTAACGAGCCCTAACGTTTATTTCTCTATCAGAGGACTCTACGCTAAATTTGTCGGCCTCTACAGGCCCAGAGTCTCAGCGTCAGCCTCAGCATCAACTTGTGCGCACTCTAGGCCTCACGGACATCATAATGGTAGGCATCGCCGGCATGATAGGCGGCGCCATTTTCGTGTTGACCGGCCCGGCCATAGGCTTGGCAGGCGATGCCGTAATTATCGCGTTTATTCTCAATGCCATAATCACGCTCTTTACGGCCATGGCATATGCCGAGCTTGGTTCGGCCATGCCGGAGGCAGGAGGAGGCTACCTCTGGATAAGGGAGGGGCTGCCGCGCCCAAACGCATTTATCAGCGGCTGGATGGCGTGGTTTGCTCACGTCATAGCGGGAAGCCTCTATGCGGTTGGCTTTGGAGCATTCATGTATTATCTGCTTGGTCCAAACGTGGCCGGCATACTGTCTGACCAGCCGCTGCTAGGCATTATCTATCTTGACAAGCTGTTAGCTGTCGCTTCTATTGCAGCATTTACATACATCAATATCAAAGGGACATCCGAAACAGGCAAGACCGGCACCATAGTTACGTTTGTGCAGCTTGGCACTATTTTCGCGTTGATAGGTGCCGGATTCTGGACGATGTACAACAATCCTAGCTGGACAACCAATTTCGCTGACTTTATGCCGACAGGTGTAGCCGGTCTCGTTGCTGCAATGGGTCTCACTTTCATAGCATTTGAGGGATACGAAATTATAGTTCAGACTGGCGAAGAGGTTAAGAATCCAAAGAGAAACATACCAAGGGCAATTTTCATCTCCCTCGCAATTGTGGTTACTTTATACTGTCTTGTAGCTTTTGTCTCGATCGGCTCCATATTTCCTGAAGGCATCGCGGCATGGCAATTCATAGGCGCGGAAGGCGAGCTCGGCATCATGAGAGCTGCAGAAATGTTCCTACCTTACGGGGTCTTTATAGTGCTAGGCGGCGGCATGGTATCCACCCTTGCCGCCCTGAACGCCACGACGTTTTCTTCGGCCAGGGTCTCCTTTGCGATGGGCAGGCATTACAACCTGCCGCACAGGCTTAGCTCGATCCACCCGATAAACAAGACTCCGCATGTCGCAATAATGATTTCAGGAATAATCATGGCATTTGTTGCATATACACTTCCGCTTACAGACATAGCGGTCGCAGCAGGCGTCATCTTCCTGCTTTTGTTCACACAGGTAAACATCGCGGTAATTACCATACGCAGGATATACGGCGACAAACTGTCGTACGGTTTCAAGACGCCTTTGTTTCCAATCATTCCCATTGTTGGCATCTTTCTAAATGTTGGCCTTGCTCTCTATCTTCTTGTCACGCAGCCGCTCAGCTGGGGCATAACGGTTCTCTGGATCTTGATAGGCTTTATGCTCTACCGCATGTATACTTTCAAGCAGGAGATAAAGCACTACGCTCCGATAGTAACGTCCGAGGGCGATGTGAAAAGACAGGACTACAGGGTGCTCATCCCTTACACGCCGGAAAACCCCGACAGGCTAATGAAGTATGCCATAAGGATAGCCAAGGAGACAGCCGGCGAGGTGAACATCCTTAGGATTATAACCGTGCCGGCGCAAACTCCGCTTTCTGCCGGCGTGGCCTTTGCCGAGACCGCCAAGCGATCCTTCGAGCCGCTTGAAAAGATGCTTGACAGGGAAGGCGTGCCGAACCACTATCTTGTGAGGGTGTCGCATGACGCGACCGAGGCTATCTTGGCGACGATAGAGGAGCAGAAGATCGCCCTTCTTATCACCGATTTTGAAGCGCTCAGGCGCGACAGGAAACTCCTGACGCTCATGACCTGCAAGGTGCTGGCTGTAAGGGGGGAGACCGATACGCTCCAGCTCGAGCCGGAGCGGGAGCGCATAGACATTGACCTGAAGGCTCGAGCAATCCCCGCAGCAGAGCGGAAAAACATGGTGGTGGTTTACGATGGTGGCGAGCATTCCGATGTGGTGCTGAAGGCTACAAGCTGGATTGAGCATTCTGGCCGGTTCAAGGTGGACCTGCTTTCAATCAGCAAGGGCAGGGGCGAAAAGAGCAGCGTTGCAATGCAGCAGGACTACTTGAGCCAGCTCGGGGTGGAGATGAAGGAAGTGCAGCTGGCAGAGAGCAGCTCGAGATCTGCCGACATCTTGCTGTCTGCCGTAAGCTCGTTCCATCCAGACATTGTCATCGTGGGCGCCACGATCGGCGGCTTCTCCGTGTTCCATAATCCGGATTTTCTGGCGCTTTTGGACCAGCTCAACTGCCCCGCGATAGTGGCAAGGGACTTTACGATCCCCGGCGTGCACAAAGCCAAGTCTCTGCTCATGAGGGCGCTCGGGAGATAGTTAGAAATCTGTTATCTTTTTCACAGCCATTTTTCGGCTGTAGCGCTCGGCCCGGGCCTTGGCCTTCTTTTGGGCGTCGGTCATTTCGCCCCTCATGTCTAACATCTGGAGTAGATTGACGGGAGCACCGGTGTTATTAAAATAGGCATAGACCAGAGGAACCTCCCTTTCCATGCCTTCCAGCTTGTCCAGCCAGGGGCGCAACTCCAGTTCTGAATACGAGTAGTCGTACAGCGTCGGCCTGCCGCGCCCGTGCCACCTTATGTACGAGTGTGTTGTTGCTGTTATGACCGGCTTTGTCAGAAACTCGATCAGCGAATCAGCCACCGTGTTTGCGACATTGTATTTTTTCATAAGGTTCCATGTCTCTTTCCTATTCCACGACTCGTGGCGGAATTCGACTGCAAAGTGCATGTTCCTTGGAAGCAGCTTAAAAAATGATTCGAGGTTATTCATTTCCTTGAACACAAAGGTTGGAGGTAGCTGCGCCAGCAGGCAGCCCATCTTGCCGGCCTTGACAAATGTCTGCACCAGATCTACAAAATCCAGAAGCTCTTTTTCTATTCCCACTAGCCGCCTATCATGTGTTATAGTTTTGGGGATCTTTAGGGAAAATTTGAAATCCGGACCTGTTGCGCTGATCCACCCGGCAACCATCGACTTTGATGGAGGCCGGTAAAACGATGAATCGATCTCTACTGAATTGAAGATGCGAGAATAAAATGGGAGCTTGGCAACCCTGTTGTTCGGATAGAATGCCCCAACCCACTGCTGGTAGCTCCAGCCGCACGTGCCTGCGAGTATTGTCAATCAAACATTTAATCAGAATAGCGAGGTATAACCGGATCAGTCGCAGAGACAATTTCATGCGTGATCAACAAAATACGCAGAGCTTTGCATATATTGTAACTTTTACATGTATAGTTAGTGATGATTACGCGAAATCTCATTAATACTACTAAAAAACATATTTTACTAATACCAATTTGATAGTACCGCCTAGCACCCTTGCCTACAAGACAAAGCTGCTTTTTATCAAGTTCTATAGCATACGGTGCCGACGGTTGATACATGTCGTCTTACTCTGAAGGGAGACAGATCGAATACACGGACGAAAGAAAGTCGGGAATAATATTGCTCGACGGAGTGCAGGTGTCGCCGGACCTGCTGTTGAGCCAGAAGGCAGAGCAACTGTGCAAGGCTGAAGGCATAAACTACAAGGGGCTGGAGCCCATACAGAGACTGTTCCTAACTCACTACAGGTGCCCAATATGCAAGCTCCTTCCGCTGTACCACCTGAACCTTGCGCACCCAAAGAGGGTGCGCTGCGGTAAGTGCGGCAACCTGATTGGCTTTACAAGCGCCGGCAAGTACGGAAGGCTGAGGAAAAAGATCGCATTTCTGCTGTGGGTCTCGATGGAGGTGAGGAAGAGTGTACCGTAACAGCGTGGACGCCTTCCGGCAGCTGCTGACAAGCAAGCTGGAAGGCAGTGTGTCGGGTGTGAGCCAGATCTCTTCAAGCATGGGTGGCATGCAGAACGGGATCATGTACTGCGTCGTGCAGGTCATGTGCAACTGCGGTGAGGAATACCGCATAGAGGCTTACGGGGAAGAGGCTGAAGAGCTGTACAAGACTGCAAGGGAGCAGTCGGCTCTTCTCTGCCTACACTAGTTCTAGGAACTATCTTTTTGAGGGTTTGCGCAGGAACAGCTTTGCTACCTCGGGCAATGCCAGGGCATAATGAATGTGCACACAGTCCTTTTCGTCACAAACATTACAGTAAAGGGCGCGGTCCCGGAGGTATATCTCGGCAGTCTTGCTTATCTTGGCATCCCTAATAAACAAGATGTTATTTTCATAGCCAATCTTGGAAAGCGACGGCGCGTATGACTGGAGAAACCTGTCCCTTTCAATCACCTCCATCAGAACAGTGTTGATGTAGTCCTTTGTGTTCCAGCGCCTTTTAGCGGCGATTGCCTTCATTACTTCATAGGTTTCCTTGAATATTTCGACTGTTATCACTTCTTTGCCGCCACGCTTTACCATGAAAC
>DASPGV010000045.1:0-13468 GCA_035620415.1 Nitrososphaera sp.
AGCTCCATTATCCTTGGCTGCTGCAGCTTTATCTTGCCCAGCTTGATCTTGTACGGGTACTCGGCGGTTTCGATTTCAATCTCGCCCACCTCGTCGATGATGCTTTGGAGCCCACGCTCCATGAATTCGTTGTAAGAGTTCAGGTGCTGCCTTGCAACGCCTTCCCTCCGCAAAATGTCGTTGATAATTGGCCACATTTCTATAGAATTTTCTATCATGCCATACTCAACCCTCTACGACATATCGGTAATATACACTTTCACCCGCAGTCGGGCTCTTTCTCGTGATCTTGATGATGTCGCCGGGCCGGACGTCCAAGTCTTCCAGCGCCTTGTCGCTTATCATGATGTACGGCAGCTGGCTTGGCTTGGTATTGTACTTTTTCAAGATCTCCTCTGCGTCCTTTTTCGGCAAGATTTCGTGCTTTGGCTGGTAGTCGTGGTTCGTTATCTTGATGACTTTTTTTTCAGACAATGAAGGGCACCTCCAAACATGAAAATAGCTTCTGCTCGAGAGAAAATATCAAATCCGAATTTACATGAATCGAGTGAGCATATATAAGTATTCGCAATTTATTGGCCGGGAATTTGATATTTCTTTTGAAAATTGAGAATGCTTATTTAATAAGGTTCTTGGAAATGGTTTGAAGTATTAGAGTTTCTGCACAAAAAGGATAAATAGTAATGTAATTATAGCGTGTTAGGTGTGCATGAGGGATAATGGACTATAAAACAAGTGCACTAATGGCAATATTACTAGCATCTGTTGCATCCGTTGCACTCGTAGGTGCTGCGTATGCACAGACCACACTGACAGTAGAGACAGACGCGGCCAGTTATGAAACCGGCGACGACATCACAATTTCAGGTCAGCTAACGGCAACAACAATCAATGCGCCAATCTTGATACAAGTGCTTGATCCGCAGGGTAACCGGGACAGAATTGATCAGATAGAAGTTGCGGCAGACGGATCTTATAGCTACACATTTCGCGCTGGCGGCTTGATGAACACTGATGGAACCTACACTGTATCAGTGAGCTACAAGACTACTGAGGAAGAAACAACATTTGGATTTGATGCTACTGAAGTGGAAGATGGATGGAGGAAAATCAACGTAAACATCGGAGGAACTAACCACGAAATCGAATATAAGATAAGTGGTAGTGGCAATAGACTTGACAGCGTCACTGGCGATGTTGTAACAATTTCGTTCCTAGCAGAACTGACAGCAGCATCTGACGGAACTCTATCTCTGAGATTTAGCGAAGACATTTTTGATGCAGAGGATGTATTCGTGGCATTCGTAGATGAAATACCATATGACGATGATCTACCGGCAGGCCCAGGAGCAACGAATGAGATCAACATCGACTTTGAAGCAGGCACAGAGCAGATCGAGATCGTAGGTGACTTCATCATTCCAGAGTTCGGAGCAATAGCTGCAATCATACTGGCCGTTGCAATAGTCGGAGTCATTGTCGCAACTGCAAGGTACGGCAAGTTCAACTTCGCGCCAAGGCTGTAAACAGCCTTTTTTCCTTCTTTTTATTATTTAAACGAGACCTACCGATAGGTATTGAAAAATGGGGCCTTCGGAGGGATTTGAACCCTCCTCAAGCGGTTTCTGCCGAAAAGTTTCTTGAGAAACCGGCCACAGCCGCCTATACTCACCAGGCTATACTACGAAGGCCGCCAGAAAAATTGCAACGACTGCAGTATATAATCGTTCGATTATTCGGTGGCCATCTTCACAAGTTCAGAGATCTGCTTGCTCTTTCCCTGCGAGAGTGTGTTTATGCCGCCAGTCAAACTCTCGGCCACGATGCCTTTCTGACTAAGCACCTGAGCGACCCTCAGCGAAGTGTTCCCCATCATGCAAACGAGCAAAGGCTTGCCCTCAGGCCCTCCAAGCGATTTTTCCATTTCTTTTGGAATCTGCTGCGTCATCAAAAGTTGCTCCACCTCTCTGGCCTTTGGCACATAGATCTTGCTTTCGTCGATGCCCAGCGTCTTTGCGATCAACTCTATCCCCTCCCTGCGTGGGGTGTACATCGTATGTATCCAGACGACTCTGTCGTAATTCCCAATGTTAGAGACAGCTTCCTGAAGCGGAACCTCCAGCCGCTTCGGCTTTTGCTGCATCACTTCTAGGCTCTTTTTGTACTTCTGGATGCCATCGGCAACTATCACTACAAACCTGCCACCGCCGCCAAAGTTGGCCATCTGCATCGCGGCATAGAGCGCAAGCGCGCTGCTCTCTCCCATGTCGTACCCCTTGTCTACGAAAAACCTGAGCAGGCGCCTTGCCTGTCCAAAGTCCACTTCGTGCTGGCCTGCGTAGCGATCAGGCTCGTAGAACTTTAATCCCGACGCCTTGCCTTTCGTCCTTATTCCCGCGACATCCTGGTCGCCGGGAGGAAAAACCACGTGCACAGCCTTCTTGCCTGATTTCTCTGCCATATACCTGCTGAGGCCGCCTGACGTGCCTCCGGTGCCAAAAGTGCATATGATTTTAAAGTCTGCCAGCGACTGGCGCTGTTCTTGTAATTGTTGTTCGATCTCCGGCCCGGTCACCGTCCTGTGCACCTCCACGTTCAGCTCGTTGTCGTACTGCTCCGGGCAAAAGCAACCATCGTACATCTTTGCGAGAAGCTTTGCCAGGTTTATTATGTCCTGCCTTGCGAGGACCGCCTCCACCTCCGTGCGCGAGTTGTCAAAGACCGCAGTGTCGAATCCCAGTTCGGCGAGCTGCGAGCGAACATTCCATGCAGTTGCCTTGGCGGCCATTAAATTTGCGTCTCCCTTCATCCCCGGCGCGGGGCATATGTCCATGTCGAGGTTGAGTATGCGAATTCCCTCGCTTCTCAGCTCGTCAAATACGCCTTCTTGGAGCTTTCTGGACACAAGGGTGACAACGTTTACGCCAAGCTTTTTGCCGATAAGCCCCAGCGCGATCCCAAAGTTGCCAGACGTGGCTTCAAACACCGTCTGGCCCCGCCTGACCTTCCCCGTGGCGATGGCATCGCGCAGTATGTTTACCGCGGGCCGGGCCTTTATAGAGCCGGCAAGCAGCTTTGAATCGAACTTGCCAAAAACGTGAAGGTCCTTGTCCTGCAGATCTATGCTGAATACGCTTTTTGCGCACTCTTTCAGATCTGCTGTAATATCCTTCATTGGAGTAACATTGACAATTACATCGCCTTCTGGGTGGGGAACAATGCTCCATATCTCACGCTCAAAATCCTGAAGCAAAGGAGTGTCAACATTCTTTTCATTATTCTGCAATAGCCTTCACTATATGCTGCTCTTCAAGGTTTTATAAAAGATTTGATCGGATATCTACCCGGCAAGATGCCTACCCGGATAGTTTCGACACCCATCTTTTCGAGCCTGTCCGCGAGGCCGTTGAGACCTATCGAGTCGCCGGCAAGGTGCCCCATGACAACCAAGTTGCCGTCCAGCTTGTCCTCCTTCATTTTCGTCAGCTCGCCATAGTCCACGTGGAGGTAAATGACGGTGGATATGTCGTGCTGGAAGTAGGCTTTTGCAATGTGGTAGCCGCCGCTGGTGCCTGCAGCCACGACCAGAGCCCACCGTCCTGCCCTGTTCTTTCTTCTACCCATCTTTACTTCAACCTTGGTTGCGGCGTTTCTGAATTCCGGGATTTTGCTTATTGACCTAACGATATCTGACACATATTTCACACTGCCGGATTTGATCGCCTTCAGTATCACCTGCCGCATGTATTCGTCGCACGGCTGGTGCACGTTGACGAGCGGCATGCCGAGCGCCTTTGCCGCTCCCACGACATCGCTGTAAATGTCGGCGTGGTTGCGCGTCGAGACCCGTTCCTTGAGCTTCTGGACGGCCTGATGGGCGATCCTTTTTGGAACTCCGTGCTCCACCATGAAATCGACGTGCCGGTCAAACACCTTGTAAAAGTTGACATTAGCAACACCTATCGGATGATGCGCAATGACTGCGTCGCACCCGAGATGCCTTGCAAGCATCAGCTCTGCCGTCCCGACATCTATTGCGATCAGGACTTTTTTGATGTCCCTGCCCTTTACGTGCACGGCGCTGTCCGCCGGCATCTTTTTCCAGCCGGCAAGGTCCAGACCTGCTTTCATTATCGTTTCAGTGTCGACGGCCATCGCTACCGGTCTGAGCAGTGCAAAATTTAAATCTGATCTGCATGATCGCAAGATTGATGAGCTGCTCCGACGAGCACGTTTCGCACTCGACCGAGAACCTGATCCAGATCACCCCGCAGCTAAAGGCAAGGCTCCAGAAGGCAAAGTACGGAGTCTACAACCACTCTGCAGTAGAGCTCTGCCACTGGACTAAAAAGTCGTTTGCAAACGAGGGCAGCTGCTACAAGCACAAGTTCTATGGGATCTCAACCCATCAGTGCATGGAGATGACGCCTACAGCAATGAACTGCGAGAACCGGTGCATCTACTGCTGGCGGCCGACAGAGTTTTACGACACACTCGAGATGCCGGAAGAGCTTGTTGACGAACCTGATGTCATTGTACAGCAGCTTATGGCCGAGAGGAAAAAGCTGATAAACGGCTATTATGGCAACGCCAAGAACGACAAGAAAAAGCTCGACGAGTCGCTTCTGCCGGCGCACTATGCCATTTCGCTTTCCGGCGAGCCCACGATGTACCCGAAGCTGCCGCAGCTGATAAGATACCTAAAGTCGCTCAAGGCTACAAAATCGATTTTCCTCGTCACAAACGGCCAAGAGCCGGCGATGCTAAAGAGGCTTGTCGCCGAAGACGCACTGCCGACCCAGATCTACCTGTCGACCAACGCGTCGAATAAAAAGATGTTCCACCAGATCAACAGGCCGCTGCACAAGCACGCGTGGGAGCGCTGGTGGGAGAGCCTGTGGTTCCTTGCCACCGTCGACACTAGGACGGTGCTCAGAATGACCCTGATAAGGAGCTATAACGACGGCGCGGACTTTGTCGGCGAATTCGCGGAGATGATGGCCCAAGGCGATCCCAACTTTATCGAATTGAAATCGTACATGCACATAGGCATGTCCAACCAGCGGCTGGAGCAGGACCACATGCTCGAGATGCACGAGGTGAGGGACTTTGCGATGAAACTGTGCGAGAGAATGCCCTCGTTCAAGTTGATGGACGAAAGCGAGATTTCAAGGATAGTGGTGCTGCAGAACCAGGCGCGCTACACCGACAGGTGGATAAAGGAATACATAGTCCCGGCGTCATAACGCAAGGTACCACTTTGCAAAGTTATCAAGTGCTTTTTTGCGGTGTGAGTACTCGTTCTTTTTCTCTTTCAGCTGTGCAAACGTAAGGCTGACGCCGGCTGGTATGAAAATAGGGTCATAGCCCCAGCCGCCCCCTGTTATTTTGTCCGATATTTTGCCTTCAACCTTTCCTTCAGATATCGACAGGCGCTTGCCGTCGTAAAATGCGATTAATGATCTAAACGACGCGCTTCTGTCAGCTGATCCTGCAAGCAGCTTCAGGATGCCGTCGTTTCCGACGGTCTTGAACGCGTGCGACGAATACTGGCCCGGAAAACCCTTCAACGCATTGATAAACAGGCCGTCGTCCTCCACTATCACCGGCCTTCCGGCTTTTGCAAACGCGCTCTTTGCCTTCTCTCCTGCTATCTCTTCAAGCGAGTCCGACTGGACCTCGACAAGGCTTACCTGCGCAAAGTCGACGACGATGCCATGAGACGAGAGTATCGATTGGACCTCTCGGTACTTGTTCTGGCTGGTGCTTGCAAATGTTACTGCGCGCATTCAGATCACCCGCGCGTACCTGCCGCGCTGCTCTATTTCTTTTACGTTTTCCAGTATCTTGTCCGTCCTCTTTTTGCCGGCGACGCTTGCGTAGCCGTCCACAAAGCGCGGGAAAGCCTTTTTGACTGCGATGTGCGCGCTAGTGAAAACCTCCTTTATCAGCCGGATGTCGGTTGCCATGTCCTCCGTGCGCTCCGAGTAGTATGAAAGGCCAAAGTCCAGCAGGACGAGTTTTTTGTCCGTGATAAAGTTCGATGTCGTCAGGTCGCCGTGGATGATGTTGCTTGCGTGCAAGAGCGCGGCGTAGCGGCCCATTTCATGGCAGAGGTCCGGAGATATCGCGTCGCGGACGTTATCGCCTTCCACAAACTCCATTATTATTTCGGCGTTTATTGGATCGACAAAGTGCACAAACGGCGACATGACCCCGGCGGCCTTGGCCGCGGAAATAAAGTTGGCTTCATGTATCGTCCTGTGCTTTCTTATGGCCAAGTCCAGCTCCGGGTGTCTGTACGGCTTGGGCGTCCGCACCTTCGAGACTGCCTTGCTGCCGGCCCATTCTGTGACGTAGATGTCCGCCTCCGCGCCCTTCTTCACAAGCCTCGGCTGCAATAGTAATATATCCTTTTGAATGGAGATAAAAACGTGGTGAGTTTCGAGCCAGCCCCCGGCGAAAAATTGGTCCTTGACGAAGACTGCGCCGAGGATAAGCTGAAAAGCGGCCTGCTCTTCCTTACAGACAGAAGGCTGGTCTTCCAAAAGACTCAGGGGAGGATGGCAACGCTTTCGAAAAAGGAGGGCGAGGTTGTGCTTGACATACCGCTTGCCAAGATATCGTTCGTAAAGGCCGAAGGGTTCCTCGTGAAAAAGGTGGTGGTCGTTTCAGGTGACCAGACATACAAGTTCGGCGTGTTCAACAACGGCAAGTGGGAGCGCCAGATAAAGCAGCTCATCAGCGCCAGCTGACATCCACGGTGTCGAGCCGCCAGGACTGCTGGACAAATGACTCTTCCACCTTGACGTGCTTTTTCGTTGACTGGTATTCTTGAAGGGCGGTCCACGCGATCTGGGCCCCGTTGTCGCCGGCGAATTTCAGCGGGCACACGAACAGTTTTGCGCCCTGCCGGCCGCACGCGGCTTCTAGCATTTCTGCCAGCCTCTTGTTTGCGGCCACTCCGCCCACTATCATCATTTCTCTTTTGCCGGTGAAAGAAAGGGCGCGCTCGACCGCCTCCGCCAACATCGCAAACGCGGTCTCTTGTAGCGAGTAACACACGTCGGCAGTTCCGTCCTTTTCGGCAAGCTTTATCGCGGCAGTCAGCAGGCCGGAAAATGAAACATCATTTCCCTTGACGATGTATGGAAGCTGCATGTAGCTTCCTGCCGACTGGACTGCCAGCTGCTCGATCCTCCCGCCGCAGGGCGACGCAAAGCCAAGCGCCCGCCCGAACTGGTCTAACAGCTGCCCGACGGTTATGTCAAGCGTCTCGCCAAAGACGCGCCACCGGCCATGAGAGAATGCAAGGATCATGGTGTGGCCGCCTGACACCAGCAGGACGAGCGGGTCGGAAGCTCCCGTGAGCATCGAGCCTAGCTCAAGGTGCCCTAGGGCGTGGTTGACAGACATCAGCGGCTTTTTGTAAAAGCCGGATACGGTCCTTGCAACAACTGCGCCCACGCGCAGGCAAGGCCCCAGGCCCGGGCCTGCCGAATAGCCGACGATGTCAACGTCTTCCATCGAAACGCCGGCGGACTTGAGCGATTGCTGGAAGATATCAGAGCTTGCCTCCATGTGGTGGCGCGATGCCTCCCTTGGGTGTATTCCCCTTCCCTCCGGCGCCTTGTAGACGCTCCGCTCGTCAGAGAGCACTTTTCCCTTCGAGTCTACAATCGAGCATCCAAACGTGTGCGCGGTGCTTTCAATCCCAAGGCACAGCATTTCCTATCCCCTGCTTGTCGCAGACACTATTTTAATCACGTCACCATTTTTCAGCTTGTGGTCGGCCCCTATCCTCTGCTTTGTCCTCGCGTCGACCGCGTAGAGGAAGCCCTTTGCCAGGTCGGCGTGCACGGTCTGCGCGAGGTCTCTGGCATTAGAGCCGTCCGGCAGTAACCGCACGTCGGGTAGGACGTTGCCCTTTTTATCTGCGAGCTTGAACTCGTCTTCCACGGGGTAGACTGCGACCATGTGCAACAGCTTGAAGCAGGCAATGTTGATCGCCTCCTGCACTCCGGTCGAGCCGTATTTCTGCAAGAGCGCCCTCACTATGTCAAGCGCATGCTGCTGCTGAGCGTTCAATGCGACGTTGGGCTTGACATCAAACGAGCCGTCGCCGGGCAGGTAATGGAGCACGCCCTTTTTTGACGCCTTTCTCAGCAGCGCCTCGGCCTCGGACGCGCACGGGACCACCTCGAGGCCGGCCGCCTTCATCTTCTCGATGTTGGCCTCTGCGGAAGGCAGGTCGGCCTTGTTGGCTGCTATCACAAACGGCTTGGCTTTTGAGCGGAGTATCTTGCAAAATGCCAGTATGTCCTCTTCCGTCCAGCTCACCGGCCTTTTCATTCCAAGGTCTGACGCGTGGATCGCGGCCGCGATCACAGGCTCGCTTATCGCAAGGCCGGAAAGCCTCTTTGCAAGCATCTGCTCAAGTTTCTGCCCCAGACCCTCGGCCTCTCTTGCATTCTTGCCCCAGTCACGGCCGACCAAGGCTGCAAGCCAGAGGTCGAATTCCTCTTCAACGAACTTGATGTCAAACATCGGATCGCCGGTTCCCGCCGGCACCGACCGGCCGTTGCTGTCCGTCGTGCCAGAGGCATCGACTACGTGCACCAGTGCGTCGGCCTGCCTTGCGTCGTCGAGGAACTTGTTGCCAAGCCCCTTGCCGGCGTGTGCTCCCGGCACAAGGCCGGCAACGTCGACCAGCTTGACCGGTATGAACCGGTTACCGTCGATGCACATCGAGTGCACGGGGTTGTCCTGCACGCCAAACTCGCGGCAGACGCACTTTACCCTCGCGTACGCGACTCCAACATTGGGTTCTATCGTTGTGAACGGGTAGTTGGCCGCCGGCACCGCAAGCTCTGTAGCGGCGCTAAAGAAGGTTGACTTGCCGACGTTGGCCTTGCCAATCAAGCCGATGATCAAGTTACGCTTGTTTTGACCCAGCCCGAATTAATGTCTTTCAAGATTTAATAAAATGCGAACGCGATACCGGCGTATGCACAGAGAAGCCGCGCGGCTTGTCAAAAAGTTAGGGCTTGAGAAGCACCCCGAGGGTGGCTACTTCAAGCAGACGTACAAATCTGACACAATGGTAAATGTTGCAGGGTTCGAGGGGCCGCGGAATGTTTCAACTACGATCTATTACTTGCTTGACGGCAATGAATTTTCTGCATTCCATAGGCTCAGGTCGGACGAGATCTGGCACCATTATGCAGGAGGCACGCTTATACTCTATGCGATTGACAAAGATGGAAAATTGTCCAAAATAAAGATCGGCCGGGGCTCGATGCCGCAGGCAGTAATGAAGGCCGGCACTTGGTTTGCCGCGGCTCCCGGCAACAAAAGATCGTACTGCTTGGTGGGCTGTACAATGTCGCTGGGCTTTGACTACCGCGACTGGGAGCTTGGCAATAAGTACGAGCTTGTCAGGGCATACCCGCAGCACAAGGCCCTCATCGAGAGATACACAAAATAGGCGCTCCTTTCAAACCATCGGCATGACAAGGCCGGCGGCAGTATGCATCATGAGTGGGGGGCTCGACTCTGTATGCTACGCGGCTTCGCTTGCGGCCAACGACGGCTATGATCTTTACCTGTTGACGTTTGCGTACGGCCAGCGCGCCAAGAGGGAAATAAAGCGCGCCCGGTATTTCGCCCGGGTGCTGAAGGCAAAGGAGCACAAGATAGTCGACATCAGCTTCATGAAGTCGCTCTACGGCAGGAGCAACGCGCTGACTGACACAAGTCAGGAGCTGTCGGGTGATTTTTCCCAGAGCCTGGTGGTGCCAGTCCGCAACGCGATATTCCTGACGATAGCGACCGCGTGGGCGATGAGTATCGACGCAAAGGTGGTGGCGTACGGGGCGCACACCGGCGATATCCCGCACTACCCTGACTGCAGGCCGGCGTTTGTCAGCGCGATAAGCGAAGCGCTCAACGTGGCAGAGTCGGACGGCATCATTTCTGGCCTGCGGCACGAAATAACGATCCTGTCGCCGGCGGTGATTGGCCTTGACAAGGCCGCGCTGCTCAGGGCGGGCTACAAGGTGCTGGGCGGCAGGATATTCCACACATGGAGCTGCTATTTTGACGGCGTGAGAGCCGGCAAGAGGTACCTGCACTGCGGGAGGTGCGAATCGTGTATAAATAGGAAAAACGCATTCACAGCCGCACAGATAGAGGACAAAACAGATTATGCGACAGAAAGCCGCGGCAAGCGCAAGGGTAAAGCTAAGCGAGATATTCACTAGCATCGAGGGAGAGGGCATACTGTTTGGCACAAAGACAATGTTTGTCAGGCTTGCCGGGTGCCCGCTGAATTGCCACTGGTGTGACACGCCCTACGCGCTCCCAATGGATAGCGGCTCCGATTATTCTATAGACGAAGTGAAGGAGCTGATTTCAAAGAGCCTCCACCCAAACACGTACAAGGTCAACTTTACAGGAGGCGAACCCCTGGTGCAGCACGAAGCGGTGATCGAGCTTGCCAAATTCGTAAGGCAGAAGGGTCTCCGGACGTACCTGGAGTCTGCCTGCTACGACTCGGCAAGGTTTGCCAAGGTCCTGCCCTACATCGATCTGGTAAAGGTGGAGTTCAAGCTGAAGGATTCGAAAGTCGTGGACGAAAAGCACTATGGCAGCCTGCTGCGGAGCGAGCTTGACTGCCTGAAGCAGGCGATCAGCAGGGGCAAAACCACCTATATCAAAGTAGTAGTAACAAATTCGTCAAGCCTTAAAGAATTCAAGGAACTAGTACGTGAGGTGTTCAGGGTGGCAAGACCGGCCGAGATAGCAGGATTTATAATACAGCCAAGCTATAAAATCGACGAGCCAACTTTGGATGTGCTTTTTGGCTTTTACGACGCTGTCTACCCGATGTACGATCAAGTCCGGGTCGTGCCGCAGCTGCACAAGATCATAGGAGTCAGGTAAAAATCAAAACATGACAATAGACAAGTCAGCGATTAACAAGAAGAGGATTGCCAGGCTGGTAAGAGAGCTCCTTATCGAGCTGGGCGAGAACCCGGACAGGGAGGGGCTCGCCGGCACGCCGAGCAGGATAGCCGACATGTACGAGGAGATTTTCGGAGGCTACAGGATGGACGCTGAGCTGGACGTCAGCTTTTCAGAAGAGACCGACGCGATAATTGCAAAGGATATTCAGTTCTACAGCATGTGCGAGCACCACATGCTGCCGTTCTTTGGCAAGATCCACGTGGCGTACGTGCCGTCTGGCAAGGTGTTTGGAGTCTCAAAGCTGGTAAGGCTGGTCGAAAAGTACTCGCGCCGGCTCCAGATACAGGAGCGACTGACAAAGCAGATAGCAGACGAGCTTGTCAGGATGGGGGTAAAGGGGGCGCTCGTGATAGCAGAGGGCGAGCATCTTTGCATGAAGATGCGCGGGGTGCGAAACGACAGCTCGATCACCACGATAGCTCACAGGGGCATAATGGAGCAGAAGGAAATGCGCGAGCACGTGCTTGCGCTGATATACAATCCCAAGTCGGAAATGACTAGGGTATAAGCACGGCCCTTTTGATCTCTTTTTTGCTCTAGAACGAGTCGCACGAAACGCAATTCCAACCGTCAATGTCTCCTAGCCTAGTGATGACCATCCTCTCCACCATGTCATTGCGGCAGTCGGGGCACCGGAACATGTGGAACATTGGTTAGAATGTTACTTAACGGCCGGATGTACAGTGCAGCAATTGAGCTGCAGTGCAACGAACTGTATCATGGTTGTGTAGGAGGTAAGACATACGTCTAGTAGAGAGAAAATACAGAACCTATTTGAATCGCTGTTTGTATTAACATGAAAGTGCAAAAGGTATTGTATTTTGCATTGTGCGTTAGTGGAGGGTATTTGTCAGACGACTAACTCTAGGATAACTTGCTCTGTGTGCGGCAACAGCTACGGGGCATTCCTGCCTTCGTGCCCGATGTGCGGCGTACCTAACAACTTCGCCGCGCCCCCGGCGAAGAAAAAAAGTAGCGCAGGCCTGATAGGGATCGGCATTGTGGTAGTGATAGTAGTGGTTGCACTGTTTATGCTGGCACCCACATTGATAGGCATAATAACTCAACAGGAAGGAAGTCCCACATTCACGATCCTGCAGCCGCGGGGCCAGGAGGCGAGAACGGTCGCGCAGGAAGAACTTGTGCAACACGCGCTTGACCTGATAAACAACGATAGGGCAGACTTTGGCCTCCCGCCGGTGGAGCTCAGCCCAAACCAGGCTGCGCAGGCCCACGCTGAGGACGTTTTCAAGACAAAGAGGATATCCCACTGGATGACAAATGGTGAGAAGCCATACATGACGTACACCCGGTACGGGGGCGAGGGCAGCGTGCAGCAGAACGTCGCGATCGCCGGCTTTAGTGCGGAGCAGTATGAGGAATGCCGGATGAACATACTACTTGACTGCGAGAAGATAGAGCCACTCTCCACCATTGAGGAGCTTGAGTATGAGATGATGTACAAGGACTTGGAATGCTGCAACGACGGCCATAAGGACAACATACTCGACCCGCGCCACACGCACGTGAGCATTGGGATCGTTTATGACCAGTATTACCTAGCGTTTGTACAGAATTTCGAGAACAACTACGAGTTGGACGTTCAGGTCGTAAACGGGCAGGTAAGGATCTCTGGCGAGCTTGCAGAGGGCGAGCTCCAGCAGATCGGCATATACTACGACGACATGCCCACGCACTCGATTTATGAGCAGAATAAGCACCTGCTGTCGTATTCTGCCGGCGAGCTCGTTGCAATCGTGGCCGAGCCGCTGCCGCCGGGATACTACTACGAAAAGCCGGACGGCTACACTCTGATAGAGGCCAACAGGTGGGGAGAGGGCGTCTCTGTGAATGTCATGTTCAATCTTGCGTCCGCGGTAAGGGAGGACGGGGTCTACACGCTCTTTGTGCTTGTCAAGGATGGCGATGAAACGTTTGACGCGACCTCGTATTCTGTTTTTGTTGATTCAGAAGATAGCTAGGTTGCATCGCACTGCAAAATTTTTGGGGCAGGTGGTTTCCTTACCAGTATTTGGTCTATTAATGGACTCGGATTCACCGGGTTTATTCTAGATCAAAGGTATTCGTTTACCGTCTATTTCTTGTTACTCCGTCCGTTCAGGCACCCGCATGGCCCATAGAGCCACTTGATGATGCTGCAGCAAGTATATCATCTATCCTTAGCAACATTGTAGTCGTTTCCGTTGCTGATTTCAATATCTGTTCCTTCACAGCAAGCGGTTCGATTATGTTTTTCTTGCGCATATCCGCGACTTTCAATTCTTTTACGTCGACTCCTATCCAAGGATTGTTAGTTGATGCCTGCATAGAGCGAATTCCAGTGAGCGTGTCGATCACATCCATGCCTCCATTCTCTGCCAGCGTAACCGGAATTGATTCGATGGCATCTGCAAATGCCAGAATTGCATAATGTTCTCTT
>DASPGV010000046.1:0-5103 GCA_035620415.1 Nitrososphaera sp.
GAGGACCTGAAGGTCGCGATTACGATAGGCGTTCATCCTGCAGTCAGCATCGCGGCTGCTTACCAGGCCGCGTACGGGGTCGATGAAATGCTGATCGCAGATTCGCTGCTCGACGGCAAATTAACATTAACCAAGACAAGCTATTCGCAGCTGTACGTGCCGAGCCACGCCGAAATAGTACTCGAGGGCAGGATCCTCAAGGACAGGACGCAGGAGGAGTGGATGGTGGAGATGCTGCGCACCTACGACTTCAAGCGCAAGCAGCCGGTCTTTGAGCTTGAAAAAATAAAATTCCGCGACGGCGCAATTTATCACGACATCCTGCCGGGCTACGCGGAGCACCGCCTTCTGATGGGCCTGCCGGTCGAGGCAAAGATGTTCGACTACATCAAGAATGTGGTCCCTACCACGCAGGCCGTGCACCTCACCGACGGCGGCAGCAACTGGCTAGTAGCTGTCATACAGATCAAGAAGCGCCTTGAAGGCGAGCCCAAGAACGCGCTCATGGCGGCCTTCTCGGCTCACCCCTCATTGAAGATGGCTACCGTCGTCGACGACGACATCGACCCAACAGATCCTGTGCAGGTGGAGTACGCGATATCGACCAGATCTCAGGCCGACAGGGACTTTATCATAATGCCAAACGCCAAGGGCTCGAGCCTCGACCCGTCGAGCGACCAGGCCAACCTGCTTACGACAAAAGTCGGCATAGACGCGACCGCGTCGCTCTTGAAGGCAAAAGAAAGATTCGAGATCGCAAAAATCCCCGGCGAGGAAAAGACCAAGCTTTCAGACTATCTTTAGAAAGAACCGGACAAGGGATTAAATAGCCTTCAAGCGTAAGGCAATGGGAGCAATGAAGCCTAACAATTTTGCAATGAAGGACTGGCATCTTGAACATGTTGAAAAGGTCGTTGTCCGTTTTGTGAAGGGCATCTCCCCCGACGCTTCCTCTTTTGAAAAACGAAATTACAAAAAGTACAGCACGGTTTCGAGCTGCGCCAAACAGATAGAATACGACATCAAGCACGGGGTCACGATGGACGAGGTCCTCAACGTCGTCCGCAGGATAAGACACGAGAAGCAGTTCAAGGAGTTGCAGAAAAGCCCCGAGTCGCTCCAGCGGCTCGACGAGCTTGAAAGGCAGATCTCGGCTCCAAAAAAAGTCGCGACCACGTGGTACTAGAGATGTCCGAGTTCCGCTTTACCGACGGCAACCTCATTGTTCTGTACGCAGTGCACAAGGGTAAATCGAGCAACGGCGGGCTGCCTGACTACATACAGGAGCGCGTCAAGATCGCGCTTGAAACGTACGGCATGGTCATGAGGTCTAGGGCCGACAAGCACAAGACTATGGTCATCGTGGTTGGCGAATCAGAGCCGGCGGAAAAGGTGAAGGAGGCGCTCGTGCAGGGCGGCGTGAAACAAGACATCATCGCAATCGACAGCGACTCGCGCGACATGGCCCAGACCATCGACGGGATTGCAGAAATGATAAAGAGCAAGCCAAATCCACCGTTCATCTATTTCATAGGATCGGTGTGGCTGCACGACATCTTCAATTCTACTGTAGTTTCAAAGCTGAAGGGCTACAGGATACAGTTCTACGGCGCGCTGGATCATCGGCCGGTGGACGAGGTGGAGCGGGAAAAGGCGCTCGACTCGCCGAAAAAGGGCTCGGAGTACTACAAGCAACGCGTCAAGAGCAAGGCAGTCGACGTGCTGCTGAACATAATCTTCCCGGACTAAGATTTTAATAGCCTTCGGATATCGCTACAGTGAGCGGTCATCGTCTAGTTTGGTTAGGACACTGGCCTTCCACGCGCGTGCGGAGACAGCCCGTAACCCGGGTTCAAATCCCGGTGACCGCATTACAGTTCATCAGAGAAGTTCTTTTCCAAGAACGTGGTGCCCGACTCGACCGAAGCCTTGCCCGTCACGCTCCAGCTGATGCTCGAGCTGTCGTCCAGGATCCTGTTGAAAAGCTCTGCCTCCTCATCAGAGTACCTAAGCGTGAACGAGTCAGTTATCGGGACTGCAGGCGCACCTGAGAACAGCGCAGGCCTGCCATTGATGGGAATGTCCTCGTACGAGATCACGTCCGTCCCCACCGAGGCGCCGTTCGCAAATAACTCGTATTCAATTTTTGAAGTGGTGAGCGTGAAGCCGCTGTCGTTCGTTATGTTGAACGTGACGCGGAGGTCGAGCTCCTGCTCGCCCTGGCTGCCGGACGCAAGCGCGACCCTGCCCAGCTGGATGTCGACGTCTTCAGGGTCAAAGGGAGTGCGCACGAGTTCCGGGTAAATTATGATCGTAAGGGCGACCGCGGCGATGGCGCCGATGAGCACCAGCCTTCTTGGACCGATTATCAAGCGATAATAGCTGGCTGCCAGAGCTGATTAAAACCTTTCTGGCTTTTTGCAGCATCAGTAATATACCGCAGAACAGCGCATGATATCGATGGCCCTTGCCGACAGCCTCATCACTTGGGTGCACCTGATATGCGCCTCGATATGGGTCGGGGGCTCGATCTTTATCGGGGTCGTGCTCGTGCCGGTCTTAAAGTCGCACACAAAAACGCTTGAAGAGCTGATCGCGCTCATGATTAAAGTCGGGCGCCGGTTCAACAAGGTGACGGTGCCTGCGTTTGGCATCCTGATAGCAACCGGCATTTACAACTCGCGCGGGTTTCTTGGTGACCCCGGCGCGCTGCTCGACACCACCTACGGCATGATCCTGCTGGTAAAAATCATCCTTGTAATCGCGACCGTGGGGACGTACGTCGTGCACGTCCGCCTGCTGAACGCTGACATGGAGCGAAGGATAATGTCTGGGCAGGGTGGCAACGTTTACGTCCAGTCGGTGAGGACAAAGATAATCATACTGGGCGAGATAATCGTCGTTTTGTCAATCATCATTTTGCTGCTGGCAGCGCTGCTTGACGGCGGCATCTAGTTTATCGTGACTACGTGGGTTTTGCCATGCTGCTCTATGCCATATTTGCACCCGGTGAACTGGCTAGCCACCTGCAGGTTGGTGCGGAGGTGCTCTGTCACTCGAGGAATCCTGTACTTCGTTCTGCCTTTTGCAAGCGCGAGTGGCAGGACCAGCATGTCTGCAAGGAACGGGTCCACCGGCGCCTGCACAAGCACGCTCTCTAAATATCGTTCGGCAGCCTCTATGCCCACAGCCTCCGCGCGCTTGCCAAGCTCGCCTATCGAGTCGCCGCCTATGTACGGCCCAAAGTCGGAAGCCGAGTAGATCAGGATGGACGAGCCCGGCGATACTGATGTTTCAATTGAAGCGGAATAGCTGCTGCAGCGGACCCCCTTTTTCTCGAGCGCTATCAGGGCAGATGACGTCTGCCTCTCTGCCACGTGCCGGGGCAGCTGGCCGCACACGCTCGTTATCCTGGGCGCAACGTCCCTTGTGATCAAGAGCTCTATCGTGTCAGGCTCCCTGCAGGGCTCGATGACCGTCTTCACGATCCCGCCGCCCTTGGAGTAGTAGCCGCGCCTTTCCACGTCCACTGAAAATTTTATCCCGATGTTGCGGTAGGCTTCGGCGACGACGTATCTGACGTAGTCGATGGTGGGGCTTGCCTTCACATCGGTGCCGCCCGTGATCTCGATCTCCAAGCTCTTGTTTGACAGCGAAACCGCCGGCACGATTGTCATCAGGATCATCGGTATGCTGCCGGCTGTCCCGACGTCGAATCTGACCGAGCCGCCTTCAAATTTTTCAGAAGGCGCGAACCTGATCCAGTCCGCGCCCACCTGCAGGTTTTCAACGTCTGCATGGAAGAGGTCGGCAAGGATCTTGATGCCAGTCATGTGCTGCGGGCGCAGGCCGGGGTTGTCGCGCTTGGCGCGTATGCTGGTCACCTCGATTGACCTGCCCGTTATGACCGAAAGCGACGCGGCCGTGCGCAGTATCTGGCCGCCGCCCTCTCCCTGTGAGCCGTCGATCCTGACCGGTTCTGCCACGCCCGTACCGATTGTGACTTTGCTTAAATATGTTTAAAATAACCCGTGGTTCCACGTTAATTGTTGACCACTGGGCTATTCATCGGCCGGTTCCAGCCGTTCCACAAGGGCCACCTTGCCACCGTCAGGTTTGCCCTCGATAAAGTAGACCAGCTGGTAATAGTGGTCGGCAGCGCGCAAAAGAGCCACGAGCCCAAGAACCCATTCGCAGCCGGCGAGCGGATCAGGATGATAAAGGAGACGCTCGACTCTGAAAAAATTCATGCCAACAGGATACTGATAATACCCGTGCCTGATGTCGACGTGCATTCGCTCTGGACCCAACAGGTTGACATGCTGGTCCCGAAATACGACGTTGTGTTTGCAAACGACCCGTTCACCCTCATGCTCTTCCGCGAAAGGGGCATCAAGACCGTTGAGGCGCCCCTCATAGACAGGAAGGAGATGCAGGCGACCGAGATCCGGAGCAGGATGTCCGCCGGCGGGAGGTGGGAGAGCCTCGTGCCCGCCCCGGTGGCGAAAATAATCAGAGAGATCGGCGGCGTTGAGAGGGTTAAGGCGATTGCCGAACGTGGTCATCATTGAAAAAACATATTTCTAGCTGGGTGGGCATATAATGGCAATGTTTGGTGGCAAGAGCAACGAAGTAGGGCGCTCGGCAGGTTTCGTAAACGAGCCGTGGTACGCCGACATGCAAAAGCTCACCAACGAGGAGCTGATGCGCATGTATACAATGATCTCTGATCACCGCTACAGGTTCGCCAAGAACGCGTGGTACATCCCGATAGGCGGGGACCAGCGCTGCCCCATAATGGTGGCCAAGGGCTACAGGTCGCCCGACACCCTTGACAGGATGGTCGAGTTCCAGGACACCGCCAAGACGCTGGAAGGCGAGTTCCGCAACTTTATCGACGCGTGGGACTTTGGCTACATCACCGAGAAGGACATCGGGAAGGCGATCCTGAAGATCCTAGAAGCAAGGAACATCGAAATCACCGAGCACGGCTAATTGTTAATATATTCAGCAATCTCCTTTCATGGCGTTGGGAAAGCACGATAGCGGGGGCTACAGAGGGGCTGGGCTCAAGCTGCTGAGCAAGCACGGCGTGTCCGTGGG
>DASPGV010000047.1:0-8377 GCA_035620415.1 Nitrososphaera sp.
TCGAGCAGGGCCGAAACCGGAATTACCAGCCTTTTGTCCCGGATTGTCGATTCGAGCATGGTCGCCACCGCGTTGCCCGGGGCATACACCGTCGCGCCCTTGAGCGCAATGACTTCGACGGCGACCTTCCTCGTCTTTTCAAAGATCTCTGTCGCCTTGTGCTTTGAGATGAACTCGTGCAGCGGGATCCCGCCTATGGAGGAGAACCTCGTCAGCGGCAGCATATTTTCGCCGTGCTCGCTTATCACCATCGCTTGGATGGAATCGCGCGAAATCTTGGTCGCGTCCTGTATAAAGCTCTTGAACCTTGACAGGTCGAGCATGCCGCCCATTCCCATCACCTTGTTCTTCTTTGCGCCCACGGTCTTGAGGGCAAGGTACGTCATCGGGTCAAGCGGGTTGGTAACAACTACAATGGTGGCGTCCTTTGCGTACGACGCGATCTTGCCGGCAACGTCCTTGACTATACTGGCGTTGATCTTGAGCAGGTCCATCCTTGTCATGCCCGGCTTTCTTCCAACGCCGGCGACAAGCACGACATAGTCGGAGCCCCGCATGTCTTCATAGTTGTTCGAGCCCCTCGCAACTGCGTCAGAGCCCCTCTCCGAGAGCTGGTGGTTGATGTCCATAGCCTCGCCTTGGGGAAGACCATGCACGATGTCCAGAAGCAATATGTCCCTCTCAAGCTCCCGCAGGCCGCAATTGAGCGCTGCCGAGGCGCCGACCTTGCCGGATCCGATTACTGTAATTGTCATACTCGAATCTGCAACTGAGACTGCTTATATAAATTGTGACTGGTGCCGGATCAGCTTTAAATTAAGCGACGTATGAAGTCAATAGCAAATTGTCAAAAAAGAGGGATGACAGTTATTTCGCAGCTGATAGGCGTAGAAAAAAGAAGTATATGATGATTGTTATACCTGTTATCATCGCAGTGGCGGCAGCCGGTGCAGCAGGAGCCATTCTGTACCAGCCCGAACAGGTGATGGCAATAAGTGGAGTCGAATGCCATAGAAATGAGCAATTTGCCTACCACGTACACTCGCACATTGATTTATTTGTAGATGGTGAGAAGCAGCAGGTCCCCGCTAACATAGGAATATCTGCCTCACCAAGATGCTTTTTCTGGCTCCATACACATGACAATGACGGCGTCATACACGTAGAGGCACCCCAGACAACACAAACCTTCAATCTAGGACAATTCCTGGATATATGGGAGCAAAACCATGATTCGAGTGGATTGTTCAGCTCAGTGTCGGGCAAGAATGTTAGTGCTTTTGTTAATGGGACGCAAGTCGAGGGGAACTATAGAGACACACAGCTGGAATCACGCAAACAAATCGTCCTTGCCTACGGCGAGCCTCCAGCAGAAATACCGGAATATGACTTTGGAAGCCTGAGATAAAGGCAAACGTGATATAAAGCAAGGCTCCAACTAACGTGGGAATGGCAAGGATCGCCGTCATAGATTCACAGGTAGCAGGCATCGCAGGCGACATGCTGATGTCAAGCCTGGTGGACGCCGGGGCCAGCAAAAGCAAGGTCATAGATGCGATCTTTTCCTGCCAGGACTTTCTTGAGGGGAGCAAGATAGCCAAGGTGGATTTTGCCAAGGTCGTGTCACACGGCTTTTCAGCCACGCAGTTGCAAATGGAATACACCGACAGCGTGCGCGAGCGCAATGGAGCAGAGTTGCACCGCTCGCTTGAACGATGCTGCGGCTCGCTTGGGCTCGAGCAGCGGGCCAAGACGTTCGCGCTGGAATCGCTCAAGACGATAATCTCTGCAGAAGCCAAGGTCCATGGTGAGGAGTTTGACTGCGTGCATTTGCACGAGGCGTCCAGCATAGACACGCTGGCGGACCTGGCGGGCTGCGCGACTGCGCTGCAGGACCTCCTGCTGTTTGACGCCAAGATATATTCGACAAAGGTGGCAGTCGGCGGTGGCTTGCTGAAATTTTCCCACGGCACTGTCCCGAACCCGGCGAGCGCGATACTTGAAATCTTTAGGAACAAACAGTTCGTACTGGTGGGCGGGCAGGCCGAAGAGGAATTGACCACGCCCACGGGTGCCGCCATGCTTGTCAACTTGGCTCAGGGCAGCGTCAACTACTATCCCGGCATTGCGCCGGAAAAGGTAGGCTACGGCGCTGGCACGAAAGACTTTGAAGGGTTTGCCAACGTTGTTAGGGTGCTTGTGGGCACGTCAGGTGTTGTCGCAGAAACTTCCAAGGACTCGGTGTGCGTGGTGGAAACAAACATCGACGATGCGCCGGGCGAGCTTGTCGGCAACCTTGTCGAGCGGCTGGCGGAGGTGTCCAAGGATGTGACACTTATTCCCGGTACTACTAAAAAGAGCCGGCCCGCCTACCTCATTAGGATTATATCTGAAAACGCGCAGCTAAACAGCGTGCTTGAGGTGCTGTTCAGCGAGTCGGGGACGCTCGGGGCGAGGGTGCAGGAAGTGGAGCGCTACGTGCTGCCCCGCGCGGTCCTCACAGTCCCGGTTGACATCAACGGTAGCGCGTTCGTTGTCCATGTCAAGGTGGTCAAGGACTCGGCCGGCAGGTTGAGAAACGTCAAGCCTGAGTTTGAAGACATAAAGATCATAGCATCAAGATGCCAGATGCCTGTCAAGAGGGCAATGGAGCTTGTCAACGCGCAGGTCATGGAAAAGATAGGTGGCACATAGATGGATAATTTCGACAGGCTGGTAGAGTGGTTTTCCAAGAACGGCGACAGAGCTTTGGTGGCACTTTCAGGCGGGGTCGACAGCGCTGTGGTGGCGCTGGCCGCGAAAAAGGCTCTTGGCAAGAACGCGATAGCGATAACCGCCGACTACAAGACTCTAGCTGAAGACGAGCTCGCCACCGCGCGAGAGGTTGCACAAGAGATAGGTATTGAGCACAGGGTAGTAGAATATGACGAGCTCGAAAACTTGGAATTTGTAAAAAACGACAGCATGCGCTGCTACCACTGCAGGACGGAGCTTGGAGAGCACCTTGTTGAAGAGGCGAAAAAGACCGGCATCGCCCTCATTGTCGACGGCACGAACGTCGACGACCTTGCGGACTACAGGCCCGGCATCAGGGCGCTACGCGAAAACGGCGTGCGGAGCCCGATGGTAGAGCTGGGCATTACAAAGTCAGAGATACGGGAAATCGCAAAGGAGTTTGGCCTATCTGTTTACGACAAGCCGTCCAACGCGTGCCTAGCTTCCAGAATACCTACAGGAGATCAAGTGACATACGAAAAATTGCAGCGGATCGAAAAAGCCGAGATCATTGCCAAGTCGGTATTCGGGGTCAGACAAGTGCGCGTCAGGGATCATGGCGAGCTTGCAAGAATCGAAGTGGGCAAGGACGAGCTGCAAAAGATGTTCGATGTTGACAAGCTGGCGCTTCTGGACGGCAAGTTCAAGGAGCTCGGGTTCAAGTTTGTTTCGGTCGACGCGGCCGGCTACAGTACGGGCAAGCTGGTGATGATCGACAACGACTGACCACATCTATCTCGATAGCGCTGCTTCGACACCGGTTGCAGACGAGGTGATTGCAGAGATGCTGCCATACATGAAGCAGCAGTACGGCAATCCATCCTCGATACACAAGTTCGGGAGGGAGACGGCAAGGGCGATCCAGCTGGCCAGAAAAAGGGTGGCAGAAATGATTGACGCCTTGCCCCGCGAGATAACATTCACTTCGGGCGGCACAGAGGCCGACAACCTTGCCCTCAAGGGTACTGCAGTGCATGTCAGGAGCAAGTCGCCTGAAAAAGACGGGATAATAACGAGCAGCATAGAGCACGACGCGGTGCTCGAGCCGTGCAGGGACCTGGAGGGAATGGGCTTTTCTGTCACGTATCTGCCGGTGACAGACGAAGGGCTCGTCAGGCCATCGGATTTAAAGAGCGCGATTTCAGAAGATGTTTCTATTGTCAGCATCATGTATGCAAACAACGAAGTCGGCACCATCCAGTCGGTACAAGAGCTGGCCGAAATCGCACATCAGGCAGGCGCGCTCTTCCACACCGACGCGGTGCAGGCCGCTGGCAAGATTCCAATAAACGTCAAGGACCTTGGCGTGGACATGATGTCGATCTCGTCGCACAAGATAAACGGGCCCAAAGGGGCCGGCGCGCTTTACATCAGGTCCGGGCTGGAGATTTCTCCGATAATCCACGGCGGCGGGCAAGAGTCGGAGCTGCGCTCGGGCACGGAGAACGTGCCGGGTATTGTTGGTTTTGGCAAGGCGTGCGAGCTTGCGGCAAAGAAGATGAACCAGTATCAGGAACAAGTGGCCGGCCTGCGCGACTACCTCATCGAGAGGGTAGCAAATGAGATACCACATTCGCGCGTAAACGGCTCGCGGAAAAGCAGGATCCCGAACAACGTTCACTTTACCTTCTTTGGCGTGAACGGCGAGGATCTGATAATTAAGCTGGATGAAAACGGCATTGCGGCTTCTACCGGCTCGGCGTGCTCGGTCAAGAAGCAAAAACCATCGCACGTGCTAAAGGCCATGGGCTTTTCCTACGAAGAGATCACCGGCTCGCTCCGGCTCAGCCTGGGGATGCACAACTCGAAACAAGAGATCGACAGGACGGTCAGCGTCCTTGCTAGAGTCGTAAAGGAGCTGCGCGAGCTTTCGCCATTCAAGAGCAAGTACGCCTGAAATGTTTTTATTGCGAGTTTGGCAATTGTTAAGACATGTCTAGCGCATCTCTCGCAACGATTCCAAACATAGGCGACAAGGCTCCCGATTTTGAACTGCCAGACCCTGACATGAAGCCGCGCAAGCTAAGCGAATTTTACGGCAAAAAGACGATAATCGCGTTCTTTCCGGCCGCCGAGTCGCCGGTGTGCACTGCGGAAATGTGCGCGCTGCGCGACTCGCTTGACTCGCTTCGCGACTTGGGCGCAAACGTGGTCGGCATTTCTGTCGATGGGCCTTTCGCAAACAAGTTCTTTGTGCAGAACCATCACCTGAACTTCCCGGTCCTGTCAGACTATGGGCGCGATACAATAAGGAAGTATGGTATCGTGATGAGCAAGCTCGGCCCGCTTGAAGGCTATGACGCGGCAAAAAGGTCAGTCTTTATCCTCGACGAGGATGGCAAGGTGATCTACAGGTGGGTCTCGGAGAACCCGCTGGTAGAGCCCAATTATGATGAGATCAAGGACGTTCTCAAGAAGGCGAAAAAGTAACCCGCCCTCCTCTTTATTATAGAGCTCTTTTCTACGATCGTTAAATTTTTCCATGCTCCATTTTTGCCAGTTGAAGTCGTTCAGGTACGGCGACCTGGAACTGGTATACGAGCAGACCGACCATTTGATCGGTCTGGCTGAAGCCCTGCTTTTGGACGCGTACCGAACTGACCTACTGGAAGATGGTGACACTGTCGTTGATCTTGGCGCGGGCGTCGGCGACTTTACTGTCCTTGCGTCAAAAAAGGTTGGGCCAGACGGAATGGTCATAGCCTTCGAGCCAAATGCCAACGATTTCGAGCTGCTCCAGATAAACGCGGAAAAGAATGGCTGCAGGAACGTCATCGCCCTTAACCTAGGCGTTGCGGAGATACCGGGCGAAAAAGAGATTAGCTTTTGGGGCAGGAAATATTCTTTCAGATCAGACACGCTGGAGAACGTGTTTGAGCGCCTGAACGTGGGCGGGATCGACTTTGTAAAAATGGACATCGAGGGCTTTGAAACTGCGGTGATTAGAAAAAGCATAGAAAAAGTAAAGCAGGCCGGCGTCATTTCGGTAGAGCTGCACGGGACGAAAGAAGAGGTGGACGGGATCCTTCGCCCCTACGGGTTTGTGTTCAGGACCGTTCCCTGGTGGCGCGCAGGGGCGAGATTTATCCGAAATCTAATCAGGCATCCAAGCGCCTCTTTCCAAGTGTTGCTCTTCACTGTCGGCGCCTACCCAAAGATCATGAAAGGAAAAATTCTAGGAAGAAACCGCTTCACGACCGGCACCTACATCAGGCCGGAAGGACGCGCAATTATTATTCAATGATTGCCAGCACGTCGTTCCTTGCGACGCTGGCCCCCTGCTTTACCTTTATTTCTTTCAGGCTGCCGTCTTTGTGGGCCCTGACCGCGACCTGCATCTTCATAGACTCCAGCACGACAATTACGTCGCCCTTTTTCACTTCGCTTCCAACCTTTGCCACAATGCTGACAACTCTGCCTGGGATCTGGCTTGCCAGGTTCCGGTCACCGCCGCCGGCGCCGCCCAGCGCCGAGGCCTTTTCTAGCACTTCGGTGAGCTTGCTGTGCTTTTTCACCGTCAGCGGCTGGCCGTCGAGCACCAGCTTTACCTCCGCGCTCCCGGACTGCAGGATCTTGGCGTGGTGGAACGTGTTGTCAAGCACGAACTCGAACTCGTTTGTCCCGCTTTTCAGTAGGCGCAGGGTGTGCTGCTTGCCTCCTATCTTGACCAGCACGGAATTGTCGTCGGTGGTGCGCAGCACCTCACCGTCTAACATCTCTGCAAGGTCGCCGACTTTGAACTCCACTCTATCCCCTCATTTTCCACAGGGAGTTGGTATTTGCCGTGTGTGCGGCCCCGGATTTTTTCACAAACTCTGACTGGAGGAGGACTGCTGCCACTGCAGCCAGGGCCCTTTCCTTGGCCCCTTCCTTTGCCTGCGCATTCATCTTGTCGAATACCTTGAAGCGATCGAGGTAGTCGGTCGACAGCTCGCCCTTGATAAAGTTGGGCTCGTCTATTATCGTCTTGTAGAGCGGGATAGTGGTGTTGATGCCCTCTATTGTGAACTCGCTCAGGGCGTTTCTCATCCTGACTCTCGCTTCTTCAAAGTTCCGGCCCCACGCGAGCAGCTTGGCTGTGAGCGAGTCGTAGTAGCCCGACACGTTGCAGCCTGGGTAGAGATAAGTGTCAACCCTTATGCCCGGTCCGTAAGGGATGTTGCAGTTTGGCACTATGCCGGTTGACGGCGCGAATTCGTAGAACGGGTCCTCAGCGTTTATCCTGCACTCAATAGCACAGCCGTTCATCTTCAGGTCTTCTTGCTTGAACGGGATCTCTTCTCCCTGCGCCACAGCTATCTGCAGTTTCACCAGGTCAAGCCCCGTCACGAGCTCGGTCACCGGATGCTCCACCTGGAGCCGGGAGTTTATTTCAATAAAGTAAAAGTTGCCCTCCGGATCGCGCAGGAACTCGGCGGTGCCGGCGTTCAGGTAATCGACGGCATCTGCGGCCCTTGTCGCTATTTCGCCTATTCTCTCCCGGGTCTTCTGGTCAACGACTGGCGACGGGGACATTTCGATGAGCTTCTGGTGGCGCCTCTGGATCGAGCATTCGCGCTCAAAGAGGTGTCTTGAGTTCCCGTGCGAGTCGCGGATAAGCTGGAACTCGATGTGCCTTATGCGCTGGAGGTACTTTTCTACAAAGAGCGCTGCCTTGCCGAATGCCGCTTTTGACTCCGCTGAAGCCATCTCAAACTCTTGCTTCAGCTGCTTTTCGTTGTTGGCAAGCCTGATGCCGCGGCCTCCGCCGCCAAACGCCGATTTCAGCAGAACTGGGTAGCCGGCCTCGTTCGCCACGTTCGCTGCTTTTTCCACGTCTTCAATAATGCCGTCGCTCCCCGGCACGGTTGGGACCTTGGCCTTTTTCATGACCGCCTTGCACTTCATCTTGTCGCCGGTGACTTCCATCGCTTTGGCGGTAGGCCCGATGAATATCATGCCGTTCTTTTCACACATTTCCGGAAAGTTCTCGTTTTCAGACAGAAAGCCGTAGCCGGGGTGGATGGCGTCCGCGCCGGCCTCCTTTGCCGTCTCGACTATCTTGGCCATGTTGAGGTAGCTCTGCGCCGGTGCCGCCGGGCCTATGTGGTAGGCTTTGTCCGCCTTCTTTACGTGCACCGCCCTGACGTCCTCGTCAGAGTAGATCGCTATCGACCTTATACCCATCTCCCGGCACGCTCGGATAACCCTGAGGGCGATCTCGCCCCTGTTTGCAATCAGTATGCTCGATATTTTTTTTGACATGGTGCCATCACAGGTTGATGTTGCCGTGCTTTTTCCACGGCCTGTGCTCCTTCTTGTTTGCGAGCGCGTTGAGCGCCTGAATTATCATTGGCCTTGTCTCCATCGGGTCTATCACGACGTCAATTATGCCCTTTTCCGCCGCGATGTAGGGGTTTGCAAACTTGTCGCGGTAGTCCTTGGCAAGCTTCTTCTTTGTGTCGGCTGCGCTTGGAGCGTTCTTCAGTTCTCTCCTGTGGATGATCGTGACCGCGGCCTCGGGGCCGAGCACCGCTATCTCGGCGCTTGGCCACGCGTAGTTGATGTCGGCGCGCAGGTTCTTGCTGCTCATGGCGATGTACGCGCCACCGTACGCCTTGCC
>DASPGV010000048.1:0-4432 GCA_035620415.1 Nitrososphaera sp.
GTTATGACGATGTCAAAACCCATCTTTTTCAAAAACTGCGCGCTGACAGTCTGCCTCACCGGGTGGACCACAGGGACGAACGCCGGCGTCTCGACTGTGCCGTGGGGAGTCTCGAGCCTGCCTATCCGGCCAGCCAGATCCGAGTACCGGACCTCGAACACAACTACCTCTTTGTCTCCTTCATGAACTCGTCGTAGATCGACCTTACCCTATCTGCGGCAAGGCCCGAGCCTTCCTCGACTCCGGACTGGGTCACCTTTATCTTGTCCATGACGATTATCGCGCCAACATCTTCGCGGGTCTTTACCAAGCCGGGGAAGACCCTCGCCAGCCTCTCTGCGAGCGCCTTGAAATCGAACGGCTTTTCCATCAACCTTATCTCCTTGATAAACGCGCCATTGATTATGACCTTCAGGATCCCGTGCCCTTCGACGTTGTCAAGCACCACGTCAAGCTTTTCGTCTATTCCTGCGAGCGTCGCGCTGTAAATTTTATTATCCGAAGTTTCTACGGAGACCTTTTTTCCAAGGAACTGGAGCGCCTCCTCTCCAAATTTGCGGGTAACAACTGCAGCCATGCCTGATTGGTATCTTTGGAGCAGTATATATACGAATTTTTGTATCCTGCTAATATTCAAAGAACCTCTGCATGTCGCCGCGCTCTGACACCATAGCAAGCCAGTCTATCCCCGCCGGCTTGGGCTTTTTGCGGATAGCCCGCATTATTTCATCTGCGGTCTGCTTAGGCGTTTTGTTCGTGGTGTCAAATTCAGCGATCTTGCGCTTTCCAAAAGTTTTCAGCGAATCGTAAAGCGACACGCCAAGGATCTCGCTTGCAAGGTTCTCCCTGATCTTGCTGGCGCTGTACCCTCTCTTCTCAAGCGTCTTTTCAAGCTCGTACGGCGACCTCCGCAATACAGCCGCCATGCTGACACCTGCACGCTTGATCACATAGGGCGCAAGGTGTCCCACTATTATTAGATCTTTTCTTGCCTTCAGCAGCTTTGCAAGCCGCCTGCCCAGCTTTTTGACGTCGACTTCTAGGCCGCGCTCTGTCTTTTTTGCAATTGCATTGCTGTCCACGGCGACCCTGTTGATGTCGATTATCTCTGCGCCCGTCCTGGCCGCGATTATTCTGGCGGTTGTGTGCTTGCCCACTCCGGGGTTGCCCGTGATGACCAGCTTCAACACCGTCATAACTGCGATACACTATTTATTCTTGGGCTTGCAAACAGTGGCATGCGCACCTGCGAGTCATGCGGCAGGGTCCGGTTCTATTCGCTCAACTTCCTTTTCTCGAAGACGGTGTGCAACGAATGCTACCTGAAGATAAAGGAAAGCGACGCCGATAATACCAAAGCATAGTCATCTCCGACACAGATCTGTGGGTAGAGTGTTTTGGATTTCCCCTTCCACTACCCCGCTGCAGGAATTCGCAACGATTCCATCATTTAGAAATTCTCCCGCTACATTCGCAATAACTCCTTCATTGTTTATTAGCGCCTTATCCTGATCCCAGTGATTTTCAAATTCTCCCAATTCATTCAAAATGCTGCCACGGTTATTGATTGTGCCAAGGTTGCTAATCTCGCCTACCGTGTTTATGATTTCACCGGAATTGTCAAGAACGATAGGGCTGCCTAGATCCGAGTAACGATAAACCACTATAACTCCAGAATTCAATATTTTCCCTTTATTGTCAAACCCGCCTGTTATCTCGATCCTGCCGTTATTTGAAACAGTTCCGGCATTGATAGTCGTGCCCTCAAAAAAATCTATCTGGCCGCTATTGTCAAGCAATCCTAAATTGGTAAAATTTCCATAATTGTAGACGTAGTAATTATTCTCAAATGTTACCCTGTTGACAATCCGTGAAGGTTCTGGCGGATTTATTGAGATTACTTCATTGCCATCAAAGTACCTGCCATTTTCTATGACACCGTTGTTGATTAATAGCCCATTTTTGTGATCGATGTTGCCGTTGTTGTAGATATAGCCCTCACTATTTTGCAAAATGCCGCCATTAACAACAATCGTGCCGTTGTTGTTCATCGCCATTATAGTAGTAAGATTACCACCTGTCAATATCTCCAAAGTTACATTGTCTGCTATCTCTATTAGGCCATGATGGCCCACAATGAAATTACCGCGCATGTAACATGTTCTGCGTGCCTGGTCCCACTCCATTGCCTCGCCACTGACGGGAACACTGGCGCAGGACTCCCCATCCACTATGTGATAACGTTTTACACCAGCATTCTCAGACGCGGCAGACGGGTATGACAAAATTATGAACGGTGATGCGAATATCATAATGATGGACGACATCATGAACATGCTCGCAAGATCTCGCCTTCTCCGCGCAACATAAGCGATGTAGCTTGATAGAAGGTAAAAATATCCTATTACGGTCGCCGCAAGAGTAACTGAAAAGGTCGTGTCGATTAGCGAAGGATAGTAGTCTAATCCAAGTAGTTGAGAAGAGATCTGAAACACTTGCAGGAGAAAAAAGTAGTAGAGGCCGCCAACTGGCAATGCCAATATCGAAGAAGTTCCAGGTAAGGCAAAAAAACACCAGCGCGATAATGGAAAAGGCTAGAAAGATTGCCAGCTTAGTCTTGTCCATCGACAGGAATCTGACTATTTTTGCTTGCAAAGTATGGCTCCTCCTGCAATACAGCAGACTCCCAGCAGGGTTAGCGGCCACAGGAAGAAGAAACCAAACAGGCCCGAGACAACTAGTATGAACAGTGCCATACTTATGAGAACAAGTCCAAAGGCCCTGTTGCCGCTCCTCTCTTTTAATTTCTCTTGATAGATTTCGATTTCATACTCTATATAGGATAAAGGGTATGTCGATACCGGCTCATGTGTGTAGGGTTTTCCCCCGTCTGCCCTCAGCGCTGCAAAAGAGAGAACAAGACCCATCGACACCATGACGATGCCAAATACAACAAAGAATACATCTGTTGTTTCAAACAAAGCTACTAGCGTAGCTGATGCTCCAGCCAATAACAGTGCAACGCCCAAGTAGATCAGGGTTTATTGGTTGGACATCCAGCCAATATGGGTGGCGCCCGGTATATCTATTTTTGGTTGGATAGCCAACATAATTTTATATACCGAGTGCCCTAATGGCACGTAGTGTCCAGACAAAGGGAGGGCAAGGTTGCCAAGATACTCACCGCAACCTTGGGCGTCCTTGCCAAAAATGGCTACGAGAAGACAACAATCAATGACATCGCGGATAACGCTGGAATAAGCAGAGGTCTTTTGCACTATTATTTTGAGGATAAAGAGGATCTAGTTGCACAGGCACTAACATTCGGATTTGGCTCAATGTGGGAATCATCTATTGGAAGCCTGCAAAGCGCCAGGTCGCCAGAACAACTCGTTGATAACATGATCGGAGTGCTGAAGAAAAATACTCTGGAAAGCCCGGACTTTTCTGCCCTGTTGTTTGAGATGTGGGTCAGCAGCAGGAGGAGCGCAAAGATACACAAAGTATTCAGTGACGGCCTGAATGAAACAATTCACAGACTAAAGGAGTTGTTGCAAGTCGCGAATTCTCTCGGGATCATAAAGGCAGATCCTTCAGAGTTGGAGGGGATGGTAAGGATTCTGATAGCACTATATCATGGACTGACTATTCAGCTATTGACCAATCCAGAGAAAGCAAGAGACAAGAAAATGTGGGTGCCAATTAGGAAGATGCTGTTATCGGGATTCAAAGCAGCCGGAGACAAAAAGCCATGAAAGTTCGGATCTCAACCGAAGTGGAGATTCATGCGCCGCCGGAAAAGGTGTGGCAATATCTTTGCGATGCGCACATGCCTACTGCAGCTCCTTGGTGCTTCAAACTTGGCGTGACAACTCCAAATGAATGCAAGATAGTAGGTGAAGCAAATGGCATAGGGTCCCATCGCCAGTGTCGGACCAGCAAGGGCTTCATTGACCAACAAATCACAGAGTGGACTCCGCCATACAGGTTGACATTTATTGCGACATCCGATACCATAGGCATGTACAAACACGTCAGGCAAATGCAAGACACATTCCTACTTGAAGCTTTTTCCCAGGACGACACCAAGCTGACTCGTCTTACGCAGTTTGAAACCAAAGGAGCATTTGACTTTGTAAAACCATTCTTGTTCCGGTTCACTGTCAGACGCCTTCATAAATATGTCATGGAAGGTTTCAAAACGTTGGCCGAGCAAGAACAGCAGAAAGATAGCTGATCTACAGATGACAAGTCAGCCCTGCGCGCTGCCGCACTTTGTACAGAATTTCGTGCTTGCCTTCAATTTATTGCCGCAGCTGATGCAGAACTTTGCTTCCGGCTCAAGCGTCTCCTTGTCAAGCAGAGTCATCTGGGGCGGGGTCATGGCATCAGTGGGCGCAGACCCGATCCCGCCGTACATCTCAGTAACTGC
>DASPGV010000049.1:0-7020 GCA_035620415.1 Nitrososphaera sp.
AAGGAGGCGCGCTGCGCTATAGGCGGCGGCACCTTTTCTGCCAACCCTGTCACCATGACGGCCGGACTTGCAACGCTGAACTTTTTGAAAAAGAACAGTCAGGTCTACAGCAAGATCGACAGGCTTGGCAATATGACGAGAAAAGGGCTGAGCAAGATATTTGCCGATTCAGGAATTGCGTGCAGCGTGACGGGACTCAATTCAATCTTTATGACCCACTTTGGAAAGAAAGTGGTGCAGGACGCAAGCGACGTCGCGACTGCAAACAAAGAGCAGCTGACAAGATACAACCTTGCGTTGATGGCTGACGATGGCATCTTCTTTTTGCCGGGCAAGATGGGAGCGTTCTCGTACGCCCACGACGAGGGCGATGTAAAGAGGATGCTTGCGGCGACTGAAAAAATAGTGCAGTCAGGACTTTTCAAGCAAAGTTCTTAATGCAATGTTCTTTGGCGGGCTGGCAAACCACTTTGCATCATTGCTTTCAAGCGATTCAAAGTTGCAGTCAAACGTGACAAAGTTGGCGCGCAGTTCCACCTTGCCGGCCTTGAGTGTCATGCGCGATAGCCTGTTGATTTTGTCTATACGCGCAGAAATGCCGATGGAACCAAGGTGTTTTTCAAGCGCCCCCTTGTAGTCTGCGCCCTTGCTGACAACGACCATGGGCAGAATCCAAGATTCGCCGAGCCTTTGTAGCAATATCTTGTTGCCTCGCCTCATGGTCGCGGCCGCAGCTTTCAGGACAAACTGGCCGGCGGACATCTTTTTGAACTGCGACATCTGCGCAGGAGTTATGTACACCACCTTTCTGCCCGAGTGGATTTTTGACTTTGATATCTTTCTGTAGTTGCCCCTCGTGTATATCAGGGGGAACTTTGTTTCGTCGTACTTCGCGCTGACAGCCTCTCCCACCACCATGATGTGGTCGCCCAGCTTTTGCGTCGCGATCACCTTGCATTCTGCGTTCAGTGCGCACCCCCGTATCATGGGGACGTCGATGTGTCTTGCCCGGTATGTTCTGAAGGTTTTGGGTATTGCAAGCTTGTCTATTTCGGTGCCAGAGTACCCGCCGGCGATGTTGACAAGTTCTGCCTGATCGTCTGACGCAATGTTGACGCCAAACGCCTTGGTTTCCTCGATGTTCCAGTACGTAGGCGACTCATGTACGAAGACCGCTATCAGCATCGGCTCGTAAGCTATGTGCATGGTCCATTCAGCGGCCATTACGTTCCGGCCGTGCCTACTGCCCTTTGTCGTGATCAGCCCCACCGTTGTTGCGAAATATCTGTGCACGTTGTCCAGAATTTCGGGCATTCTTGATTCCTACGCATGCTGTGTTCTAAAACCTTTGTTAAGGTTGTCTGCCTATATGGGATGTGAGGGAAGACGACGCCGCAAGGGACAGGCTCGTGCAGGACTACGGCACGGTGCTTCGCGAAAGCGCGGTGCTCACCACCTTTGCCGGCATCCTTTTCGGCTTTCTTTTCAACACGTCGGTGAGCGCGCCTGACAGCCTGGTGTATGCTGACAGGATTTCGCTTCTTGTCGCGCTCCTCTATAACAGTGGCGGTCTCGCTTTTCGTGATGCCAGTCATCTACCACCATCTGCAGTACCCGTACACAGACATTGAAAAATTCAAGATAAGGAGCCACAGGTTCATCATGTTCGGGCTGATCCCCGCCGGCATCACATTGTACTCGGGACTAGAGATAGCCCTGTCGTCTGCGATGGATCCCGGCTATGCCTTTGCGCTTGCCGCCGTGCCTTTTGTCATGGTCTACATATTTTTCAGGCTGAGGAAATAGTTTAGAAGCCGGCTCTCTTCATTTTTGACCCGCAGTTTGGGCAGGCGGCCTGGCGGTGTTTTGTCCCGCAGCTGATGCAGTAGTAGTCGATGCCTTTTGACCCGAACATGCTCCCGGAGCCAAAGAACGAGCCTTCAGAGCCGCCCATCTTTTTGAAGTACCTTCTCCTCCTGTAGAGGCTGAGCGGGATAATGATCGCCAGCACCACCAGAAGCGATATCGGAAAGTCCAGCACAAGGGTCACCGCGAGTGCAATCCCAAAGTAAATCCCGATCCAGACGAGCTGGTTTTTCATGAACCGTTTGGTGCTATCGTTCAACGCCTGCACATCATTACCCGAGCGTAACTAATATTACTATGGGTCAGAGGTTCCAGTCGTCGCTTGTCGTGAGGCTGGCAGGAACGAACTGTGTGTAGGAGTTTCTTCACACAAGCCTATTTCTCCTGATTTGGTAACAAACTTATTCATTAAAGGGAGAAAAGAGGTGTAGGATTGCTACGACTGCCATGTCGGTAAGAAGAAAACCGTACGAGAGCGATAGGAGCGTGAAGGGAAAGGAGCTTGGAGCCTGCTTTGACAGACTGAAGGAGACTTTGGGAAGGGCGATGGTCGAGACAATTACCTACGAGATTGAAATAATGTTCGGCATACTTCTTGTGGGCAGGTTTTCGTACAAGCTGTCCGAAGTGGAAGATGCTTTGACTAAATTGCTGGGCGACTCTGCCTCCGAGATAATGATGGAGTCCATCGTCGAGTGCCTCGAAAAGAAGTAAGATTCTATGCAAACACTTGTTTTTGTCTCACGAAATGCCGGCACGCCAACACTTAAAAAGCGGAAAAAATCAATCCTAGGCTCGTATATGGCTGCCCGGAAAAACACTTCGCGCAAGAAGCGTCTGTTAAAGCGCGCTAGGCAGAACAGGCCGGTGCCGACCTGGGTGGTCATCAGGACGAACAGGAAGGTCAGAACCAACCCAAAGCGCAGGCTCTGGCGCAGGTCTGACGTTAATGTAGGTTGATTAAAATGGCAACAGTCGAAGAAAACCTCACACGCGTTTACACCATCAATCTTGGCCGGGCATGGCTCACGCCCGAGCACAAGAGGACAGACAGGGTCATCAACATGATCCGCGAGTTTGCGACAAAGCACATGAAGAGCGACGAGATCAAGCTCGAACAGGACCTGAACAGGCAGATATGGTCAAGGGGCAAGACCAACCCACCAAGGAAGGTGCGCGTCAAGATGGTGAAGGACGAGGACGGCGTGGTCACTGTATCGCTCTACGAAGAACTGCCCGCGGGTGTGGAAGCGCCGGTAGCGGAGGAAAAGAAGCCGGAAACTACAGAAGCAACCCCGGCTGAAACGACCGAAGCTGTGGCAGAACCAAAAGCAGAAGAAACTAAGTCAACTTAGCTGGGCTTCTAATTTTGCATAACTCTGGCACGGGCAAATACCAAACATGCACTTTTCGTTACCGTTGATATGATAGTCCTTTTGATGGCCGCATGAACACCTGCCAGACCTGCGCAATAGCCTGCCTAGCTTGGTCGTGGATGCTCTTAAACGATCCGCGCGGATCATCATGGCAATGAAATATTTTGTTGGCAATATATAAGCAACTGTGTGAATTTGCATGACACACTGCGGTTTTCGCCTCCAGCTAAACTTTTAACCCGTCCGGTCCTCGGATGATTTATGATCGAGGTCTGCCCCGTCTGCTACAAGTTTTTCCAGACGATCTATGACAAGAAAAAGATGAAAGAGATCAAGCTGGTGGAGGGCCAGCCCTGCAAGAGCATGTACCACAAAAAGTTGACCGACAGATAACTAGGGAAAGTTGCAGGTTTCGCATTTTGCATACGTTTCGCCGTCCAGGTGGTTGAAATGCGTGCCGCACGACTTGCAGGTGTGGTGAATGTCGTTGTAGCCGTCGGGCGCGACGAATTCGTGGCTTGTAAGCTGCTGGCTCTTGCACACTATACACCTGCAGCCGCATGTTATCATGGCGCTGCTGCCTCATGTTTCTAATAAAACCTATTCGATCGCCGGTATCGCCAGCTTGATGTCGGGCGCCGAGTCCGGCTCTTCCCAGTCCAGCACGTCAGGGATGATGTCGCCCAGCGGGTCGTAGCGGTCGAATCTTGTCTTTTGCGGAGCAGACGCGACCAGGTGCACGCGCACGCCGTCGGAGGCTGCCATCGTGGAGATCGCCACTTCAGTAGTGCCCTCTTCTTGGAATATACCCTGCACAAAGCCGACGAGCTTGTTCAGGTCGCCGATCGGAACTTTGTCTCCTCCCATCACATAGACCATTGCGCGCTTCACCGTTTCTGCCTCAGGCACAGAGTCGTACAGCATAGCCACAGAATCGCGCAACGAGGATTCCGAGCTGGGGCTTGCCTTGCTTGTGCAAAGGATGTTCATTGCAGGCCTCACGGTGCCTGTCGAGATCGAGGCGATGACTTCCACTATGGCGTTGTTTGTCAGGCCAAAGCATTCCTCTTGAGAGAGGTCTGGGTTGTTTTCTAGGAACGCGTCGTTGTCCATGACTATAGTAGAGTCGGATGCTTCGCGCACCCTCCTGAGAGCAGTGCCAGAGTTGAAAATGCGGTCCTTCTCGAACTTGAATGGCATGATTGCGATCGAGATTACGGCGGCCGACTCTTTTGCCATCTTGCACACAAGCGGCGCCATCGCGGTGCCGGCGCGGCCAGCCAAGTTTGAGACGACAATGACCGTAGAATACCCTTTCATCGCGGCCATCATCTCATTTGTGTGCGCCTCAACAAAAGACCGGAGCTTCAGACTTGACGGGTTGGCCCATTCGCCGGAATCGACGTAAACGGCGGTGCACTTCTCATTGTGTACTAAATCTTTTTTGTCGTTGCTTATCAGCAGGCACCTGCACCCAAGAGCGGCCCTTGCCGCGGTAGCGATTTTACTTCCGGCGCCGCCGATGCCCACCAGCAGCACTGGATTCTTGATCAAAAGATCATTCATTGATCCCCCGAGCTCCCCGCACACAAATACATGGTTCATGTTAAAAAGCTTTGGTGATTAACCAGAAGCTACGCGCGGCGTAACAAAGTTGAGCTCGTCTAAATTATCCGCGCCTTTAGCGAAAAGTTGGAAAAATCATAAACCTGCGCGCGCTTTCTGTCGCCCAGCGAAACCCGATCAGGATTTGACAGAATCACCGGCTTGTACGCATAGTTCCGGCCCTGCACGACCTTGCCCATTTCGTCAATGATTATTTCGCCCTGCCACCCCTGCCATAGCGAGTTGCGCTTTTTTGCAATCCTCTTTGCAAGGGCGTGGAGCCGCTCAGACCTTTCCTTGGCCACCTGGGAGCTGATCCTGATGCCCTTCCATTTCGCCGCCTCGGTGCCTGGCCGCGCGCCATAGCGCGAGATGTTGACGATATCAGGCTCGGCCCTCTCAATGAGAGCCAGCGTTTCCTTGAACTCGTCCTCTGTCTCAGACGGGAACCCCACGATGACATCCGTTGAGATTGTAATTTCGGGCATTTTGCCCCGAAAAGCATGTACGGCATCCAGAAACGTCCTGGCGGTGTGGCCGCGCTTCATCTTCCTCAAGACCCTTTCGCTCCCGCTCTCGACAGGGATGTGGAGGAACTTGAAAAGCTTGTCATTCTCGTGAAACACGCTGACCACCCTGTCTAGCATCTCCGGGAGGTACATCGGGTTCATCATGCCCAGCCGGATCTTGAAGTCGCCCTCGATGGAGCAACAGGCCTTGAGGAGCTCTACGAGGTCTGTGCCCATATCCTTGCCGTAGCAGCCGTTGTCAGTCGACGCAAGCCAGACTTCTCTGCAGCCGGCTTCCAAGTCCGACTTGATCTGCCTCATGATGTCGCCGATTCTGTAGCTCCGCAGCCACCCCTTGGCCATCTTTGTCTGGCAGAACGTGCACTCGCTCATGCAGCCGCTCGCTATCTCCACAATGCTCACCGCGGGGTTTAGCCTGACTCGCGGGATGTTGATCTTGTCAGAAGAAGAATCTTCAAGCGCGACAAGGCGGCTGCCTTCAAGCGCCGAGCCCACCACCGCCGGCGCATTTTCGATCGAGTGCGGTCCAAGAAGGCTTGCCGAAGAATTGAGCGCTTCGACCTTTACCCTGTCTGCCTTTGGAAGGCAGCCGGCGACCACCAGCGGCTTGCCCGACTTGCTCATCGCCTTGATCCTGCTGACCATCCGGTGCTCTGTGGTGTCCTTGACAGAGCACGTGACAATCAGGTTTAGCGCGCCTTCGCTCTGCCTGCTTGCAATTTCATAGCCGGCTCCCTTCAACAGCCCGCTTATCATCTCCGAGTCGGCCATGCTTGCGGAGCAGCCGTAGGCTTCTATCCACACCTTGGGCCTTGCCTTCCTTAGCAACGATATCGACTCTATTATCTCCGGCTTGAGCGACCGTCTCAGCATTGCAGGAAGGCAGGTACATCTCCTCGACTTAAAAGCGTGCCGTCGGAGGACTTTTCTGGCTAGACATTCTAAAAGCTGCCCATGCTTTATCTTGAGCCATTTTCTTATGGCAGAAAGTGTTAGAAGAAAAATCTGCAAGAATAATCGGCATGGCTCTTGCTCTTGTAATTGTAGTTTCATTTTCCGGCAGCGCACACGCAAGCGTCGGCGGCGCGCTTGCAGCCGGCGAAGACGATTTCGGGATAACAAAGGTTTACCCTACAAAAAAGGGCGGAAGGGAATGGTTCATAGACATGGACGAGCCGGAGGACGGCATATTTGACCCGAGGGCTGCGATTGAAAGGCAGCACGACGGCTCGTGGCGGGTAAGCGGCCACGACAACGGCAAGTACCAGGTAAGGATGAACGTATACACCCCGGAAGGGAGCGAAGAGTGGAAAAACGTAGAGATAACAGTCTATGCCAAAGTGGTCAGGACTGTGTGGCATTCTTTTGGCAAATCTGACCTGCAGAACGTGCTGCAGTGGTACGCGCGCAGCGGAGAGGAGCACAGCGATTCTGAACCATGCGACGGCACTTCGATCAAGGGTAGGCTGCACCTTGACGGAACAGTCGGGTGGAAGAAAGAGATCTGGCATACGGGCAACTACACCGACGAGCGCGGCACAGCCAAGGCAATTGATCCGGTAGTGACTGAGCAGAACAGCAAGGGCAAGTATTACGATGGAACCTGGTTCGGGTTCAAGGTTGTGATCTACAACATAAAAAAC
>DASPGV010000050.1:0-49872 GCA_035620415.1 Nitrososphaera sp.
CCCGCATCATCGTAACAGACGAGCACAAGGCAAGACTTTCGATGGAAAAAAACGCCAAAGCAGTCGTAAAGTACCTTGACCCCGACTATCCCATGGTCAGAAAAGACAGGGAATATGATACCGTGATAAGGATGCTGGATAGGCAGTGGGTAGCCGTAAACGGTCCTGCTTGGCTAAAGAGATACGAGAAGGCGTCCTCATGGCTTCAAACGCTCAAAGCTTTTCGCCGAAAATTTTTCCAAAATCGAAATAAAAGAATAGCCTAACGTATATTAGCATCCATACAAGTCCGATATCTGGGCTGATAAGGCATCAAGAAAGCGCTTGTAACTGGAATAACCGGGCAGGATGGCGCCTATCTTGCGAAATCTCTCTTGGACAAAGGCTACAAGGTGTATGGGACCTTCAGACGCGCATCATCGCCTAACTTTTGGAGGCTGCAGAGTCTCGATATCTATGACAGAATAGGCCTAATCCCAGCTGACCTACTTGATATGGGATCGCTCATAGAAGCGATCAAGGTGTCAGACCCTGACGAGATTTACAATCTGGCCGCTGCAAGTTATGTCAGCACTGCTTTTGAGCAGCCAGTCGGAAATGCGGAAATAACGGGCCTAGCAGTTACCAAGATGCTGGAGGCGGTACGCTTTTTCAACCAAAATATAAAATTCTACCAAGCATCAAGCAGTGAGATGTATGGCAATAATGGCACAGTGATTCAAAACGAAGAAACACCTTTTATGCCTGCCAGTCCCTATGCTATATCAAAACTTTATGCTCACTGGATCACAAACATCTACAGACAGTCCTACAACATGTTTGCAATCACGGGCATACTGTTCAACCATGAGTCGCCCCTCAGGGGGCTGGAATTCGTTTCACGAAAGATAACTAATGGTGTCGCAGAAATACACTTGGGGCTGAAAAACGAATTGGTTCTAGGAAATCTGGATGCAGAAAGGGACTGGGGTTATGCCCCTGAGTACGTCGAGGCGATGTACCTGATGCTTCAAAATGTAACGCCGGAGACTTTTGTGGTGAGCACCGGGGAGGCACATACGGTCAGAGATTTTGTGAAGCTGGCATTTGAAATTGTGGGTTTGGAATGGAAAAAATACGTAAAAACTGACAAGCGATTCTTTAGACCTCTGGATGTCGATCATCTCTGCGGCAACTACAAGAAAGCAAGAAGATTATTATCTTGGGAGCCTAAAATCAAATTTGAACAGCTTGTAAAGATAATGCTTGAAGAAGATATCCGGCGGTGGAAATTATTTTTAGACGGCAAATCATTTCCTTGGGACGCGCCACTGTATCCAAGCGAGCTGAACATAATCACCCGGCTAAGCCGGGAAAACAGACCTTCCAAACAACGCAAGCGCTGAGACGTGTCTTTTTAAACATTAAATACAATTGCCACTTATCCTGTAGATCGGGTGTGGCCGCGCTATGCGTAATTTAAGAATTCAGGAAACCGCAGAACCTGAGCAGCTAAAGAACTTCTTGTTGACCTTGACAAACGATACGCTTTACACATTCAATCATTTTGGCGACATTAGACGTTCAAACGTGAATGCAATAGTTCAAAAAGAGCTAGCCCGAAAAGACAAGATCAAGTTCTTTGCATTTATGGACAGTGAAATGGTAGCATATAGCTTTCTTACCCTCTTTGATAAACCAGAGAAAGGCCACAACTGTATTCTGGGCATTGTAGTCGGAGACAGCTGGCAGGACAAGGGATTGGGAAAAACAATATGTGGACACATGATAAAAAAGGCATGGAAAGCCGGGCTTGAGAAAATCTGGTTGAATGTTCATTCTGACAACCCCCGAGCGATCCATCTATATAAATCGCTCGGGTTTGAAATCGAAGGTGTCTTTATGGCAGATGAAGTGATAAAAGGAAATGAACGGCATATTATAAGCATGGCTATTTTTAAGAATAGACGCTTTGGAAAGAAAGAGCGCCTGAATATCTGGGACAGTATTGAGGATTAATTTATTAATACACTTGCATGACAAAGATATAATATTAGGATAAGTTGTCTGCATTTCAGCAAGATGGACAAGAAATACCGGTTGCCAAAGGATCTTGTTGCTATACAAAAATGCAGAGTATGCGGTAAGAAGGAATTGGCCCCTGTACTGTCGCTCGGAATGCAATATCTTAGCAATTTTATTGATCCTGACCAAGAGCTGTACGCCGCTCCAGTAGAACTGGTTCTGTGCAACAAACAAATTGGGGGATGCGGGCTTCTGCAGCTAAGGCATACCGTTCCTCCTGAACTTCTCTACAGAAAATTCTGGTACAAGAGTGGCACAAACGAAACTATGAAGAACGCACTCGCTGACATTGTGGTCAAGGCAGAGAAATTAGTTAAACTTCAAGTTGGTGACATAGTTCTAGATATAGGAGCCAACGATGGGACTCTGCTTCGGAGCTATAGCCAGCGCAACTTGAAGCTTGTAGGGTTTGAGCCCGCAACCAACCTCATGGATGAAGCCAGAACGGGAACAATAAGGATCTTTAACGACTTTTTCAACCATGCAGCATTTGGGAAAGAATTCCGAAATCATAAGGCTATGATCATTACAAGTATAGCGATGTTTTATGATCTTGATAAGCCAAATGAATTCGTAAGCGATATAGTGAAAACCCTGCACAAAGATGGTGTATGGATAGTGCAGATGAATTATCTCGCGACTATGCTTGAGAACAACGCCTTTGATAATATTGTGCACGAACATCTAGAATACTACTCACTTGATTCGCTGAATGCCCTGCTTGAAAGGCATGACCTTATAGTCTTTGACATAGAGTTGAACGACATTAACGGGGGGAGCATACGTACATATATCAAACACAAAGATTGCAAATTATATCCAATTACTAACAAAGTGAACAAGACAAAATTATACGAAAACAAAATGGGTCTTGAAGACTACAAGACATACCGGAAGTTTGCCAGAAGAATAGAGACCCTGAAAGAAAAAACGTACAATTTTGTAAAGGCCGAAGTGAAGAAAGGCCGAACAGTTCATGTTTACGGTGCTTCAACGCGTGGAAACACTTTGCTACAGTACTACAACCTTGACCACCGGCTGATCAAGGCAGCAGCGGATCGAAATCCAGTAAAATGGGGCAAGAGGACTGCCGGGACGTACATACCTATTATCTCAGAGGAGCGAGCAAGGAAGGAAAGGCCAGACTATTTCTTGGTACTGCCGTGGTATTTTATTGACGAATTTGTATCGAGGGAAAACGAATTCTTGAAAAGCGGAGGAAAATTCATTGTTCCATTGCCAGCCTTTAAGATAATCCAGAATGGAAAAAAGACATAGAAAAACTTCTTATTATCAGTTTAGTTGCTATATGTTGCCCATGACTGCGCAATTCAAGGTGCCAATGAGCAGGCCGGATATTGGAAGAGACGAAATAGAAGCGATCCTATCAGTCTTTGACAACGGATGGGTGAGTCAGGGTAAGGTCACAGAAGAATTTGAGGCTCAGCTTTCAAGATACCTGTCTTCCAACGTGATTGCAGTTAACAATGGATCTTCTGCACTGATGTGTGCTTTGGTTGCACAAGGACTGAAACCCAAGGACAAGGTAATAGTTCCAGCCTTTACATTTGTAGCCACCTCATCTGTACCTAAATTGCTTGGCGCTCAGGTAATCGTGGCAGACATAGACCCATTCACACTGAATATTTCACCTGAAAGTCTCGAGCAAACGTTAAAAGAAAATCCGGACGTCAAGATGGTGATTACCGTGGATGTCGCAGGTATGCCAGCAGATATTGATGCTTTTGTGGAGCTGTCAAAGCGATACCACTTTACGTTGATAGAGGACGCCGCAGAAGCATTTGGAGCGCAATACAAAAACAAAATGCTGGGCTCGTACGATCACACGACAATTTTCAGCTTTCAGATAGCCAAGCAAATAACGACGATAGAGGGCGGGTGCATTGCCACGCTTGATGAGCATGCGCTTAGGAGAATGAATAAAATAAAGGACTATGGGCGCACTTCTATCGAAAGATATGTCCATGATGTAGTTGGCGCCAATTTTAGAACGACTGATTTACAATCTGCCATGGGTATGGCTCAACTGAAGAAGGCTGACAAATACATATACGATCGGAATTGGATTGCACGGCAGTACAGTGAAAAGATCACTCTGGAATTTCAGAGCATTCCGACATACGTGACAAGACACTCGTACATGCTGTTCTTTGCTCTGGCAAAAGATAAGGAAAGCAGAGATCGCTACCTCGAGCGTCTGAATGCTGTAGGGATTGATGCAAGAAAATGCTGGACTCCAATCCACATGCAACCCTGCAATCCTGAATTGCAGAATCTCAAATGTGATAATGCAGAAAGAGTTTTTGACCGGGCTCTTACTCTACCAATTTACAATTCCATGAGTTCTGATGAGGTTAGGGCTGTCATAGAAGCATGCTCTGTTAAATAAGAAATGATCGAAAATATTTCAACTGATATCCTGTACAACACGCAGTCAAACCAGGTGATGGGGGAATTTGACCAACTTCGGGAAAGGATACTTGAACATAAGTTTGAGATCAACATGGCGGGCACTGGCAGCCTATTTTTCAGCATAGCAGACTCCCTAGTTTCAGCTATTGGAGGCGGCCGTCTCAGAACTCCTGCAAGCTTTTTACGGAGAAAAATTCTCAATTCCTTGATTGCACGCAGGATGGTACGCACTTCTTACACCAACGTCGTTTGGACTCACGGCGTAGTAAGTTCAAGCACTCTGCCATACCCTGTCAGGCGTGCAGAGTATCCTTGGGCGATCTCACAAGCCAAACTTGATGGAGCTATGAAGATACTTGACATAGGATCAGGTGTATCACTATTCCCGATATATCTGGCATCAATGGGTCATAATGTATCATCAATAGACAACGATGACATTCTGATGAAAAGGGTTTCACCAATGCTTGCCAAATGGTGTGGCACTATTGTAAGGTACAGCGAAGGTGACGTTACAAAGCTTAATTTTGATGATAATGTGTTTGACAGGGTATTCTGTATTTCCGTTTTGGAGCACTTGGAAGAGCAAAAGGTGGACGGAAGATATGTTAACTATCGCAAGCAAAACCTGGATGTTCTGGCTATCCGCGAAATGCTAAGAGTGCTTAAGCCCAATGGCCTTTTGATAATGACATTTGATTGGTCGGAAAATCCCGAAGACCCTCGTTCCTATAGGCTGCAGGATATATACGAGCGCGTACTCCATCCGTACAGATCACTTTTAATTAAGGACAGTAAACCTGCAATAAACTGGGGACAGTTAAAAGCCAAACACCTCGATGCTTGGAAATCATTCCCTCCATTCAACTATATCACCGAAGGTTGGGCCATGGGAGCAGTGCTGCAAAAGAAAGGAATGGTATAAATTCAAATGCATCTTGCTTGTATCTGACATAGATGAATGTTTACAAAGTCAATCGCAACGACTTTTTCTCGTTAGAGCATGATGGCGAAATAAGATCCCCATTGGCTAAAATTTAACAAGTTATGTGAAAAACCGATGTAGGAATTAATTGGCAGGTATGGCCTAAGGTCCAAAATCCGTTCTATCCATTGGAGCAGCTTATGGGCATGAAGAATACTGGTTCTATCAAAATGGATGCAAATTAACATTTGTTGATATCGATGAAGGGAATAAGATTGAAGCTATCTAAAGCGAATTTCTGTAGAAGAAAATACACAAGATAATAATAGGTTCTTAACATATGTAATTGGAGATGCAAGAGATTATAGCGTAGCAAATAAGAACAGATTTGATGCTTGTTATTTTAGCGGCTTTACACCAAATGAACTCCGGAATGCAGATGTTTATTCAAATATTCCCAAGTCATTTGCAAATATGGCTTTGCGACGCTTGTCTAACAAAATTGGTCATGGGTATGTACCTTGGTCATGGCCGCAGGATGTAAAACCATTTATTGATATAGTTTTAGGCATCGCTGATTCCTTGTTGGTAAGGGGAAGGCTTACTGATCTATCAGAGCTATGCATCAGGCGTTGACATAAGAACACGGAATTATTTACCTTTAATAGACAAGCAGCTGAGATCAGCGAGTATAAATCTACTTGATCTCTATTACTTCTTAGGACATCCATATGTTCATCTTGCTGTAGCCTATAAGGGAAATCAGGAAGATGCTATACGGTGAGCTACTAGCATTAAAAACAATGGTCAAAGCTAACTAGTTTTCATGGTCGCTCCCATGATTTGATCGAATTTAAGGGTATCAAGAAAGCGTACGACATTCTAGAAATGCGTCCTGACTAAAATAAAGGGGGAATTATGTCAGCTACTTCCCGGTAGTATTTTCTAGATGATGGATGGCTACTAGAAACATACGCAACAGCAATTTGTATTCATTTGTATCCAAAAATCTTCTCCGCCGCTTTGTTGAAGGCGGCTGCCGTTTCCAGAGGGACAAGGCTCGCAGTTAAGCTATCGCCCAGCATAGCAGCTACTTCTTCTGCAACACCCTGCTTTACGTCCGGAAAAGTCACATCAAATGGTACTTTTTCCCAGTTGGTAGAGCCTTTTTTGCATGCATACAGGTCTTCCAGAGGCATGAGGCGATAAGCATTTTCTGCCGTCATGACCTCAATACCCCATCTTCCCGCCGAATTCCAGTCCGCATGGTACGAGAACGGGATGCCTCTTTCAGTCACTCCGCTTCCTACAAAAACTGATCCGGATGGATGCCAGTCAAAGCCACCATGCTGGTATGTAGAAATTTCTTTTGGGAAGCCGACAAGATCAAAAGCCATAGCTATAACGTGCAACGAATTGGCAATTCCCCATCGTGAATAGACATCTCGACTTTCTTTCGCAAAATCAATTGTATGTACCCACTCTGTGAATGTAAACCTGCATGAAGTTACCCCGCCTTCATCGTCTATCAATTGTTTCAGCTTGTGGAGGTTTGGATAGAGAAGTCTGTTATACGCGACTCTAACCCGTGCCTTCTTGAGGCTCTTGGCCGCAGAGATCAGTTCCTCGCGGTAAAGTGAAGCAGGCTTCTCGATCAAGATGTTTTGCTGTCCGTGTTTGGCTGCAAGCATGGCGGCTGGAAGCAAATGATGTATGGGAGTGGCAACAATCACAAGGTCTGTTCGTTTCATACTAGGAATGTACTTCTCATAGCCTCCAATAAGCAGTTGGAAGCCGAATTCTCTGCAAAGCCCTGCTAAACTGTCCTTACGCTTAGATATGATAGTGACATCTCTGATCATCATCTTGGAAAGAGCAGTGGCATACTGCCTTGCCATCCAACCTGCGCCAATAATGAGAACAGATTTATCTTCAAACCTCAATGATGAAATATTTGCAAGGAAATCATACGACGACTTGTTTTTCATGTTATCGGACATAGCTCCATTTCTTGGCTTGTCAGCTTTTTTATGTGATTGCTAAAGATGCGAAACAATTCACAATGGGATAAATACGAATCTTGCAGCCTAGGTAGCAAACATTCATCTTCTGAAAATATATCATTGGCTATGCGGGTAGTTACGTCACTAACGTACTCGTTTTGAAATTTCTCATTACCAAGGCAGTCGTTCGGTTCTGCAATGATTTTTTCCCTGCTTTCATTGACTGCAAAATGCATGTCCTTTGCAGTAATGCTGACGATTAGTGGCATATCTTCAATCGATGGTAGGAATGATACTTCAAGGATCGACCCATCCTGAGAAGAGCCAATGATGGTTCCGGCAAATTCAACAAGATCAGGGCCGCGCTTGTTCGGAAACAGCTTGTCATAAAGGGCTTCTTTCAGCAGTATCTTGTAGTCATTGCAGAACCAAGAGAAAAGATCCAAAAAGTGGATCGCGTTGGTTCCAAGGCCAACATTGCCAGCTGCGACCGACATGTGAATTGGACCAGAACGTAGGCACTCTCTGACTTTTTGATAGAATTTGTAGTAACGTCTGGGTGTATTGACCCAGCCTTTTGCGCCGCGAGCCTGCATTCTTCTAAGCAACATTTCATAATCTATGGCAGACTGGCACACCATCTTTTCGATCAAAAATCGCGAATGACCATGTTCCAGCAGTTCACTTATGATACTGCTCCGTCCTATGGACGAGGTAGCTACTATAGTCAAATCACTATTACGCTTCAGGTCGCAGATCGATTTGTGCCAGCCTACCGCTATGCTAGACGTCTTGTGTGCAACCTCTGTTAAATGCAATTTTGCCAGCTGCCGCGCACTCTCATTTGGTTCTACAACATCAATACTAACAGGAAATGGCAATTTTGCAATGGCCTGCAGGTGCCTGCTGCCTACGTTGCCGCACCCGACAATGGTGATTGTTTTCAAGATGTGCTTTTAACCTGTCAGCTATTGATGCGGTTGCTGTTATTCTTTAACCTATCTTTCCGCGATATCTATGGAGAGTATTCTAGCCTGTTCTATGTTGAGTGGCTGTTCTCTATCTTGACCATTGCCCCCGATTATCTGGAGTTTCGCTATCCTGTCTACTACATCCATGCCTTTGATAACCCTGCCAAACACCGTATATTGTCCATCCAAGAAGTTCGAATCTTCTAAAACTATGAAGAACTGAGAACCTGCGCTATTCGGATCTGCAGATCTAGCCATCGACACTATGCCCCTTTCATGTTGGATATCACTGAATTCAGCATCAATCATATAGCTTGGTCCTCCCTGACCCCAAGTGCTCCTATCGCTATCATCGCCTCTGGTATTTGGATCGCCTCCTTGTATTACGAAACCGGGGGCAATTCTGTGGAAAAGTGTACCATTGTAAAAGCCTTGATTGGTCAAGTCAATGAAGTTGGCGACATGCTTTGGAGCCGCATTCGGGAAGAATTCAATCTCGATTGTGCCCTGCGTAGTTTCGATTATTGCTATTTTATCAGAACTAGTCATGTTCGCGGTTATCGATGGTTCTTCTGATGGTTGAGGTGGAGCATAGGGATTGCCTTCCGGTTTGGGAACGTAATCATGGTTGACTTTGTAGACGAATACTCCAAACAATATGTTTTCTTCATTTTCAAAGCTAGGAGAGGCATAGACTAAGTGTAACGGCTGATCGTTACCGCCGTCTGCCGGATACTTTACGTGCTGCGAATAGAGGCCGACTAGTCCTGGCTGCCACCTTTCCTGTATGTTAGTTGGGCCTTGGGGACCAAAGTTGGCATAATACAAGGGTTCAAATGGAAAGAGTTTCCCGAGAAGGGTACTATTCCAGAAGTTGGGAGTTGGGGTAAAGCCATCACGCTCAATATACTGTGTCTCATCAAAGCCCCCGATTCTCATGAACCACTGCTTTTTGCTCTCATCTCCACCCTGACCAAGCGTGTAAATCGCGATTCTTTCTGGACTATTATCCGTTGCTGTCGCATTGGTTTGACCATAAAATCGAATCTGTCCTACAGCATATACCAAAATATAATCAGCTTTCAGATCTTGGGCGATTTTGATTCCAGACTGTTCATCAGATATGAGCATTTTTGCGATCCTTTCTATACGAGTTTGGTTAACAGTCGAGTTGTCAGACAGTGTAGTTCTATTGGAAATGGCTGTTATCCAGTATCCATAGTCCCACCATGCTACAATCTTTGCATCTTGCTCTGTATTTTTCGAAATCCAATTTAATGCATCAGTCCAATCATCAGTTTGTAACCTGTAGCCTGTTCCACCATTTGCGATTGCAGCGGGAATATCTGCAGAGCTTAGCCAGTTTGAGTTAAAAGGATAGAACATCGGAAGCGAAAGCATCATGATGGTGACAGCAACATAGCTAATCTTCACCACCTTTCCAGCGGATTCGTGTCTTCTATCAGCAAACTCGAGTTTTCTTCTTTCTTGCCTTGTAGCGGCGGTTGCGGTGGGTCTTGAAGCAGTTGGAGTCGTTGGTGACTCTCTGTATGCCATGATGCTGCGTGTGACTTCGTACAGACCAAGTCCCGCCAGCACGATTATACCAAATGATGCAAACACAAGCAACCTTGCAAAAGTAGCGCTCACATACACACCAGTAATGCCAATCAACAAAGCAAATACGGAAGGGTCATCTCTGCGCTTAAATGCCAACCATCCTCCGAGTCCCGCGAACATGAGCAAAACAGAGAAGTCCACGAAAAAGTCAGCTACCGTAGGAGTGAAATGCTCAGCAACAGATTCGACAAGTGGATTTGATGAACTCAAAAAAGGGTTGACAGCATTTAGATATCTGAAAGAAGTGCCCACATATGGTCCCACAGCAATATAGCTCAACCCAATTACGCTAAACGCGATGAGCAAGTACGTTGTATTTCTAAGTTGTACGTTTGGAGCGCTAAACCTTCTTAAGAAAAAGGCAGCCACCATGAATAGAGTGCTCCCAATCATGGCTATCCCAGGAAGTCCGAATACAAATGTTATACCGGGTCTTGGAACTCCTGCTACTGTCAGCAACGTAAAAACTGTGAATGCAATTGCAACGTACATTGGTATGGTGATGTCCTTCCTAAAGAAAGGAAGTGCTATAAAGAAAAGCGATATTGGAATACTAAAGTACTGAATCCCGCCCCACGATCCGTTAGCAAGGCCTAGTAGAATGCCACCGGCTACGGCCTTTGGAATGGCATACCTGATCTCTTTGTGCTTGATTGCTGATATGAATAGATACGCGGCCAGGATTCCAAAAAAGAGTCCCAGGGGTTCTGACTTAAACCAGCCCAGATTACCTCTTTGGATCACCGCAGGACTAAACGCTAGCATGAGAGCAGAAAACATTCCTGCAGAAGTTCCCCCAAGCACTCTCACTAGGGCAAATATACAGATGACGGTTAATGCGCCAATAACTGCAGGAAAGACAATAACAAAATCCAGTAGGGACATTGCTCCGCCAAATGCCTTATACAAGTAAGCCGCAGTTATGTGAAGAACAGTTTGAGATGATCCTGGAACATTCCGTCCTTCAGGATACCAAGACATCGTGTCATGCCATTGCCAATATGCATCTAGACCATTGTCGACAATGTACTTGGTGGCACGGTAGTCAAAATACGGATCAAATTCGTTAAGGTAAAAGCCGTATTTTATGGGGTAGAACCTCATGATGAGCGCAGAAGTGAACGCGAGGGCAAGGACAGCTATGATCAGCAAATGTCTTGTTTGGAAATCAAAAGACCCCACCCTAAACAATGGCCTAGTACCCTCCAACATCGACGTTTGGGATACATGGTACCCTTTTAAAATGTACTGCCATTATTGCCAGCAATGATGAAAAAGAGTTACGCTAGAGGCGCCATGGTGTCGATCAGCCTAGCGTTTGTGACCTTGCCGTCGTTTTCCTGGATTATCAGGTCCACTGTGTACTGCAGCTTGCCCTGCATGAATGTCACCTGCACATCCCACGAGTCGTGCTTTAGCTCGCTTGGGTAAGGCATCAACACCCTTATCCTGAAATCGCGGAGATCATTTCCATAAAGCGCTTCGACAGCCTTCTTGGCGGCTTTTTCGACCTCGGCCTTTGATTTTACGGGAGCCATGACACTCATATATTTACTAACTATAAAAAGATAATGATTCGGCCGCCGAACTAGAATAGATTGTAGAGCCTCGCAAGTGAGAGTTTTTCAGCGGGCGGTGCAGTCGCAAGTTTCCCGTCCACCTTCACCTCATACGTCTCCGGGTCGATCTCGATCTTTGGCACAAGGTTGTTGTAGAACATGTTGCGCTTACTTATCTTGCGGCAGTTCTTGACGGACAGCAGCTTCTTTTGCAGCTCTAGCTTTTTGGCGGTGCCATTTCTGATCGCTAGCTTTGAAGTGAAAGTGAAAGAAATGGAGTATTTCGCCCTGCCGAACGCGCCAAACATCGGCCTGTAATAGACCGGCTCCGGTGTCGGAATTGACGCGTTAGGGTCTCCCATGAGCGAATACGCGATGAACCCACCCTTCACCACCATCTTGGGCTTTGAGCCAAAGAACTGTGGAGTCCAAATGACAATGTCTGCAATCTTGCTCGGCTCTAGCGACCCGACGTAATCTGAAATTCCGTGCGTTATCGCAGGGTTGATCGTCAGCTTTGCAAGGTACCGCTTAACTCGCAAGTTGTCATTATCGCCCTTTTCCTCTTTCAGCCGGCCAGCAACCTTTTTCATCTTGTCCGCAGTCTGCCAGGCCCTCGTCGCCACTTCTCCTATTCTGCCCATCGCCTGGCTGTCAGAAGAATACATGCTCAGCGCCCCGATGTCGTGCATCACGTCTTCTGCTGCTATGGTCTCGCGCCTTATCCTCGATTCTGCAAACGCCACGTCCTCCGGCACGGAGGGGTTCAGGTGGTGGCAGACCATCATCATGTCGAGGTGCTCATCAAGGGTGTTGACCGTGAACGGCCGGGTGGGGTTCGTGGAAGATGGGAGCACGTTCTTCTCCCCTGCTATCTTCATTATGTCCGGCGCGTGCCCACCGCCGGCGCCCTCGGTATGGTAAGTGTGTATTGTCCTGCCTGCGATAGCCTCTATGGTGTCGTCGACAAATCCGCATTCGTTGAGCGTGTCGGTGTGGATCGCCACCTGTGTGTCGGTTCTGTCGGCTACACGAAGCGCCGCGTCTATCGTCGCGGGAGTTGTCCCCCAGTCCTCATGCAGCTTTAGCCCACACGCGCCAGCCGCTATCTGTTCCATAAGCGACGGCTCGAGCGCGTCGTTGCCCTTGCCGAGGAACCCAAAGTTCAGCGGGAGCTCTTCTGCTGCCTCCAGCATCCGATGAATATTCCAGGGGCCGGGAGTGCAGGTTGTAGCATTGGTGCCGTCTGCCGGGCCAGTGCCGCCGCCTATCATAGTCGTCGTGCCGCTGCAGATCGCTTCGACCGCCTGCTGGGGCGATATGAAGTGTATGTGGGTGTCAATAGTCCCCGGGGTGCATATCGTGTGCTCGCCGGAAATGACCTCTGTACCAGACCCGACTACCATGTTGACACCATCCATGACGTTAGGGTTACCTGCCTTGCCGACTCCTGCTATCAGACCATTCTTGACGCCAATGTCGGCCTTGATTATGCCAAGCACGGGATCCATGACTATAGTGTTTGTTATTACGAGGTCGAGTGCAGTCTTGCTCGTCACACCGCTTGCTTGGCCCATGCCGTCGCGGACGCTCTTGCCGCCGCCAAATACCAGCTCGTCGCCGTACCTCAGCAGGTCCTTTTCAATCTCTATGACAAGGTCGGTGTCTGCAAGTCTCGCTTTGTCGCCTGCCGTCGGGCCAAAGAGGTCTACGTAGCGCTTGCGCGGGATCCTAAGCACCCTTGAACCCCCGCTTTCTGGCCTTTGCTAGTGCCGATTTTCTTTTGTTTGCGAGCCTACCGTTGACCAGCCCGCTGAAACCATAGACTATTTTCTTGCCGCCATACTCTGCCAGCTCGACCTGCCTTGTTTCGCCCGGCTCGAACCTGACAGAGGTTCCGGCAGGGATGTTCAGGTGGCAGCCATATGCTTTGGCTCTTGGGAACAGGAGCGCCTTGTTGATTTCAAAAAAATGCACGTGTGAGCCCACCTGCACCGGCCGGTCGCCAGTGTTGCTCACTGTTACCACGACCGTCTTTCTGTCCTTGTTGGCAATGACTGGCTCGTCTGACAGGAAATATTCGCCTGGGATCATTTCCAATCACACTATCGGGTCGTGCACCGTCACCAGCTTTGTCCCGTCTTCAAACGTGGCCTCGACCTGCACAGTCTTGGCAAGCTCGGGCACTCCAGGCAGCACGTCGTTCCTTGTAAGCACCCTTCTGCCGGAACTCATCAGCTCGGAAACTGACCTGCCGTCCCTTGCGCCTTCGACTATGTGATCCGTGATGAGCGCCACCGCTTCGACGTAGTTGAGCTTGAGCCCCCTTTTCTGGCGCCTCCGGGCGATTTCAGCCGCCATGAAAACGTACATCTTGTCTATCTCGCGTGGACTGAGCATCATGCGGTTGGGTTACTAAATCTTGTATTTATAGATGTACGAAAGGCATAATTTCAACAGGGCACAATCGCTAGATCATGTTCACTGTAACTTCGGTCGCCGGCAACATATTTGCTCAGAAGAGCTTGGCCGAAAAATATCGACGCATGAAGGCCGCCGGCGAGTGCGAGTGCCTCACCATTTCAAGAATGGAGATGGAGAAGCTCAGACTCAAGCGCACGACAGACAGAGGAACAGAGGTCGGGCTGGTACTCGAGCCGGGAAACAGGCTCCACCACGGCGACGTTCTAGATACCGAAAAATTCATTGTGGTTGAGCAGCTGCCTGAAAAGGTGGTGTCAGTCAGTATGAAAAAGGGAGATGCCGGAAAAGTGGTCGGCTTGGCAGCCTTGATTGGCCACGCAATAGGCAACAGGCACAGGCCGATTGCAGTCGATCGTGGCAGCATCTCGTTTCCGATACAGGCAGAGTCGGAGATCGACACTTTTAGAAGGCTCCTACCTGCTGGCGTCAAGCTTAAAGTGACCGAGCAGGTCTTTCTGCCATCGGGAGAAGCGCACAGCCATGAGTGACCATGAGTTCCACCTGATGCAGCTGGCCGATTCATTCTTTCCTTCTGGCATATTCGGGCTGTCTGGCGGGATGGAGTCGCTTGTCAAGACAGGCAGGGTAAAGAATGGAAATGACATCCTGGGCTTTATACGGCAGCAGATAAAGTTCCAGCTAGTGCCGTGTGACTGCGCCGTGCTGTTGGAAGTGATGGGCGCAGCAAAAAAAAGAAATATTGCACGCGGGGCAGCAGCTGACAACCGGTGCTATTCCATGAAGCTGGTAAGGGAGGTAAGGACCGCGTCGGCAAGGTCAGGCCGACAGTTGCTGAACTGTCTCGTGAACATGACCGACAACAAGTTTGCAAAAAAATTCTACGCAAAAGTGGAAGCAAAGGAGAGCGCCGGCACGTTTCCTGCGTCCCTTGCAGTTGCCGCAAGCGCGCTTGGCATACCCGAAAAAAGCGCACTTCGCATGATGCTATATTCTTACTGCGTCAGCATAGTGGGGTCTGCTGTCAGACTCGGCGTCATAACCCACATCGAAGGCCAGAGGATCCTGATGCAGATTGCCGGCGACGTAAATTCAACAGAGCCCAGAAGGAACATGAATGAGCTGTGGCAGCTGACGCCACTTGCAGAAATCCTGCAAATGCAGCACGAGCAGGACGACTCGAGAATGTTTATTACGTAAACGAGGACTGTTTCTGCTATGGCTAGGCGAATCCCCCGGGTCGGAATCGGCGGGCCGGTCGGCTCTGGCAAGACGCGCCTGATAGAGCAGGTCGTGCCGGTCCTGAGCAGCCGGGGGTACCGATGCTGCATAATATCAAACGACGTCGTGTCAAAGGAAGACGCCGAGCGCATGCAGCGCACCCTGGCTACGGAAGCGAAACTCATGCCGGAGGACATGATAATCGGGATCGCGACCGGCGGCTGCCCCCACACCGCGGTAAGGGAGGACCCCTCAATCAACCTAGCAGTGATAGACGAGATCGAGCAGAAGGACCCGACGCTAGACCTGATTATCATAGAGAGCGGCGGCGACAATACCATGACAACTTTCAGCCCCGCTCTGGCAGACTATTTCATCTATATTGTTGATGTTGCAGGAGGGGACAAGTACCCGAGAAAGCGCGGCCTCGGGATTGAAAGCTGCGACCTGCTTGTGATAAACAAGATCGACCTTGCGCCGCACGTCGGGGCAAACCTCGCGATCATGAAGCGTGACGCCGCGCTAGTCAGGCCTGGCAAGCCCGTCGAGTTTGTCAACTGCAGGACCGGACAGGGCGTCGACAGGGTGGCCGGCCACATAATAAGGGACATCCTCTTTGACAAGCCGGTGCAGAGGAAAAGGAAAAGATGAGCGTCCCGGAGTCCTTCCACAAGTTTGGCTCTGCAACAGGTGAAAAAGGACTAGCGCAGGTAGAGCTTGCTCGCGTCGGCACCAAGACCGTTATTAGCAAATTGCGTACGAGGGTCCCGCTCTTGGTCCAAAAAGCGCTCTACCCTGACACAGGGCTGCCGGGAATGGCTCACGTGTATCTTATGTCATCGGCCGGCGGGATACTTCAGGGCGACAGGATGGAGATCGACATTACCGCCGGGAGCAACACGTCGTCGCGCATCACCACGCAAGCCGCCACTAAAATATACAAGATGAATAGGGGATACGCAACACAAAACGTAGCGATTTCCGCGCAAGACACGAGCTATCTGGAATTCATTCCGCACCAGCTCATACCGTTCAAAGCATCGCGGTTTTACCAACAGGTGGACATACAGCTTGAACAAAATTCGACTGTGGTGTATTCGGAGACAGTGTCTGCGGGCCGCACGGCGTCAGGCGAAAGCTTTGACTTTGAAATCCTTGTTCTCAAGCTAACTGCTCATGACAGCAAGGGCGGGATCCTCTTCGCCGACGCTGCCAGACTGGAGCCGTGCAAAGACGATCTTGAGCGCCTGTTCGGCGGCAAGACTCTCTGGTCAATGACCTACGTTATGACGCCGGACTCTGATAGCGTCAGCAAGCAGGTTCACGCCGCTATAAAGGATAGTTCGGTGCTGGCCGGCTGCTCGACCCTACCACATGACTGCGGCCTTATAATTAGGATGCTCGACGACTCTATAGATAAGGTCGGGCAATTAACTGACGCCGTGGCAAAGATCGCAAGAAGCTGCGCCCTTTCAATGGCCGCCGCGGCGCGCACTTGATAGCACATTTTTATAAGTGCCAGCCAACATTAGCAGGTAATGGCTGCTAACGGCCGGCTCTTTGGCGACGGCACACGGCGAAGCAAAGGGGACAAGGCAAGGAGGTACAACCTGCTCGCAGCAAGGCTTATCGCCGAGTTGATCAAGAGCTCGCTCGGGCCGCGCGGCCTTGAAAAAATGTTTGTCGACGTCATGGGCGAAGTCACCGTGACCAAAGACGGCGCCACACTTTTACGCAAGATCGACGTCGAGCACCCGGCAGCCAAAGTCATCATCGAAGCATCGAATGCCGTCGACAACGAAGTCGGCGACGGAACCACTTCGGTCGTAGTTCTTGCCGGCGCGCTCGTTCAAAAGGCAGAAGACATGCTCGACATGGGGATAGCCCCGTCGACCATCGCAGACGGCTACCTCATGGGGCTAGAGATCGCACTTGCGTCCCTCGGCCACATTTCAAAGGAATATGACAACACCGACAGGCAAGCAATGCAAAGGCTTGCCCGCACCTGCCTGCAGTCAAAGGCGCTGGCATATGACGATAAGTTTGCGGGACTCGTGGTGGATGCCATTTCTTCCATTGCCAACTTTGCCGGCAGATCCATCGACACAGACGACATCAAGATTGAGGAAAAGGAGGGCAGCATCTTGGACGCGCAGCTCGTCAGGGGCATCGTCATCGACAAGACAATAGACAGCTCCTCAATGCCAAGGTCGGTAGAAAATGCGAGGATCATTCTTGTGGACGACGAGCTGGAAGGCAAGAGAACTAGAACGGACGCAGAAATCAGAATCACGTCGCCGGATCAGATCAAGTCATACTCTGACACCCAAATGTTCATGATAAAATCAAAGGTACAGCACATCATTGATTCAGGCGCAAACGTCGTCTTTTCGCGCAAAGGGATCAACACACTTGCGCAGCACATGCTGACGAGAGCAGGTATCATTTCGGTGCGGAGGGTCAAGGAGATCGACCTTCTCTGGCTCGCCAAGGCTACGGGCGCCACGATATCTGAAAAGCTGGACCACGAGCATGACGATCATGGTCACCATCATCATGATCACGATCACCACCATCATCATGACGATCACTACCATCATGAGGACATTGACATCAAGCTCGGCTCCGCAGAGCGGGTTTACGAAAAGCAGGTGGGAGACGACAGGATGATCTTTGTGGAAGGGTGCAGGGACCCAAAGGCAGTCACTCTGCTGCTTAGGGCAAACTCCAAGAAGACGCTCGACGAGTGCCACCGCTCTGCCCTTGATGCCATCTCTGTGCTGCGCGATTTCATTGTCAAGCCGTCGGTGGTTGCCGGCGGAGGAGCTGCAGAAGTGGCCATCGCAAAGACGGTGAGGGAAAAGGCGCCATCCATACCAGGGCGGGAGCAGATAGTGGTCCAGAAATTTGCAGAGGCGCTTGAAGAGATCCCCCTTACGATAGCAGGTAACGCCGGCATGAACGTCATAGACACCCTCGCGCGGCTCCGGTCGGCACATTCAAACGGCCGGGCCAGCTCGCACGGCGTGGACGCGATAGAAAGGAAGGTGAAGGAAATGCTCCCTTTGGTGATCGAGCCGGCTGTGGTAAAGGAGCAGGTGTTCAAGACGGCCGTCGAAGTCACAAACCTGCTCGTGAGCGTTGACGATGTGCTGATGGCCAAGCCTACGATGCATACTCACACACACGATGACGGTACAAAGCACACGCACGCTGGCGGCGACAAGGAGCACCAGCACGACCACTTTGATCGGCTGGGCAGGCAGCAGCGGCCAAAGCACCACTACTACTAGAGGAAGACCTGCTCAACTATGCCAAGTTCGTAAATTAAGCCAGCACCGATTGCAAGAGTGATGATTGCGGCGACATGTCTCAACACGAGGTTAAGCTTCAGGTGCCTTGCCTTGGCAAATGGCATGCCTATGACTGTGCTCATTGCGGCCATGCTGGCTATCGAGCCAGCTCCAAATATCCCGATGTACGCGAGGCCGAGTGGGACAGAGTTGATCGTCGACAGCACCACCAACATCAGCGCGCCGCTCCCGGCCATGCCGTGGACCATGCCGACTAGCAGGGACTTGTGGCCGTGCCTGTGATCATGATGATCGTGATCATGCGAGTGCACTATGCCGGTGTCCTCATGGACGTGCGCGTGATCATGGGTATGCCGTCCAAAAATGCCGCGCACGAACCTGCCGATGCTAAAGCCGGTGAGGGTTGTGGCGCCAAGGAAAACGAGCATTACCCCGACTCCAAACTCCATGGTGCTGCTTACCTTATCCGGTATGCTGACTGCGAGCAACAGCACCGCAAGCCCGGCCGCAAAAAGCGAGGCCACGTGCCCAAGACCCCAGAGGGCGCCAAGAAGCGGGGCTCGCCGGAGCCTTTTCTGGCTCTTGTCCGCGGCGACTATGGTGGAAACTGCTGCAATATGATCTGCTTCCATCGAGTGGCGCAGGCCCGTTATCAGGCCGAGGAGCAAGAGCCCAGCTGGCGCCGCGGCGCTCATGTTGCCGTCAAGCGGGGCAAACGCCGCCTGTACCAGCTGGTTGAGAGATTCCGCTATCAATTCTATTCTCAGCGTTCCGCCATTATGTAGCCGCTTATGGGGATCGGGTGCTCTATGACAATCTTTCTTGCAACCTTGCCCTCTATCATTTCAAACGTGATCTCTTGCAGGGTCTCCGCCACCCCTATCATGACGCTATCCGCGGAAAGGATTTTGGCCGCGCCGCGCTTGATCTCGCCATCATGCTTGCCGGCACGTACAGATTTTACGACATAGGAACAATAAGTCACCAGCGCTTCGTTTGCGTTTATCTTCGTGTGCCGGCGGATCTTTTCCTCGACCATGCTGCCAGAGCTGAAAAAGATCTCGTCGTCGCTGTCAAAGATCCTTGTAAACGCCGGTACGTCCGGCTCCCCCTTGAAGGTCGCCTTGACCCGGATCATCGGCGCCTTGGCACCTTTGCCTTGGGGCCGCCAAAGCTATACGTGTGTCCCTTGCCGCGGTAAAAATGCGGCCTCACGGGGCGGCCTTCGGTCTGTCCCTTCTTTGTAAGCGAAAGCCCTGCCAGCAGTTCGACTATTAGCCTGTTTGCGAGCCCCGACGTGATGCCGCCATTGTACGAGTTGACGTCGCTTACGTCATAGTTGGGCGCGACTTCGACCAGGTCGAACGCGAACTTGTCGGGGTCAAAAGAGGTCGACAGCAGCCGCATAAGCCTCATACCCTCCCTCGATGTCAGGCCGTTTGGCTCCGGCTCACCGGTTCCGGGCGCGTAAGCAGGATCAAATGTGTCGATGTCCCAGCTGATGTACACACCGTCGACGTTGTCATTAGCCCTGTCAGCGGCCTCCTTTGCTATCTGATCAATACCCAGCTCTTCAACGTCGAGCATCGTGAACCACTGGAAGTCCTGGTCTGCCATCCACTTGTAGAGGTCAGGGCCGGGCCAATAGCCGCGCGGACCAATGAGCGTGTAATTCTTGCCCTTCAGGCAGCCAAGCTCCATTATCCTGCGAATGTGTGCGCCGTGGTCATACTTGAAGCCGCAGAGCCCCTGCGGCGCGCAGTCGGCGTGGGTGTCGATGTGGATCATGCCGATGTTTTTATACTTTTTCGCAAACGCCCTGACGTTAGCAAACGTGATCGAGTGATCTCCTCCGAGCATCACGGGAATACCGTCGATGTCGAGCACTTCTTTGACTTTATCAGTCATCCTCCTGTGCGACTCTACCACGTCGCCGGGCGAAACTACGACATCGCCGTAGTCAACTGTTCGGAAAACGCCGAACGGGTCGACGCCCGTCTCGATGTTAAAGTGTTCGTACGGGGGCGAGGGGACGGTCGAAGCCGCGCGAATGGCCCTCGGGCCGTAGCGCGCGCCGGGCCGGATGGGCGTGCCAAAGTCAAACGGCTCGCCAATTATCGCGACGTCCGGCTTGACTTTTTTAAGCTCCGAGTTGCTCCTTAGCCACGGCAGCTTCAGAAATGTCGGTATGCCAACAAAGATAGGCTCGTCGTTCCCCTTGTACGAATCGCCGTAAAATTCCATCCCCATTTGCGGTCGAGATAGGTAATTAGTAAGTATTTCTTAAATATTGCTAAGTAATCTACGTTTCGAGGTCCGTTCGGCCGCCGAACAAACTGCGTTATTAGCGAGGAAAAACGTAATCTACGTTTTTCTTCTCGAGACAAGGGCGGCGTAAATGAACGGCAGGAGCGTCGTGGCCTCGCCGTGTATTGTGGTCTGCCGGGCCTTGGTCGTGACCTTGCCCCATGATATCGCTTCTGCTACCAGCGCGCCGCTCAGGCTCCCGTCCCACTCTGGCGCCGTGGTGATATAGACTGCATAGTCGAGCCCGCCCCGGAACTGGTTCCACCACAGCGTGTGGTGCTTTGAAATGCCGCCGCCTATCATGAAGGCGCCGGACTTTTTCGCTTCAAACACGATATCAGACAACCTGCTTTCGTCCTTCAGGATGTCGATTCTAAAGTCCTTGTGCTGCTGGTAAAAGAACCACACCTGGCTTCCGACCGCGCCGTCCACAATGCCTGGCACGATTACGGGGATCTTGTTCTTGTGCGCCCAGTACAGGAAGGACGAACTGTCAAGGGTGCTTCCGATATAGTCGGTTATCTCATACGTGGCGACGCTGCGCCTCCCCTCCTTGTACATCGCGTTCAGGCACTTTTGCACCTTTTCCTCAATGAGCGGGCCATAGTTGTCCATCGGGACGAGCACGTTGCCAAGCCGGTGGATGTTCTTGTTCAAGAGCATGCCGTCGTCCATCCGAAAGTCGCCGGCGTAATACCTGTCATAGGTCCTTGCGATGTCGTGGTCCAGCGCGCCGCACGTGGTGATTATGATGTCGCACATCCTGTTCTTTACCATGTCGCGCACGATGCCCCTTGCGCCAGTAGACATCAGCGCTCCCACAAACGACATGAACTTGGTGCAGTTCTTGTCGTCCAGCATCCTGCGCAAAATGTCGACGCCGGCGGCAAGGTTCCGCGACTCAAAGCCGCCGGAATCTACCATGTTAGAAAAGATCGAATTAACGTCGTCATGTTTTATCGCGTAATCCTTCACCGCGCTGCGCAAAAGATCCCTGCCCTTTTTCACTCTGCCGGCCATGCTGAGGCATATCGACGCTGCGGTATAAAATGTATCGCAGTCAGATGCGCAGGATTACGTCGATGATGAGGACCACGGTCCCGATCGCGACGGTCATTATCATGAACGGGAAGCCCACTATGAACCACCTGTTGAAACTTATCTTGTGGCCGTACTTTTCGCTGATACCTGCCGCTATTATCCCCGCGCTGGAGCCGATCAGCATGCCGTTGCCGCCAAAGTCCGCGCCCAGCGCCAGCGCCCACCACAGGGGGCTTATTTGAAAATCGCCAAACATCGCCACGATGTTTGGATTGGCGTTTAGCGTCTGGATTATGGGGACCATAGTGGCGGTGAATGGGATGTTGTCCACAAAGGCGCTTGCGACGGCGGAAAGCCACACCACGACAATGAACGTGAGCCAGGGGTCGCCGCCCGTCACAGCGATAGCAGCTGTTGAAAGCACGTCTATCATGCCGGCGTGCTCGGCGATCCCCACTATTACGAACAGGCCGGTGAAGAACATGAGGGTCGGCCAGTCTATCTCGTGAAACACCTTTTCAGGGCTCGCCCTCGTCACCACGAGCAGGATGGCAGCTCCGCCTATCGCAATCATGGATGGCGCGATGTGGAGCGAGCCGTGCACCACAAAGAGCGCAATGACTCCAAAGAGCACTGCAAGCGACTTTTTCAGCACGCTCTTGTCCTTCAGGTAGGCGTTTTCGTCCTCCTTCATCAACTGGTCCAGATTCTGTGCCGTTGCCTTCATGTCCTTTCTGAACAGGAACTTTAGCAGGAAGAGCGACGCCACAAACGAAACCGCCACGGTCGGGCCCATGTGGATTACGAACGCGTTAAAGTCGATGTTGGCGGCCGAGGCTATGATTATGTTTGGCGGGTCGCCTATGAGGGTCGCAGCTCCGCCTACGTTCGATGAAAGCGCTTGGGCCAAGATAAATGGAATCGGCGAGAGCTTGAAAACCCTGAACACGGATATGGTGACAGGGACCATCAAGAGCACCGTGGTGACGTTGTCTATGAACATCGACACGACAGCGGTAAAGGTGCACAGCATGAGCATCAGCTTCCATAGGTTTCCCTTGCTCGCCTTGCTCGCCTTGATGCCGACCCACTGGAACACGCCGGACTCGGCAAGGATCGCGACTATTATCATCATTCCGAGCAAGAGCCCGATGGTGTTGTAGTCTATGGCCCCGATGACAAAGTCAAAGCTCTCCTCAGCCTCAAGGGTTCCAAAGCTGAGTGCGGCCACGATTATGGCAACGGCGCCGATAAGGGCAACTGAGCTCCTGTGCAGGAATTCAAGCGAAAGCACGATGTAGACAGAGGCAAGTATGAACGCCGAAACAAGGATCATGGGGTGTATGTTCTTTCCAAGCGCCGGCGGAACGGTAAAGATCAACGCAGCGAGAGCTGCCATCAGAACAAGGCCGATAGCGATTTTTTTCGGCTCAGCTTTTGGCTGCTCTGGAACTTCCAAAACCTACGTAGTTATTAAATCGCCGTATAAATATAGTTCGGGATTACTGCACGTGCCTTGCGACGATGTTCCTGACGTAGTCAGTGACATCGAGGCCGCTCTGGCCGGCCTTTTCGTTCAGGCGCTCCCAGATCTTCCTGTCAGACTTTTTGCGCGGGTCGAACACAAGGCGCACGGTCAAGAGACCCTTTGGCGCTCCGCGCTTGACCCCTGCCGAGATCATTTCCTCCTGCAGCCTGGACTTTGCGGCCGCTTCCACCAGCCTGCTGTGGATCTCGGGCCTCCTTGCGATCCTGATGGCTTCGTAGGAAGTGATTCTGCCATTTTCTATCTGGTCCTGCAGCGGCTGCGGAAGCGTCAGTATGCTGAGCCATTCGCTTATGGTGCTCTTTGGCAGGCCGTACTTTGCCGACGTGCCGGTTATCCCGCCCTTTGTCGAGTCGACCAGCTTTTTTACCATGCGCGCCTTTTCTAGAGGCGACAGGTCCTTGCGTATCAGGTTTTCAAAGAGCGACGCGGCCTCCGCTTCGGCCCCTTCAAGATCGGTGATGACTGCCGGCACTTCCTTGACACCCTTGGCGTTCAGCGCGAAAAACCTCCTGCGGCCTATAAGCAGCTTGTAGCGCCTACTTTCGTCGTCAAATCGAACAACCAACGGCTGTAGCAGATCAAACCTGGACAGGTGTTCCTTCATCAGCCTGTCGTTGACGTCCTTACCAAAATCCTGGTCCTTGCGCACGTTTTCTTCTGCAACGTCGATCAGCTCGACCGGTATGTTCTTGACCTTCATCGCCAGATAATTACTAATGATGATATTTATAAATATCTTTTCAGGCGGGCAAAATTTTCCTTTTCGCGGCCCTAAAAGTAAACTACGTATCATTTTTTCGTGTTGAGATGCGTAGTTTACATTTTTTACCCCAAACCTTATATCATTTTTAGACAACTCTCAGGGAATGAAAAATAACCTGAGTGAGGTGCTGCGAGATGAGCAGACCGCCGTCAAGACCGCCTTCCTCAGTTATTACATTTCGATGTACAACACTGTGAACAAAGAGGTCGGGTACGAAGACGCGCCGGTCACGGTCGACGAGATCTACGACTTTATCCAGGACTTGAAACACGAGGCCGGCAAACAGATTCCAGAGATCGGGAAGGAGGACATCAGCTTTTGCTTCCATCTCTTGCAGGTGTCGGGTATTTGCAGACGCTGAGTTCGACAGTCGAACTTTAGGCGTATTTATGACTTCTGCAATGCTTATATATTTACTATATATATGAAAAGCCCATGGCGGCGATAGAATATGGCATAGCCGTAATCGGTTTTCTAATACTTTCACTCGGGGTGGGCGTCATGACATCGCGGCTCGTCAAGAAGAGCAGCAAAAGGTACATGATCGCGGGCAAGAGCCTCCCGCTGATGTTTGTGGGTACGATGCTTGCTGCGCAATCTATCGACGGCAACTCATCGCTTGGCAACGCTGGACTAGTATTCTCATTTGGGTTCTGGGCCGGCGCGGCTCTTCCAATAGGTCTCGCTCTCTGTTTATTCCTTACTGGCTTTTTCTACGGTCAAAGGCTCAACAAGATGTCCATGCTTACGCTGCCCGACTTTTACTACAGAAGGTTTGGCAAGGGCCCGGAAGCGATATCGAGCGGCCTCTTGATGATAAGCTTCACCATCCTGGTTGCAGGAAACTTTGCAGCGAGTGGCTACATCCTGTCGTCTGTGCTAGACATCGACCTTACCTGGGCTATTCTCATTGGCGCTGTAGTAGTCCTCGGATACACTTATGCCGGCGGCCTGTTTTCTTCTGCGTACACGGACCTTTTCCAGATATACCTTGCAATAATCGCATTCTGGGCGGCGTTTCTGTTCTTCTACGGCGGATACGGCGGCGTAGAATTCGCTGAAATCCTCGGCGCTACACCTACAGGGTACCTTGACTTTTCTGGCTTGACAGATATTGCAAATGGTGCGCTGATAAACTGGGCGGCCATAGCTGCACTTGGTTTCGGAGACATTGTGGCATTGGACTTTATGGAACGCGTTTTCGCAGCAAAAAGTCCCAAGACGGCACGGAACGGCGCATTTATGGGCGGCGGGTTGACTCTGCTCACCGTGATCCCAACGAGCTTTTTGGGGATCTTTGCGCTGTACTTGGTCTCAACCGGAGCCATTGTGGATACCGAGGAAGATCCATTCGATCCCTTCTTGGCCATGCCGACGATCGCTATCAACCACGTTCCATATCCGATTGGCGCAGCGCTGTTGATGGGCGTGCTTGGGGCGTCGATGTCTACCGCGAACGGTGGCCTGCTCGCCATATCTAGCGTCATTTCAAGGAACATCATACAAAGGGACATCATGCGGGGGATCCAGAAAAAACCCGGTATGGAGGACAAGAAACTGCTCCTGACAACAAGAATTGCCACAATACCCATGATGATCGCCGCCTTCATACTTGCCTCGCTGCTTCCGCAGCCCGGCATCTACCTTATCGTCGCGTTTGACATCGTGTTTGCCGGCGCGCTTGCGCCGCTTACACTGGGCCTGTTCTGGAAGAAGGCCAACAGACCTGCCGCCATTGCATCCCTCTTTGCCGGAACGGTATTAAGGCTCGCACTGTTCTTCCTGATCCCCGTAGAGCTCGCCGGTCTGGACACCATGATACCACCGGTGATATCATTCCTGCTCTTTATCGGAGTCGCGCTAGCAACGCAAAAGAAGTACCCCGGAGAGGAGAGACACGGAGTCGTCGACTATGTCCCACCGGAAGAGGATGTCATAAGGGGAGAGGACCTGAAGGGGTACACCACCCCCACCGGTGGCAAACTCGCGTAAAGACTATTAACCGTCCCCGGGCATTCTTTCCTGTGCCTAGCAAGGGGTACGCGACAATAGGGCTCAAACCGGCCATTATTACCCGGCTGCAAAAGGACACCGACGAGTTTTACCCCGGCATGTTCCTCCCAAGCGCGCTCATTATCATGATGAACGAGGTCAAGCGCGGCTTTTACTCGGTTGAGATGCACAACATAAAGGCCGATTTTTCCGGCAGGTATACGTCGCTTACCATACGCTCCGACGTCAAGGAGTGGCTTGAAGAAAACTATGAAAAACTAAATGACGACTATGACCGAAAATACAAGGCCAGCAACTTTACACAGTTCGCCGGCGTATTCATGCTCAACATGTTCGAGTCAAAGGCCGCCGCGCAGGGAAACGTCGTCAGGATCAAGGAGGCCGACTTTCACTGGCTTGTCGAAGAGTACGAAAAAAGAAAGCAGGAGTATCGAGCAAGGTACGGCGTGCAGAGCTTTGAGCAGTTTGCTGACCTGTTTCTGAAGGAGCTCTTGGAAAAAGTGAATGCAGCGAAAAAGCTTTTGACTTTCTAGTACGTGCGTAGTCTACCAATTTCAGAGATTTGCAAAAACGGCACTAATTTTGATATTTATAGTTTTGTATTGAGGCAATTTTTACAGGGCATTGGATTTAGCATAGAAATTTCATATCCTAAATTTTCACTTTTATTATATTATCATAAAACATGGATTTATATCACAAGTCTCCAAAACATACGATATGATTACCGAAGCAATTACAATCGGCGCAATACTTGGCGGTTCTGCTGCCGCCGTCTGGCTCGCAAAAATCAGGTTCCAGCCGGAAATCAAGAAGAGCTTGGCGAGGATCGAGGCAGAAGCGATTGTGGCAAGACGCAAGACGAGCCACAACGACTAATTTTTTCAAAGGATAAAAGTGGATGCGCGACTAGCTAGCACTGCTTGACGCTGCAGGACCGCGTAATTTCTATCCTGAAAAAATCGCCTGCCGATCAATACTCCATTTACCGGCAGGTGGGAAGCGCCAGTATGTCGGAAATAACAAAGACAATAGCAGAGCTGCAGCAAATGCACGTCATCCATGTTGCCGGGTACCGCAACAACGAGCGGACTGGGCTTGACATTCCTGTCTATTCGCTGGCAGCCGCTATGCACGAAAAGCTTGATATCCATAGCCTGCTTGCCGGCATCACGTCAGAAAGGCTGGTCGAGTACGACTTTGTTTCCAGAAACTTGGTATCCCCTAAGAGGAGCGCAACGATACTTGACGTGGGGTCAGCAGGCTCTAATCTTGCGCAGACGATCAGGGAATTTGGAAGCAAGTGGCAGTTGTTTGGAATAGATCTGGCACAGGGTGGCGACGCTATAATGGACGCCAGATCGACGGGATTCCGGAACAGGTCACTTGATCAGGTGATATCGATAAGCACTATTGAGCATATAGGCTTTGACTACGGCATCAGCGACAAAAATGGCGACGCAAAGGCGATGAAGGAAATTTTCCGGATCCTGAAAAAGGGCGGCAGCGCAATAATCACCGTTCCATACGGCATTGAGAACAAGCCGGATCGCAGGGTCTACGACAAGAAATCGCTTGCTAAGCTTACCGGCCGGTTCTCGGTGGCAAAGAAAGAGTTCTATCGCTATGATGCCGGCAAGTGGAAAAAGTGCAGCCAGGCCGACGCGGATAGGGCCCGCTCGCAGGTCCAGCTGCACTTACACAGCGCCGCCTGCGCCTGCCTGCTCCTGAAGAAGCAGTGAATTTTTAAAAGAGTGGCTTTTTAGCAAAAGGGTGGACAGCAGGCATACATTCACCGGCAAAAAGATCGACCCACCGAAAGTTTCTCCAAACATGACCGTTCCTGATCTGATAAAATTCTACGGCTCGACCGGCTACAACGCACGCCGGCTCGCAGAAGCCGCAGAGATCATGGAGGACATGATAAACACCGACTCGACCGTGTGCCTGACCCTTGCGGGGGCGATGACCCCTATAGGCCTTGGCCGGACAATCTCTGCAATGATGGAGAGGGGGTTCATCGATTGGATCGTGGCTACGGGCGCCAACGTCTACCACGACCTTCATTTTGCATACGGCCTGCCTGTCAGGCAGGGCCACTTTGACGTGGACGACGACATACTCTACGCAAAGCAGATCGTCAGGATATACGACGTCTACATAAAAGAGATGGGGACGCTTCAGGCTCAGGACCTGATAGTGCAAAAAGAGATGAGGAAGGCCAAGAACGTGCCTCCCAACGCGTCCACCGCAGACATCGCATATGCGCTGGGGAAGGCTGCCAAGGAAAATGCCCGGCACCCGGAAAAGTCGTTTATGGTAAAGGCGTATGAACACAAGGTGCCTGTCTACATGCCCGCGATAGGCGACTCGTCGATCGGGCTCAACATGCTGCCTCTATTGCTAGAGGGTAAGGGCGTATTTCCAAACGTGATACTCGATGTTGCCGAGTCCGCCGCCATTCTGTGGAAGAGCGAAAGATCTGGAGGACTGGAGCTTGGAGGCGGGGTGCCAAAGAACTTTTTCCAGCAGACCGGACCCGCGCTCTACCAGATACTGAAGATAAAAGAGGGCGGGCAGGACTACCTCATTCAGCTGACAGACGCGCGGCCGGACACAGGTGGCCTCTCAGGCGCGACGCTTCAGGAGGGCAAGAGCTGGGGCAAGATCAAGACGTCGCACAAGGGCAACGTCATCGTCTACGGCGACACGTCAGTCTACTTCCCGCTGCTCTGCTCGTACGCCATGTCGGTCTGCAGGCCGAGAAAGCACAAGCGCATATACGAGAAAAAGGACGCCTGGGTGCAGGAAATGAAAAGGATCTACTTCAAGAACAAGAGATAGTCAAGCGAAACTTTCTGTCTTTGATATCCACTTGCCGGATTTTTTCACGGTCTCTATCTGGCCGACCAGCTTGCCGTTCGAATAGACCTTGCCAAACTCTGAAGAGCTCCCAAACATGGCCGACAGGAGGTCGCGCTTTTCGTGGTAGCCTGACTCGATCACCTTGGCACCCACCTTGCCGCTGGCCTTTTTGATTATGCTGCGCGCCGCCGGCCATTCGCCGGCCCAATTTATCATTTCAAATGTGCCGAACTTGGTCGTCTGCATAGCGTAGCCGGACAACTTTGCTTCAAACTTCTGGTTGTTCTTTTTCGCGTGGGCGTTCATCCAATCAATTACTTCTTGCGCCTTACCCTGCTCCACTCCGAAACTGTCAGCACCGGTCAATGCCTCTTCTCTGCTTCTTCTGTGTATTTATTCTTGCAAACTTACGTTGTTATTTAATTTTGTCATTGAAGAAATAAAGTGCGGTCAATGATTTCAGTTGCGATCTCGTTGTTAAAAGTAGATCATTAAAGGAGTAGTTATGATTTGATAAATTAGTGAAATTGTCTCCCTAAAAGCTAACCGTACAACTGCAAAGTTATTGAACCGAGCTGCTAGGCGGAGACGCCTTCTTCCCTCTGACATATTTTATGGCTCCAATTATTAGAACCACGATGCCGGCGATAATCAGGACTATTCCAATCAGGATTCCAATACCAAAGGCAATAAATCTCTGAAGAGATGCATTATCTTGTACACTCACGCCTCCTCCTTGCTGAGCAATTGGAGAGTTTATCAATGCGCCATTGACAGTGACAGGCCTTGTACCAACATTCTTTACTTGCAGCGTATGGTCCCCTGACATTTCAGTAGTTGCTGCGCTACTAAACGGAGTCTCATTTATGTCGAATGTGGCTAATACTGTTTCATCGGGTTGGGTTATTTGAGCCTGAAGAGGCACATCGGAGGGGTCGGCTGAAAGGGATAGAAGCAGCTGCTGACCTGCTGGAAGATCCTTCATTGTTGCCGCAAACGAAAGATTGGGCTCCAAAGTCGTCTTGTCAATAATGGTCGATCCCTCCAATACTTGCTTGGTGACGCTGAAGGTGGAAACTCCTGCGATGACTAGTCCTGCGCCTAACAGAGCTCCTCCAATTATAAGAAGGACTATTCCAGGTTTGATGCCTTCAATTAAAGTGATATGCTATTATATGTTGCGCCCGATCTTCTGAACACGATTCTCTACAGTGAAACAGGTCCGGAGGCTCCAAGCAGATATCGGTTCTAAAAGTGGACCCTGATAATTGCAATTGAAAATTAGGGACGTTTTCGCAAAATGCAGGACCATGATTATCGCTAAAAGCTCATTAAACGTAGCTCTAGTTTCAATCATGTACTCGTAAGGGAAATATTGGATGACCTTTTTTGTCACAAATGCTATGCTATGTTCGAGTTGACTTCAGATTTCAGGGTCTTGCTTCGAAGACCAAGTTAAACGGTGTTTGTGTTGCCCTCCGGAATTTTGAGAATCCGGCTGATTTCGCGATATCTCTTACTTTTCCCTCCCCTGCCTGTGCACCAAGGGCCGGGCCATTTTCGTTTAATGACGCTGGGACGCAAATCATTGTAGAGGCAGAATAGAAGACTCGTCCGACTGGATTAAGGTTATCCTCTACCTTGTCATTTGAAAAAGGCTCTACTAGCATCCATGTACCATTTTTCTTCTTCAACGTTGAATGGATGTGCCTAGCTGCGCCAGCCGGATTGCCCATATCGTGAAAGCAGTCAAAGAGCGCGACCATATCATAATCGTCACCAGGATAGTCGGTCGCACCCGCAACTTCAAATGTCACGTTCTTCAATCCTTCCTTATCGGCCTGCTTTCTTGCCCATTCTATCGAGGGTTTGTGATAATCATAACCTATAAACTGTGATTTTGGATATGTTCTTGCCATCAGAATTGTAGATACGCCATGCCCGCAGCCGACATCAGCTACCTTGGCGCCTCCGCTTTTCAATTTGGCATCGACTCCTTCTAATGCTGGGATCCAGCTCGTAGTAAGGTTTGCAACGTAATTGGGCTTGAAGAACCTCTCCGTGCCTTCGAATAGGTAATGGTGATGATCTCCCCAGCCGAGACCTTTCCCTGTCTTGAATGCTTGGATTATTTTTTCTTCGTCTTTGAAAAGTCCTGCCAATATTTGGTAGGCACCTGCAATATAGGCTGGACTATTCTCATTTGTAAGGGCGAAGGAGTTTTCCTCGGGAAGGACAAAGGTTCCATTGGTGGGACTATAAGTCACATAGCCACCGCCTGCTAGTGCAGCAAGCCATTCTCGTACAATTCTAGGATGAGTTCCAGTCTTTGAAGCAAGTTGCTCTGCGGTTAATGGCCCTGCGCCGGCCATGGCCTTGAAGAGTCCCAGTTTGTCTCCAACAAAGATCAATAGGGCTCCCATCGCTGCACCCCATTCTGCCACCGCCTTTCCAATGAATTGCTCAAGTTTTGCTTCATCCAATGTCATGAAAAGAATTGAACTGACGATGATATTTAAATCATTTACCAAATCAGGTCCAATCCAAATCCGTGTTATTGTGGGACCGTCTAAATTTGGACTTGTAAATACGGAATATGCAGGGCCAGGTGGCTCAGAGGGGCTCGAACCTTCAATATCGATTCTATCTTTGTGACTAGCCAACCTTTTATCAAACGCCAGACAATAACGAACATGGAGTCCGAGCCAAGGACTTTTCCCTGCAAAAAGTGTGGCCACCAGTTTATTGCCCGGCCGCCCTACGAGGGGTACGAGGTTGCCTTGGCGAAACCCTGCCCCATCAAAGATCACGATGCTCCGCAGATGTACGAGTGCGAAAACTGCAGGCAGAGGAACGTGCTGTACTGGTGTCAGGGCAAAAGATGATGCGTAAATACCGGAGCCGAGATCGTTTGGGCAGTGCGCACCTTCATTGCGGTAGATGTGTCGGCCGGCGCAATATCCAAGCTGCAAAGTGAAATAATGTCTGCCGCGGGCTGGCACCCAAAAGACGTCAAGCCAGTGGAGCCCCAGAACTTCCATTTCACGCTGATCTTTCTTGGCGAAAAGAGCGAAATCGAAGTCGACAGCATAAAATGCAGGATGGCGGAAGTGCAGTTTACACCTTTCACCCTGACATACACCGGCGTAGGCGCGTTCCCAAAGCCCGCGTCTGCCCGGGTAGTCTGGATCGGAGTGGATCAGGAGGGCGGGCAAAAGCTGGTCGCGCTTGCAAGCGACGTGGTGGCAAAAATGGCCGAGCTCGGCTATCAGGCCGACAGACCATTCTCTCCGCACATGACACTCTTTCGCGCCGGAACCAGACCCGTCAGGACAGGGGATGTCACTGCAAAATATCAGGGCATGACGTTTGGCTCGGACCTGATAGACAAGGTGCACCTGAAAAAGAGCGACCTCACGCCCGCAGGCCCTGTCTATTCGAACATTTATACCGTGGAAGCCAAGAAATGAACCAGTATGTCCATCGGCGCCGTGTTATCAAAGGCACTGCCTCTCTGCAAGCCTTCGCCTAGCGAAGAGAGCCGGATAACCGCGGTGGCAAAGGAGGCAAAGGCGCTAGTAGAAAGGCACGTCGCCGGCATGGGTGACATTGTTGACGTGGTGTTTGGCGGCTCATTTGCAAAAGGCACATGGCTCCACGGCGACGCTGACATTGACATCTTTTTCAAGGTCAAGCCCTCAGTTCCGGTTGAAAAGTTTGAAATACTTGGAAGAGACGTCGGCCGAAAAGCATTGAAGGATCACAAGCCGAGGCTGCGATACTCCGACCACCCGTACGTCGAGGCATTCATGAAAAAGGTCAGGGTGAACGTGGTTCCATGCTACGACGTGGAGCAGGGCAGGTGGCAGAGCGCGGCAGACAGGTCGCCTTTCCACACGGAATTCATCGGCCGCAGCTTTGACAGTGAAAAAAAGAGGCACGCGCGGCTCCTTAAAAAGTTCTTCAAGGGAGCCGGAATCTACGGCGCGGAGATTTCCACCGGCGGGTTTAGCGGCTACGTTTCAGAAGTGCTCGTGCTAAAGTACGGCTCGTTTGAGAACGTGCTGAAAGCGGCCGCAGACTGGAAGGAGCGCGAGGTAGTCGCCGCCGGCGACTATGACCCGGACATCGTCAAGGGGTTCAACAGCCCAATAGTCATAATCGATCCCGTCGACAGCAGGCGGAACCTCGGGACCGCGATCTCGCCGGAAAGCGTAGGCAAGTTCATGCTTGCGGCAAGGGCGTTTCTCGGCAGGCCGTCTCTTCCTTTCTTCAGCGAAAGCCAACGCAACATCGCTACAGGCAGGCTGCGCCCAAACGTACTGGTTGTAGAGTTTTCACACAGGGAGCGTAGCCCGGACATCGTCTGGGGACAGCTGAAGAGGAGCGTGAACGCGATAGCAAAGCAACTGGAGATAGCGGACTTTGCTGTCATGCGGAGCTCGTGCATGACTGACGAAAAGAGCTCTGCGGCGCTTGCTTTTCTGGTAGAATCGATCACTCTTGCCCCTTACACAAAGAGGAAGGGGCCCGAAGTCTTTAGGAGGAGCGACACCGCAAGCTTTCTCTCCGGCAAAAAGAAGCCGCTTGCGATGTGGGTCGACAGGGAGATGAGGGTCGCGATGCTGGTGGACAGGAAGGCTACCGACGCGAGGAAGTTTGTCAGGTCGCTCCTTGCCGGCATGGAAAACACCGGGGTGGCAAAGGACCTGATCGCAGGCAAGCTCCAAATTTATAGCGGAGTCGACAGGAAAATTAGAGGGGTGGCAAAGGAGGCAGTTGGCGAGGTTATCGCGACAGAGCGCCTCATTTTCGGATGAGCTGGACATAGGCTCGCCAGAGCTGGCGCCGCTCATATCCTACCCACACTTTTCAGAAAATGAATACAGGACCCGCATAGCCGAGATGGAGTCGCTCGGCGTCAGGTCGATAATGCTTGGCGGCAGGATGACTATCGGAGGCTCGAGGGTGGCCGGCAAGGGGCACGTCGGCATAGTGCTTTGCGCAAAGACTGGAAGCAATACATGCGCGCTGAAGATAAGGAGGGTGGACGCCAACAGAAAGTCTATGGACGAGGAGGTGCGCCTTCACGTGATCGCAAACGGCGCCGGCGTGGGCCCGCGCATTGAAGGCCACACAAAGAACCTGATCGCGATGGAGTTTGTGGACGGACAGAGCATTGTGGACTGGGTGGGCGATGCGGCAAAGGGAAGGCTGCGCAGGATGGCAAGGTCCGTCCTCGAGCAGTGCCACAATCTTGACGCGGCGGGGCTCGACCACGGCGAGCTCAGCAGGCTTGATAGGCACGTCATTGTGTCGGACGACCCCTTCATAATCGACTTTGAAAGCGCGAGCACCAACAGGAAGACCTGCAACGTGACTGCGGCTGCGCAATCGATATTCCTCCACGGAGCAGTCGCCGGCATGGTGAAAAAGACGCTGCAGGCAGATAGGGAAAAGGCGCTCGTCGCTTTAAAGATCTACAAGCGGGACCAGACAAGGGCAAACTTTGATACTGTTCTCGGGTCGCTTCCGGTGTAGGCAAGAGATTATGGCCCAGCCCATTTTAAACAACCAAGCGGCGGAAGCGCTCAAGCACCTTGCAGCTGCGGACTCGCGCTTGGCCGCGATAATTAGGTCCGTGGGCGGATATGAAATCAAGCTCAGAAAAGATCCGTTCCACTCGCTCGTGGAGGCAATAATATACCAACAGCTTGCAGGTAGCGCGGCGGACGCGATCTACCGCCGGTTTGTCGGGATTTACGGCCGGTTTCCACATCCAAAACAGCTGCTGGCGACCAAGGACTCTAGGCTGCGCGCTGCCGGGCTTTCTGAAAGGAAGATCGAGTACCTCAAGGACCTTGCCTCGCGCGTGTCGGATGGAAGGCTAAGGCTCGGCCGGCTGCGGGAAATGTCCGACGAGCAGGTGATCGAACAGCTGGATCAGGTCAAGGGAATTGGCAGGTGGACGGCAGAAATGTTCCTGATCTTTTGCCTGGGCAGGCAGGACGTGCTGCCTGTAGACGACCTTGGCCTGCGGAAGGCTATGCTAAAAGCCTATTCGCTTGCAGAGCTGCCGTCGCCAGAAAGCATGCGCAAAATTGCGCAGCCCTGGAAGCCCTACTGCAGCATCGCGACTTGGTACCTGTGGAAGTCGCTTGAAAAGTTCAAGAGGATTGGATGATCACTTTATTTCCGCGATGAGCATCTTGACCGTGTTGACGTCGAGGTCGAGCTGCTCCGCTATCAGGTCTTCCGAGATGCCCGAGTGGTGAAGGTTCCTAAGCGCTTCCCTCTTCTCCTCGTTCACTACGTTGCTTGGCGGGTAGAGCGAAAGCTCGGACTCGACAGACTTAACGTAATTGAGCACCTTTTCCACCAGCTGGTCAGTATCGACCTTAGGCTCGGTGGAGATGACAAGTATGTGCTCCTTGACCGGCATGCTTATCAGCTTGACCTTTTCGTAGGCGTAGGCGACCGACCTCAGGCTGCCAAGCTCCTGAGTGAACATCTTCCTCAGGTCGACGATGTACGCAGACTGGGCAAAGCTGATCTCCGGGTTCCTGCCCTTCAGGTATTCTTCGGCGCCTTCCTTTCTGATGCCGGCGTGCAGGTGACCGGATTTCTCCGTGACGCCCGCAAACCTGATCGCGGGGTCGAGCGACAACACGTTCTTTGAAAACTGCTCCGCTTTCATAGACAAATCCCGTAAACTAGGGAATAGAATATAGTCTTTACGCGCAAATTCCCATAAAAAGGGGAAAAGGTCAGGCGGACTTTAGCTGGTTGGGGTCCTTGATCCTGCCCCTGCCTGTCTTCCTCGGGGCGATGTTGCCTACCTTGCGACCCGGCGGCGTTGTCCTGCCAACCGACGACTGGCGCCCGATGTGCTGGTGCCTTCCTCCTCCGTGTGGGTGGTAGACTGCTGCCTGCGCGATGCCCCTTACTGTCGGATACAGACGGCCGTGAGCCTGCATGTACTTTGCGCGGGTTCCTGCCTTCAGGAACGGCTTTTCCTTGCGGCCTGCACCGGCTATGGCGCCTACCATTGCCCTGCACTTTTGGTTGAGTATGAGGAACTTGCCCGACGGGAACTTTATAGTCACACCTTCGGTCCCGTGCGCGAACACGACAGCGGACGAGCCGGCGGACTTTATCAGCTTGCCCCCGTCACCGGCGTTCTTTTCAATGTTGCATACTATGGTGCCGTCCGGGACGGACTCGAGCGCCATGATGTTGCCGGCAGTTGCAGCTGCGCCGGTTCCGGCCTCGATGGTGCTTCCGACGATGGTGCCTTCAGGAGCCGGGACGTAGGAATACTTGCCGTCGTCAAACTGTATCTTTGCCAGAGGCGCGTCGCGCCCCCTCTCGTGAACAATGTCAACCACCCTGCCGGTATGATGATCTTCAAGCTTGAAATTGGGGTACTTTGCGGGCGCAATCTTGCCTACAATGATTGCCCGGAATTGCTTGCCTCCGCGGCCCCTTCTGCGGACGAGCGTTCTTTTGCCCATTTTTCAGTAACCAGCCGTCTGATAGGTGATTTTAAGCTTGTGCTATTTGCTGTTGTTGTGCCTGCTGGGCGAACCACTCTTCTGCAGACTTTTTCATCTCTTTTGGAGTCAGGTTGCGCCTATGGGTCGCAATCCACCACTTGTGACCAAAGGGGTCAGTTATCATGCCTGCGCGGTCGCCCCAGAACTGGTCCATCATCGGCATCGCCGCGGTAGCGCCGACCCTGATCGCTTGGTCAAAGACCTTGTCGGCATCGCTGACGTAGACGTACAGACCCACGGGAGAACCGTTAAGGGATAATGGAGACAAGTGGTTCATCTGGACGTTCTCCTCTCCCAGCATGATAGAAGAGTCCCCGATCTGGAGCTCGGCATGCATCACCTTTCCGTCAGGCCCGGGCATGCGCATCTTCTCTTTTGCGCCAAGCGCCTTCTTGTAGAAATCGATCGCCTCGGCTGCGTTGCGAACGGCAAGGCCGGGCGTTATCGTGTGGTATCCTTTTGGAACGGGACTAACCCTCTTTTTCGGCTTCGCTTTCTTCTTCTTAGCCATACCGGTAAGGCGAATGGATCGCATTAAAAAGCTTCTGTACATAGATACTGTATATTGCCGCCGCTCTCAAGAAATGGTGCGAATATCTCCCACATCCACAAAAAATATATGATTTGACGTACGCATTTTATAACGTACAATGAAGAAAGTTACTGTTCACCCTAGACAAAAGAGCGTTTCTCCTCCAAAACCCAACCCGAAATGGGGCAGGGAAGATGAGACTGAGGTCTTTGCCAAAAAAGTCAAGCTATTCAGGCAAGGCAAGATTTCAGAAGACGACTTTAGGCGCTTCCGGCTGCAGCACGGCGCCTATGGCTCGCGCCTCCACATGGACTACAGCATGGTCAGGATAAAGGTGCCCGGCGGCGAGATGACGCCGGACCAGATCGAGAAAATTGCGAGCCTGTCGGAGGCGTTCTCCATCGGATCCGCGCACGTTTCCACGCGCCAGAACATTCAGCTCCATTGGGTGCAGCTGGAAGATGTAAGCGAGGTCATGAGGGGACTTGTGGAGTCCGGCCTCACGACTAGGGAAGCGTGCGGCAACACTGTAAGAAACGTCATGTGCAGCCACTTTGCCGGCGTCTGCCCCAACGAACCGTTTGACGCCACCCCGTACTCTATGGCGATAGCTAGGTTCTTTCTGCGAAACCCAATGTGCCAGAACCTGCCGCGCAAGTTCAAGATCAACTTTGCGTGCTGCGACCAGCACGGCCTTGCACGCATAGCGGATATTGGGCTCGTGCCGGCGACAAAGGAGGAAAACGGCAAGACGATCAGGGGATTCAAGATTTACCTTGGCGGCGGCCTTGGTGCCGCATCATTCATTGGTCACCTGCTCGAAGATTTCACCCCGGAGGACAGGGTGCTTGCAACATGCATGGCCACTGTCAGGCTGTTTGACAGGCACGGCAACAGGGAGAACATGGCAAGGAACAGAATGCGCTATCTCGTCCATGAGACGGGCTGGGACAAGTTCCAAAAGATGGCGCTAAAAGAGCGCTCGATAGTGGAGATGACGACTTCATATTCAACCGCCCAGCAGTTCGACGTCAAGTCTCAGGAGGACACGCGCCAGCTTCCAAAGGCGCCCCGCATGACGAAACTGCCGGTGCTGAACGATCAGGTCACAAAGGAGAGCCCCGCGTACGAGCGCTGGCTCCACACCAATGTTGTCCCGCAAAAGCAGGAGGGATACTTTACGACATTTATCACGCTTGGAGCCGGCGACATCACCGCAAGTCAGCTGCGGGTGCTTGCGTCTGCCATCCGCGACTGCTCGGCGGAAGGCGTCGCAAGGAACACGCCCCAGCAGAACTTTGCAGTGCGCTATGTGCGCGGCACCGAGCTGCGTGATTTCTATGAAAAGCTCGCGTCAGCCGGTCTGGCAAACCCCGGCGCGCTCACAATCACGTCGGCGGTCGGGTGCTCCGGCACAACGTCGTGCAACCTTGCAATAACAAACTCGCACAGGCTTGCCAAGGAGCTCCAGCGCAAGTTCCTCGAGCTCGGGCTTGACACAGACGACTCGCTTCGCGACTCGACGATCAAGATAAGCGGGTGCCCCAACTCTTGCGGCCAGCACGAAATCGCGACCATCGGGTTCTTTGGCGGCGCGACAAGGATGAACAATTCGATGACTCCAACCTACACCGTGCTGTTTGGAGGGAGCGCCGGCGAGCTGGCAAAAGCTGCGATGCGTGTGCCGGCAAAGCGCGTCATTGACACCATACTCAAGATAATAGAGCTCTACAAGCAGGAAAAGTCAGGAAATGAGACACTGCACCAGTGGGTCGTCAACGTCACAAAGGGCCAGGGATCTGCAGGCGTCAAGAACCTCGAAAGGCTGAAGGCGGCGCTTGTGCAGGTGGTACAGCTGCCGACGCCAGAGCAGGACCCTGATGCCTACAGGGACTATGGAAGCGACTCATCGTTCTCTGCCAAGACTGCGAGAGGAGAATGCGCAGCTTGACGGCAGGGGCGGCGAAAAAGAAAGCTGCAAAAACACCGACGAGCTCTGTCCCGCTTCCAATAGTGTGCGACGCAGACACGCTGCGCTCGCTCGTGCGAAAAAAGGCGGTGCGCGTAGTGGACGTGCGCAAGGCAGACGACTACAAAAAAGAGCACATCCCAACCGCGGTGTCTTTGCCGCTTGCCCGTGTGCTTGAAAACGACACGCCGGAAAAAATAGTCAGCATCCTTGAAGAGCTTGGCATACCTGACAGGATGGCCGTGGTGGTCTACGACGACACGTTTGGCGCGCTCGCAGCCAGAGTCGCATGGACATTCCAGTACGTCGGCCACGGCAACACCGCGCTGCTTGAAATGACCTTTAGGCAGTGGAAGGAGCTGGGGCTTGAGACAGAAAAGCAGGCGCGCACATTTCCAAAAACAAAGCATTCGCTCAACATCAACAGGGACATCTATGCCGACGCCCCTTATGTAGAGGCGGCAAAGTCGCAGTCCGGCAAGCTGCTGGTGGACTCGCGCGAGCGGCTGAACTTTTTGACCGAGCACATACCGGGCGCAAAGAATATTCCTTACACGATGGTCGGCTCTAACGGGAGCATCCTGCGCAAGGCAGACGAGCTGAAGCGCTTCATCGAAAACCGCGGCATAACAAGCAACGCGGAGATAATCACCTACTGCGGGAGCGTGGGGACTCTTTCCGGCCTGACCTACTATGCGCTCAGGCTGGCGGGCTTCCAGAACGTCAAGCTATACCCCAAGTCGTTCAAAGAGTGGAAGGCCCTTGGCAAGCCAAAGGAAGAGTTCAAGGACGCCGCATACTGGGACCTGTCGGCAGAATAATCATGTCCAAGAGGCTCATGGTTTGTCTCACTGGCATGCCGGGCGCCGGCAAGTCTACAGTCGCATCCTTTCTCAAAGAAAAGGGCTTCACTTCCATAACTATGGGTGACGCGGTGAGGGAGGAGGCAAAGAGGCAGGCGCTCGAGCCAACCGACTCAAACCTCGGCAAGCTTATGCTCGAGCTCAGGCAGGACCTGGGGCAGGGAGCGGTTGCGCACCTTGTTCTGCGCAAGCTCGAGCGGGACGGCGGCACCGGCAACGTAGTAATCGACGGCATACGCAGCATACCCGAAGTCGAAGTTTTGAAAAAGGTCGGCCACGTGAAGCTCCTAGCGATATACGCGTCGCAGGACACGCGCTTTAAGCACTTGGTGGATAGGGGCAGATCTGACGCGCCGTCAAGCACCGACGAGTTTGCCGGCCGCGACAAGCGCGAGCTTTCGGTGGGGATAAGCGAAGCGATCGCGCTTGCGGACGAAACGATATCGAACAACGACCTGACGCTGGACGAGCTGAAGCAGCGCGCGTACGATATCGTCAAGGGGTGGCTTGCAGAGGCAGAGAGCAGTTGAAAAGGCTGGCAATAGGATCGCCGATTGAGCTGAAGGTCGAGGCGCCGGTCAACCCTTCGGAAGACCCACAAAAGGTGATCAGCGCGATTGAAATGGTCATAGGAAGGTGTTCGCCCGAGTTCCGCTACGGCAGCAGGGTCGTGGGAAGGGCCGCGGGGAGCGAACCCCTGTCGCTGCTGTACGAGCAGGTGCGGTCCAGATCGGCGATGGGCGTGCTGCGCAGGATGCTCCTTGACAACCGCGCCGGCGGCAGCACTTGGTTTTTGCTTAACAAGCAGGCAGCCACTACTGGAATAGCTGCGGTCATCGAGGAAGAGCAGGAATCGCCCCTTGGCCCAATAAGGGTGACAATAAGCTGCGAGGAGCTCGACTCTCTCATTGACTGGCTGGTACCTGAGGTATAGCACGAGGAAAGCTTCTTTTACCCCCACCCGTATCCGGGCACCATGGCAACAGAAGCGTATTGCGTGAAGTGTAAATCCAAGCGAACAATGAAGGACGAAAAGAAGGTAACCATGAAGAACGGTAAGCCCGCGACACAGGGTGTCTGCCCGGTCTGCGGAACCAAGATGTTCAGGATAGGCAAGTAATCGTTTTCTTTTTTCCTTTTTGTTTTTTCAAATGTCAAGGCATAATAGACTCGGCTGCGATCATTCATCGGCTTGATAAGGATGAGGAACCTGGTCAAAAGGTTCAACAATTTAACCGCTGTCAACGACCTTTCGCTTGACATCAATGAAAACGAGGTTTTTGGGCTACTCGGCTCAAACGGCGCCGGCAAGACCACCACCATCCACATGCTTGCGACTCTGCTCAAGCCGACTTCGGGCACCGCGACCGTGAACGGCTACGACATTGTAAGCCAGCCGGCAAAGGTGCGCGCAAGCATCGGGATCGTGTTTCAGGCGCCCAGCAGTGACGACATGCTGACCGGCTATGAAAACCTGCAACTGCATTCAATGCTGTACAGCGTGCCCCGGCATGCAAGGCGCCAGAGGATAGATGAAGTGCTCGAGCTGGTGGGACTGACGGAGCGCAAGCACGATCAGGTCAAGACCTACTCGGGCGGCATGCGCCGGCGCCTCGAAATCGCGCGCGGGCTACTACACAAGCCAAAGGTGATGTTCCTTGACGAGCCTACACTCGGGCTCGACCCTGCAAGCAGGGAAACGATGTGGAAGTACGTGCAGCGGCTAGTCAAGGAAGAAAAAGTGACTATAATCCTGACGACTCACTACATGGAGGAGGCCGACATGCTGTGCGATCGCATTGGCATAATCGACAAGGGCAAGATAGTGGCGCTTGACACGCCGGCAGCATTGAAAGCCGGCCTTGGGGGCGACATTATCAGGATCAAGACAAAGGACAGCATCGAAAAGATAAGGCAGTTTGACTTTGTCAACAAGGTGGAGCAGGTTGATGGGTTCCTCGTACTGTCTGTCAAGGACGCAAAAAAGGTGCTGCCGGTGCTCCTGCAGAGTGTGGAGGCCGAGTCGGCCGAATTTGCAAGCCCTACTTTGAACGACGTGTTCATACAGATAACCGGCAGGAACATCGACAAGGAACAGGCAGAAGGGGGTTTCATGGAGAGGTATGCAAAGTACGATTAGCGTCGAGGACCAGCTGACAAAGGTATATGCGCTGTGGCTGCGCGAGTTCAAGGTGTTCCTGCGCGAGAAGAGCAGACTCATCGCTTCAACATTCACCCCGATACTGTGGCTGTTTGTGATAGGCTCCGGCCTCGGGGCGGCCAACCCGTCGACTGTTCCCGGAGTAGACTACCAGCAGTTCATATTCCCCGGGATTGTCGCCATGTCGATAATATTCAGCTCGGTCTTTTTCGGGTCGTACATAATCTGGGACAGGAAGTTCGACTTTTTGAAGAGCGTGATGGTAGCGCCGGTGAGCAGGGGGAGTGTCTTTATTGGCAAGACGCTCGGCGGCATGACCACTTCGCTGATACAGGCCGCGATACTGCTTGCAATAGGGGCGGCTATAGGCATCCCGTTCACGCCGCTGTCAATCGCGCAGGTCGTAGGGATAATACTCCTTATGTCGTTTGGGCTAACGTCGCTCGGGCTTGCACTTGGAAGCTACATGTACAGCCTGGAAGGGTTCCAGATGATAGTCAGCTTTGTGGTCTTTCCGCTGTTCTTCCTCTCCGGCGCACTATTCCCGCTTGACAACTTGCCCAGCTGGCTCGGGGTCCTGACCGCCGCGGACCCGGTGACGTACGGGGTCAACACCCTGAGGCACTCGATGCTTGGATTTGGCAGCGATTCGATGGGGCTAGATTCGGCGATTCTGGTCGCGTACACCGCGGCTCTCGGCGCGTTTGGAATACTTTCGTTCAGGAGGATGAAGGCAGTCTGATTTTTATTTGCGTCAAGGAATTATTGTAGCATGTCCGGCGAAGAGTACCGCGATCTGGTAATCTGCAACAGCTGCCTGTGGGCCGCGTCGCTGCTGAAGGGGTCGCGCGGATTTATCGCATGCCCGGCTTGCGGCAACATCAGTCTTGAAGTGATACCTGTCAACGACTATGAAAAGTACACGATGAGAGTCAGGGATAGGAGCTTTGAGCTGGAATTCAAAAAAGACAAATGAACTTCTGCTGTAAGTTTAATAGAGGTTTTAGAATGTGACACTGTGAGGGGTCGTAGTCTAGCTTGGTCAGGATGTCAGAGGCCGTCCGTGGATGGCCGACGAACCCGGGGCGCTGGAGGTCGTGGGTTCAAATCCCACCGACCCCACTACGTTTTTGGGATATATAGCTAGGTGTCGATTTTCATACCTTCTTGCACTTTTGCACACCTTTCTGCATGTTTTTCAAAGCTTATTGCAGTCGGGGTCATCATCGCGGGCTCAAGGGTTTGTGAATAAAAATTGACTCAATCTTTGGGCTCAAAGCCAGTCTGTTAGATAATATCTTGTTACAGTAATTTGTAGCTAAAAGAACATTAGATCGAGCTGCCTTGAATAATGCAGGAAACATGATATTTTGGATAGAATCATTCGCAATATTTTGATACGCCAAATCCCGTTAATCCTAGCTTCGATTGTCACTGGTAGTATCCTAGTTTATTATCTCGGCTTTTGGATAGGGATAGTTCTAAATGGAATTGCATGGGGCATAGCTATGGTTCTTACCAAAATCTATATAACAAGAAATGTGAGAAATATCGATACCATCCGTGATGACAGATATCTCACATACATTGTACTTGGCCTAATAGGACGCATCCGATAATGATGATTCATAGTAACCAAAGGCTCAAAAGAAATTTTATTTGATTACAAACGTCCCTTTCATGAACTGGTGCACAGTGCAAGCGTACTCGTGCTCGCCTGCTCCTATCTCTTCGGTGGATATAGTAAAGCTCTCTCCAGCGTTTATGAGGCTGGAATCAAATAGCTCGCCGCTAGTAGCTGTGTGCGGTGTCGAGTCGTCGTTCTTCCACGCGATTGTCTGGTCTATGCCAGCCTCGGCAGTCGCGGGATCATAGGCAGGGTTGCCCTGAACAGATGCGCCCTGCGGTATCGTGATTGTCACCGCGTCGGGAGGTATTGGAGCAGATCCCCTCTGGTTCTGCCCTGTGGCATTTGCGCCGCCCTGCTGTTCAGTTTCTGCAGTGGCAGTCTCTTGCGCTCCTTGCCCGCCTTCTCCTTCTATCGTCCCGGCGGGAACCCCGGTAAAAGGCACCGGCTCGAAGAGCTTTGCCGGCGTGAGGAGCGGCCCTAGCGACGCCTGGCTGAAGGCAACGTATGTAACCACGCCGGTAACTGCACCTAAAGCAATAATCACTGGAAAGGCGACTCTCCCCGGTTTTGGCAGTAGCGTGACCTCCTGATCAAGTAATGGCTCATCGTTATTAAGAGGACACGCGAATCCCAGACCCTTCCAGTTATCTTTATCTGCAATGAGTTTGCATTATTTAGCATATATGGCTTCGGAGGATCTTCAGGCAAGAATCAACGGAGTGCTCCCCGACGTCGACGGGGGAGCTGCAAACACATCCCTTTCAGTTTTTTACAAGGGCTTCCACCTGCTCGTCGACGCGGGCAACGGCGTTCAGGCAAGCCTCAAAAACGCCGGCGCGCCGGGCGCGATATTGATCACGAGTGCAAAAAAACACCACACGGCCGACCTTCCAGGCTTGGCAAAGGGAAATGCGAAAATATACTGCACCGCGGAATGCGGCCAGCAGATCGCAAAGGAGCAGCCGTCGCTGGCGTCATCGATCACAAGCGTCAGCCCCGGAACGCCGTTTGAAGCGGGACCGTTTTCAGTTATCGCGATAGCCGCAGACAACACGGGAGACAGCCCCGGCATGCCCGGCTCGGCGATCTTTGCAATAAAGGCAGGATCAAAGAAGGTGATCGCGGGGTGGGATTTTCTAAGGCTGCCAAACGCCGACGGCACCATATTGTGGAACCCTGATCTGCTGGTGCTGGGGACCGAGACGTACAACGAGCACCCGTCAACCGGCATGATCTCGGTGTCCGAAGCCTACAACCTTGTAAGGGCCTGGAACGCCAAGCTCTGCTACATCTTGCACTATAGCGGCGAAAAAGACAGAGAGGACGCAAGGAACCAATGGCACAGGGGCCCTGCTGGGCCGCTGTCGCAAGACGACCTCCAAAAGGCAGTTGACGGACATCTGCTTGTGTCGGGCAAGGAGGGCAAGTACGTGATTAAAGTCGCCAGGGAGGGGATGACCTGGAGCCCGTCGGAAGCTACAGAAGAAGAGGGCCCGACAGGCCGCAGGATCGAAGTCGACGCGCTTGACAGGCACACATTTTCGTTGGAAAAAATGAATGACGGCAAGGTGGCGCTTGCAATCGAGGACAGCATCAACCGCATTACAGCTGAGTTTGTCAACCCCAAGACCGGCGAAAACTCGCTGCACGGCGAGGCGATAAAGAGCATGATGATGAAGGGGCCGGAGCTAGAGCTGGTCGTCTCCGGGAACACGGTTAGAATAGACGTGACAAAGGGCAAGAAGGCGCTGTTTGCCGGCGATATGCAGGTGAGCGAGAAGGACTCGAAGCGGATAATCCGGTATCTCCGGGAAAACTTCAGGTAGTTATTGCGTCAATTTTTTTCGTAAATCTTTATGTGCAATGTAAGCCCAGCCCCGTGCAGATGTCTTGTTAATGCTGGACAGTAACCAGAGGGGGTTGTACACCTGCATGATCTGCGGCGAAAGGTTTTCAGACTATGACGAGGTCCAGCAGCACTACAGGGTGGAACATCAACACAAGCGCAAATGAGAGGCCGGATGATTAATCCTGAATATGCTACTAGCGCCAGCTTGCACAGTGACTAAATACGTTTGATAGCAAGGGCGGTACAGTGTTCGAAAGCGACATTTCTGTCGAGTACAAAAGACAAAAAGACGTTTCGAAGCTCCGCAAAAAGTCAGCCCACGCTGGCAAGGACGTGGACAAGCTGGCCACAGAGCTAGACTCGCTCAAGGAGAGGGTGTCAGAACTGCAAGAGGAAATTCGACAGCTGGACTCCAGAAATGGTCATGATCTATGACTTTGACAGGTGGATCGTGTATTACAACGACGTCGCAGCAAGCCGGATGAAGGAGCTCCAGAAAAGGGTCAAGGAGATCCGCAAGAGGCGGGCGGAAGCTATGGAGGAGCTGGCAAAGATAAGGCCCAAGGTGTCGCTCCTCGAGTCGAGGTGTGAGGCGCTTTCGTACAGACAGGGCGAACTGTACTGGGAGAACAGGATGCAGGGGGTAAAGGGCAGAAAATGGAAGGCAAGCTAGAGCGGATATTTGTATAGCTAAGACTGGATAATCAATTCTGGAAAATCTTTCGGTTCCATTAAATGCCCGATTGTAACATGACTATCAGTGCTTAGCAGCATCAGGAATTTTCTTGCAGAACTAAGAGAAGCATCTCTGTGCGAGGACATGTCAAGAGAAATCGATTTCGAAGAAAGGCAATCCTGCAAACATGGTTTAAATAACACCGACTAATTAGGTAAGCCTAACTACCATCGCGAGATGGCCTATTGAGCCTTGAGTTGAAATGATATCTGAGCTGAAAACCAAGTCAAAGGTGATCGTTCCGGTACTCGTACTTCTCATCCTGACTCCAGTTATTACATTTGCGCAGCAATCAGACGACGCCGACGCGCTGATAATCATGGTGAACCTCGAAAGGATAAGGGCTCAGCTCCAGCTGGCGGAACAGAGCCTCGCGGCCGGCGAAAGCGACGCGGCGTTTGCCCACGCCTTCATCCCGCACACCACAACCTTTCCTGCGGTAAAGAGCCAGCTGAAAGAGCTTGACGATCCATCTGCAATACAGCTGGAGGCGCTTTTGACAGACCTGCCGATCAACATCCAGTCGGGCAGCAAGCCGGCCGCCGCGCTGAGACAGGATATCGCCCAGATCGAAAACCTGCTTGACTACACGCTTGCAAAGCTGGGCCCGCTTGCATCTGACAAGGGCGTGATCTCGCAGACCGTCGTGTTCCTCCTGAGGGACGCGGTCCAGTCGTACCAGATTTCAAACGGCGGTACAATCCAGGTTGAATATGAAAACGCGGCCGGGCTTGTCAATGTGGCTGAATTAAAGTACCAGTCAATAGCTACTTCGCTTGACGGACGGCGCAGCACGGAAATCAATTCATTCTTTACCGAGCTGGAAGGCTCGCTTGAGCAAAAGGCCGGCGACGATTCAATATCGCGCCTTGTGACAGCCATAGAGCGCGACCTTGCGGAGGACCTGTCACTGAGCGCCGGCAGCGGAAGTGCAAGCGAGCACGCCCAGTACTTTTCCACGATAAGGGAGCTTTTGTCGCAAGTTGTAACGGAGGTCGAGAACGGCAACTACGACCAGGCCGACGAGCACGCCATAACGGCGTACCTTGACAATTATGAGTACCTTGAAGCGCCCATCGAGAAGCACGCCCCCGAGCTGATGGTAGACATTGAAATTGAGATGAGGGAAGAGCTCAGGCTAATGATAAGGAGCGAAGAATCGCCGGCGGCGATTGAAGAGCACGTAAACGGCATACTTGTCAAACTTGACGAAGCTGAAGAGCTCTTGGCAAACGATCCCTCTTTCAGCCAAGGGTCGGGCGCACAGGCCGGCTTTGCCGACATTGAAGGGCTGGCAGCCGGCTTTGGCACGTACACCGGCGATCGCAGGGACATGGGCGAAGCGGACGACCCGGCCAAGGCCGCCGTCAGGAACAACATCGACCAGATAAGGATCAAGCTGGACGACACGCTCCGGCTCTACAAAGATGGCAACGCTGAGGGCGCGCTATTGGTGTCGCGCTCGGCCTACCTTGACAGCTACGAAAACATCGAGATCCCGCTTCGGCCTATAGATCCGGACTTTACGCTTGACATGGAGATCAAGTTCGCAGAGCTCCGCAACCTGATCCAGGCGCGCGCCCCGTTCGAGCAGGTGGAGACAAAGGTCATTGAGATAAGGCGCGGCCTCGACGAGTCAGAGCGGCTGGTTTCCGGCCCTGGCATCTTTGCGCCCGCAATCGCGTTTTCGACGTCGTTTTCGATAATATTCCGCGAAGGATTAGAGTCGGCGCTCATTGTGGGCGCGATACTGACGTACCTTGAGGCGTCAAGGAACGAGCGCTTCAAGAAGCACGTCTACTATGGCATCGTTTTTGCAGTAGCGGCCACGGCAGTTACCTGGTTTATAGCTGAATTTATCATCGACATTTCAGGCGCAAGCCGCGAGCTCATTGAAGCAATAGCCGGCGTGTCGGCAGTCGCGGTGCTCTTCTGGGTCAGCTTCTGGGTACTCAACAAGATTGAAACGAAAAAGTGGATCGAGTTTGTCAAGGCCAAGGTGTGGAAGGCCACGACAACAGGAAGCGTCATGGTGTTTGTCATGCTGTCGTTTTTCACCGTCTACAGGGAGGGCTTTGAAACCGTGCTGTTCTACCAGGCCATGCTCTCGTTTGCAAAGTACATGGAGTGGTACGTCGCGGCAGGCCTGGTGCTCGGACTTGCAGTGATAATAGGCATCACGTACGCGGTAAGAAGGCTGGGCAGGAAACTACCGCTGCGGGTGCTCTTTGGGCTCACTATGGGGATAGGCGCCTACATGTCGATAGCGTTCATGGGCAACGCGGTGCGCGAGTTTCAGGAGGTCGGCTACATCCAGACCACTCACCTGATAGGAACTGTGCCGAGGCTCGACATCAACACCGCTGCAATGACTGGCATCCACCCGACCCTTGAAACAACAGTCGCGCAGCTCGTGCTGCTCGGCGTGTACCTTGCAGGGTCGATGTACGTGCTTGTCATAAAGCCGAGGCGCACCAGGACCATAGAGGCGGCGAGAAAGTCGCGCGCAGATCTTGAAAATAAAGAAGAAATGGACCAGACAAAAAGAGGGGAAGGGTCCACTCGACCCTAGCTTACTTCGACAAACGGGCAGTTCACGATAACTCCGGCTGTCTCTGTTGTCAGCATGCCGGCGCTTACCGCTGACGAAATCTGCTGCGTGCTAGTCAGGAACTCTGCCTTGCCAGTGTCGCTCCATGTTGTCGCGGTTATCCTCCAAAGCGGGCTGTATCCTGCGTCGCCGGCGTCGCTTCCGGCAATGCTTGCCTGGAATCCCATCGGGCCGGTGCCTTCAATCCCGTTGGTGAACACCCAGAGGTTTGACGACGCCCCCGTAAGGAGCGTGGCACCTGTCTTTTCGACGAATATCACCCCGAGGGCGTCTGCCACTTCCTTTATCGACGCATCGGTAGCGATGTAGTAGATCGTCGATCCGTCTGGAGCAAAGCCCCGGTGGGCAACGAACGTGGTTGTTCTGGCTTCGGTGTCGATCTCTAGTACCTGCCCTCCGCCGTACGGCGTGTCGTCAGTCAGCGTCCTGTCCTCCCTTATTGGTAGCGAACCTCCCTCCCATTGGACGAACGGGCAGTTTACGACCATTTCGGTTACCGTTATTGTGACTTGTCCTGCCTGCTGCGTCTGAAGTATTTCCTCCTCGGACGCGAGCTCCCTCGGAATGGCACCGACCTGCCACTCTACCAGGTTGATCCTCCAAAGCGGGCTGTACTCCGGGTCGCCGGGCTGCGAGTCGGCTACGTTTGGCTGGAAACCTAGCGGCCCTTCGCCCCCTATGCCGTTAGAGAACGCGTAGATGTTTGCAAGAGCCGAATCCGGGGTGCCTGCAAGCGCTGGCGTGTAGACGACCCTGAATCCGGTGACGTTTGTCAGGTGGCCCGCAAGACCCTCGTCAGAGGCTTCAGTCGAGATGTAGAACACTTCGTTGCCGTCAGCAAAGCCGCGTGTGAGTGGGATCGTGACTGGGAGGTT
>DASPGV010000051.1:0-14208 GCA_035620415.1 Nitrososphaera sp.
TTTCGCGCCTGCTGCGCCCCATAGGGCCTGGGCCCTTGTCTCAGTGCCCATCTCCGGGCTCCTTCTCTCAAAGCCCGTACCGGTTACAGGTTTGGTGGGCCATTACCTCACCAACAGCCTGATCGGCCGCAGTCCAATCCAGGGGCCATGTAGGTTTCAGCCATGGTTCATTCCAGAAGCCTTGGCCTATCGCGGTTTATCCTCAGTTTCCCGAGGTTATCCACGTCCCCTGGGCATGTTGACTACGTGTTACTGAGCCGTGTGCCACGCCTTGCGGCGTTGACTCGCATGGCTTAGTCCCACTCTGATAGCAGTCGGGTCCGGCAGGATCAACCGGAGTCAATCCTTTTTTATGTAAAAGAGTACGGCCGGACAACCTTGTTATTGTGCGGATCGCATTTGGGTGTTCGTGTGACCTATGTCAGATCCAATGTTGCCATCGGATCTCCATTTTATGAGCGCAACTGGAGGTCAGTGAATCACAAAATGGCGCTAAGACCAAACATCATCACCGACGCCGCCTTAAACGTTACGTTCGCCTTTCTCCTTTGCAAATTACTGATATAAACCTTTGCTCATCGAGCGGTACATGAGAATATTGTCATTCATCGTACGATTCAGTGACCAACGGGCCAATGTCAGTCGAGTTTTCATTACCATTTTCTTCTTTTTTTGGACTTGACATCGCGGTAGCAGCCGCTTGTGCAGGATATAACGCATTGATGCGAATTTTCTTTCAACTAAAGTCTATATATTATGCAGCCGCAAGTTCATGCAATGCAAGAAAAGTACGGCAGACCGAACAAGCTCGCAAAGGAGACGAGCCCCTACCTTTTGCAGCACGCCTACAACCCTGTCGAGTGGTACCCTTGGGGAGAGGAAGCGCTTGAGCGCGCGAAAAAAGAAGACAAGCCAATTTTCCTGAGCGTCGGCTACAGCGCGTGCCACTGGTGCCACGTGATGGCGCACGAGTCATTTGAGGACGAGGAGACTGCAAAGATGATGAACGAGCACTTCATCAACATCAAAGTTGACAGGGAGGAGCGGCCCGATCTGGATGACATCTACCAGCGGGTATGCCAGCTAGCGACCGGCACCGGCGGCTGGCCGCTGTCGGTCTTCCTGACTTCTGATCAAAGACCGTTCTACGTCGGGACCTACTTTCCAAAGGAAGGAGGCCACTACAACATGCCCGGCTTCAAGACGATACTGCTCCAGCTTGCCACCGCGTACAAGAGCAAAAAACAGGAGATAGAGGCGGCGAGCGGCGAATTCATGGACGCCCTTGCGCAGACGGCCAAGGACATTGCATCTGGAACCGCAGGCAAAACAAACCTTGAGCACTCCATTATCGACGAGGCTGCAATGGGCCTGCTACAGATGGGCGACCCGATATACGGGGGGTTTGGGCAGGCTCCGAAATTTCCAAACGCGTCCAACCTGATGTTCCTGCTACGCTACTACGACATTTCCGGCATGAACCGCTTCAAGGACTTTGTCGCGTTCACCGCTGACAAGATGGCGGCAGGCGGCATCCACGACCAGCTGGGCGGTGGCTTTGCGCGCTATGCGACCGACCAGAAGTGGCTCGTCCCGCACTTTGAAAAGATGCTCTACGACAACGCGCTTCTTGCGCAGCTCTACTCTGAACTCTACCAGATCATAAAGGCCGACAAATACTTGCAGATAACAGAAAAAACGCTGGACTTTGTCATCCGGGAGATGACGCATCCCGAAGGCGGGTTCTATTCTGCGCAGGACGCCGACTCGGAAGGAGAGGAAGGCAAGTTCTATGTTTGGAGCAAGAAAGAGATCGCTTCGATACTTGATGATCAAGTTGCCACAGACATTTTCTGCGATCACTATGGCGTGACCGAGGGCGGCAACTTTGAGGGCAAGAACATACTCAACATCAGGATGCCGCCGGCAAGCGTTGGCCTGCGGTACGGCAAGACGCCAGAGCAGGCAGCGCAGATAATCGCGGACGCATCTGACAAGCTCTTTTCTGCAAGGGACAAGAGGGTCAGGCCGGGTAGGGACGAAAAGATACTGGCATCTTGGAACGGCCTTATGATATCAGGGTTTGCAAAAGGCTACGGCGTCACCGGCGACGTAAAGTACCTGCAGGCTGCAAAGAACGCGGTCAGGTTTATCGAATCAAAACTCGCTTCTGGCGATGGAAGGCTATTGCGAACGTTCAAGGACGACCAGTCGAAGCTGAACGCGTACCTTGACGACTATGCGTTTTATGTTGCCGGCGTGCTAGACCTATTCGCGGTCGATGCAAGGCATGACTATCTGGGCAAGACCATCAGATACACGGACTATATGCTGCAGCATTTCTGGGACGAAAAGGAGGAGAACCTGTTCTTCACTTCAGACGACCACGAGAAGCTGATAGTGAGGACCAAGAGCTTTTACGACCTTGCGATCCCAAGCGGCAACTCGGTGGCCGCTTCAAACCTGCTCAGGCTGTACCACTACACGCAGAACAGCAGCTACCTCGACAGGGCTGTCAAGATAATGAAGGCCGGCGCGCGGCCTGCAGCAGAGAACCCATTTGGGTTCGGCCAGATGCTGAACGCGATTTATCTGTATGTGAAAAAGCCGGTAGAGGTGACCGTGATAACGAACAGCAGCAGCTCCGGCATTGCAGGTTGGCTCAACCGGCAGTTCGTGCCTGACGGGATAAACGCGATCGTTAATGCCGGCGAGCTCGAATCGCTCCAGAAATATGCCTACTTCAAGGGGCGGAACGGCGACGGCGAGACCGCCTTTGTGTGCAGGAACTTTGCCTGCTCGCTCCCGATAAAGTCGCAGCAGGAGCTAGAGCGGCAGCTCACGCCTTCCTGATGTCTATCAAGAGCCTGTCGCCCACTCTCGGGCTTCCCATTTTTTCGTAGCGCTTCTTCGGCATCGTTATCTGTATGACAGTCTGCGAATAGCTTTTTACCACAGTCTGGGGCTGCGACCTCAGGATCGCTTCAAGTATAGGCCTTATTTGCTCCTTGACCTCCTTATCGGTGACTGCCCTGTCGATGGCTTCTAGCATCATCTGCTGCTGCGACACTGCTTCAAGCTCGACATCCTCGCTCAGTGCAAGGTTGACGCTAGTTCCTGTGTCTGTCATCTGGTTGATGCGGTATCTGATACGCTCTTCCTGCATGGAATTGTATTGCAGGCGGCCACTAAAATTTGCTCTGGTCAGTCCCTGAAGAGCTCCTCTTCCTCTATGTCCCTGTCCTTCTTTGTGAGGTAGATCAAGAGGCCGGCGATGCCGGCAAACGCAATGACGTTTACGACCAGTATAGACGCGTCGACGCGCTGCGCCAGCACGAACAGCCGGACCATCGCGTAAATGACTGCGGCAGCAAGCGCCACTATGCAGCCTGCAATGGCGTAGCGGATCGTCTGCCTCTTCACACAAGTATTTTGCTCGACCTTCCGTATAACTTTTAACGGCAGGACAGTCTAGCAATAGGGCAGTGCAGCTGATAAAGAAATACGAAATACAGTCAAAGCAGAAAATGATAGACTTTCTCAACAGCCAGCCTGCAGGCCGGGTGGCGTCCATCGACAAGGACGGCTACCCGCAGGTGATCCCCATGAACTTTGTATATTTTGACAACGCCATCTACATGCATTCGCACCCGTTCGGTGAAAAGCTGGACAACATCGGGCGAAACCCAAGCGTCGGCTTTGAAGTGGACCAGCACATATGCTTTCTGCCGTCGTACTACTTCCACCCGACCGACGCGTCGCAGGCAGACACGCTATACATCAGCGTCGTGATCAAGGGCAAGGCGGAGATCGTGGAGGACAAGGAGGAAAAGGCGAGGGCGCTCAACGCGCTCATGGAAAAGTACCAGAAGGAGGGCAGGTACGAGGCGCTTCAAGCGGAGATGCGGGTGGTGGAAGAGGTCGCGATAATCAAGGTAACGCCGAGCGACATGCGAGGCAAATACAAGGTAGGCCAGCACTGGGCGAGGCCCTACAGGCTCAAGATGGCCAAGAACATAATCGAGCGAGAGGGGCTCGAAGCCGCAAGGCCGGTCCTTGCGATAATGCGCGTAGACGTTGCGGCGGACGGCAGCCTGGAGATAAAGGAAGACACGGTGATGTAGGACGACAAAGTGCCCGGTCCACACCGACTTTTTCGATGATTCCTGCGAAGCCTGCAAGCAGGAATACCGGGAGATGAACAGCACGAAACCCGCCGATCAAGAAAAGAAGTACAAGGAATTCACCGAAGAACGCGCCAAAAAGCTGTACGAGGAACTGATGCTGCAGTACCTGAAGAGCGGCACAAGCGAGATAGAGGCGGACAGGAAGGCAAAGGCGATAATAAGAAAGCAATGCAGCATCCGCGGGATGCCGTTCTGGTCTTGGACATGATTTACTTTTTCTTGCCTGCAGCGGGGAATATCATCTGGCCGACGTCTTTGTACATTTTCAGGAACTGCTTGCCCCTGTCTGTGGTGCGGTACTCGTGATCCGTGGTGATGTATTCGAGCAAACCCTTTTCTTCAAGCACTGAAAGGTACTCCTTCAGCTGCGGAAATGACAGAAATGCCTTGTACATTATCTTTGTCTTGATCGATCCGTCAAGGGCTATTTCAAGAATCGCTGCTGCGATATCGGTCCGGCTCCTGTATTTCATCTCCTTTGAGATTGTACAGGTACCATAAAAACTTCTCGTATAATAAACTAGTAGATATTTCCGGTATGGCTCATTGCGCTTCCTGCGACCCGATCAGGGCATAAATGTTCTGCAGGTGCGTAGCAAGGTCGCCGAGCACTTCTATCTTCCTTTTGGGGCAGTTTGCAAACTTTAGTACGCTGTCGATAAACTCCGGTACTGGTATGGTCGCTTCACCCGGCATTTCGACGCCCCGGCGCGTAAGAAGGTACGACTTTACCACCGAACCTGTCTGCACGCCGTTTAAGAAGTAGTTCTTGTCTTCGGGCATGGCGGCGGCTGCCTTGACATAATGGTCCCTTAGGACCTCTGCCTCGCCGGCTATCTGGAGCTCCAGCCTGTTCATCGCCTCCACGAGGTGGCGGACCCTGTCGCCCATTCCTTCTGGCATGCTAAACGAATGCGCGTCTTGGTTTAATAACTTGCCACACAAAACACGGAGCAAAAGTACAGAAGAATCGAATAGCAAATTATTGAAGTAAAGTTAAATATACAACAGCTAACCGATCTGCGATGGCAAATCTGGTACTCACGTACGATCGTTTCGCTGTCCTCTACGATCTTGTTTCGCTTGTGAACGATGGCGCCGGCAGCAAGTACGAGCTTGAGTCTTCAGTCCAACTTTCGCCCAACGTCGTCAACGAACTACTGTCGTTCATGCTGGAGCGGGGATACGTAAAAACAGTCAGAGGCGACAGCGACTTTCAGATCACTTCGCTTGGCTCAAATTTTCTGCAAGAGTTTCAGGGCATGAGGAGATTCCTCTCCTAGCCTTTTACTCTATGTCTACTTTTTCTTTTGCCGCGTCCTTGGCCTTCTGCTCGTCCAGCTTGCGCAGCTCGCTCTGCAGAAACTCCCTGTACTTGTTGCGCTCTTCATGCGTCATGGAGTCAAGGTTCGAGCTCAGGGCCGAGCCGATCGTGGTCACCCTGTCGATTAGGTCCATCGCCATGAACTTGCCCACGTTGCCCACGCGCAGCATCACGTCGATCTGCTTTTGCAGGATGCTGCCAAACGATTCAAGGTCGGATGTGATCTCTAGGCCCTTCTTTGTTATCGTGTACCTGCCCTGCTTGTCTTCTGTTACAAGCCCCTCTTCGAGTAGCCTGCCAAGCAACGGGTAGATGAGCCCCGGCGACGGCTTCCACTTGCCGTCGCTCTGCATGATCGCCTTGTCGATTATCTCCTTGCCAGTCATAGGCTGCTCCTTCAATAATGACAGTATGTACTGCCTGGAAAAGCCCCTCGGGATGGCGCTTCCCACTCTCGATAGCCATTCTGATATCATATATCACTAGTAATATCGCTAGCGAAATATTAAGTTTGTGCAGGGAAACAGAGTGCAGGGAAAACTCAGGGAAAATCCATCAGGGCTATAAAGCGCCAATCATGAGGGTCATAAAATTAACTGCTTGATGATCCAAGTTTTCTGCCAGCCGAGATCAATTATCTGGCTTTACACCTAATATTTTTTATAATGGCTTGCCTAACCAATTGCGTGCCCGAACAGCCGATGCCGAACCTGAAGCAGATGCACTGGGACATTGCAAAGCTTTTGGAGCTGGGCGTCGACGAAAAATTCCTGATGGAGAGCAACATCACACCAGAGCAGGCAAGGGATCTGGTCAAGGGCCTTTTGTACCTCAAGGAAAGGTTCGACAAGAACAAGGAATCATGATCGTTCCAGCATCGAACGGTAGACAGCCGCCATGAACCTGTTGCGGTTTGCCGCCAGCGCGTAGACCGATTTCAGCGCTTTTTCGGCAAGGTTTTCGTACCTGGATATAACTTCTGAAAGGTTTTCTTTTTTTGTTCTGCCTGTTCCTGCTCAAACTGGAACGGTTTCCGCGCGGGTGAATATAATTATACAGGACGCTTGTTCTAGAACAATTCTACGTCGCAGCCTGAACCGCGGGATCCACTGACAAATCGTACAATTCACTGCGGTAAGGTTTTATAAAAAACCAATCCACTTACACTGGAGTGGCGACAGAGCAGCTATTTGTAAGCATAGTCATCATACTTGTTGCCGCCAGGATTCTGGGCGAGGTCTTTCAGCGAGCCAAGCAGCCGCCGCTCGTGGGGGAAATATTGGCAGGAGTCATCATAGGCCCGTCGATACTCGGGCTGGTGCTTCCAAGCCCGGACCTTCGTGTCCTTTCGGACATTGCCGTATTCTTTTTGATGTTCCTTGCAGGTCTCGAGATGGACCCGAAGGAGATCAGGAGGGCCGGCAGGTCTGCAATCGTGATATCGCTCATTGCGTTTTTCATACCTCTGCTGGCTGGGACCAACGTGGCGCTGATGTTCGGCCTCACGACCGTGCAGGCGCTCTTTATGGGCCTGCTCCTCTCAATCACCGCCGTCCCTGTAAGCGCGATTGTGCTGATGCAGTTTGGCATCCTGAACAGCAGGCTCGGCAACACCGTGGTGACCGCCGCTGTCATAAACGACATCCTTTCGCTTATCGTACTCTCGATCATTCTTCAGATACACGCCGCGGAAGGTACGGGCGCGCAGATCGACTTTGACAGCGTCGGGTGGTCAGGAGCCAAGATAGCCGCGTTTCTGGGCGGCATATTCCTCTTTGACATACTGTTCAGAAAGACGGCGGCCTGGCTTCCAAGCAGGGTCGAGCCATTCTTCAACAAATACCTGCAGACAAAGGAAGCCGCGTTTGGTATACTGCTGATAACTACCATAGCGATATCCCTAATTGCTCAGGACATTGGGCTCCATTTCATTATCGGGACGTTCTTCTCGGGTCTGATAGTCTACAAGGAGATGATAGGCAGGCAGAACTTCAGCAGGGTCTACGGGATCATATCTGCAATAACGTTCGGGTTCTTTGCGCCGATATTCTTTGCGCTCATTGGCATAGAGTTCAACGTGCAATCGCTTATCAACGCGATTCCGCTGTTCCTTGCGCTCCTTGGGGTAGCCGTAGCGACTAAGATAGCGGCAGGATACTTTGGCGCCAAGATAGTCGGCTTCTCCCCGGAAATAAGCCTTACAATAGGGTTCCTCATGAACGGCAGGGGCATGGTGGAGCTAGTCATAGCGTCGATAGGCTTTGCCGCCGGCATCATAGACCCGACGCTCTTTTCGATCGCGGTGGCGATCGGCCTCATCACCAGCATACTTGCGCCCGTCACGTCGCGGCCGCTGGTCAGCAGGGCTAAGTTGAAAGACAGCGAGGCCGTGGAGGTCAAAGGAGAGCCGCCGGACGAGCAGCGTTCAACGACGTGGGACTAGCTGGCTGATCCTTTCTTTTGCCGGCACGGCATGCTTCCAGAGCGTGTCAAATATGTGGCGCTGCTGCTCCACAAGCTCCTTTACGTCGCTCCTTACGAGGCTTGCCAGCGCGTTACCCCGCTTCACCCCCGCCACGTACTCACTATCGCTCACTGCAAAGTTGCCGCTGACCCCGTCCAGATGGCGCAGCTCGGCAAACTGCATTATCTCCTTGCAGTATGGCAGGTTGTCATTTGTTATTTCGGTGATGTATTGTATCCTTACACTGCGTTTTTTGGCGTCAAGGTATCCTTGCCTTACCCTCCTTGTAGAAAATTCCGGCAGCGTCGAATCGACACACGCGCCCCAGAACGTTTTCGTGTTGGCCTGAAATTGCTCTATGACTTGTACGATCTCTGCCTCGTCGGTAAGTACCTGCGTGCCTGTCAACTGCGTGTACTGGCAAAACACCAGCTTATAATTTCTCTTGGTTGAGAGCTACTCAAGCCTTAAAAGCATTGGAGCAGTTTTTCACCATGGATGCAAATCCACGTAATGGCAGTCGACGACGAGCCGGACATCCTGAAGATAGTGGAGATTTCGCTTGCCAAGTGGGGCTACGCGGTCGACGGCTTTACGGACCCGTTGGCGGCGCTTGACCACTTCCGAGACAATTCGTCGAAATATTCGCTCATACTCACCGACATCAGAATGCCGGGCATGAGCGGCGCGGAACTTGCAAGGCGCGCCAAGAAGATCAGACCCGACATAAAGGTCATAGTCATGACCGCGTTTGAGGTCGACAAGGACCTGAGGAAGGCTCTGCCCTCGATAGAGAGGCACGGATTTCTTCAAAATCCCTTTCACACAGCAGACGTCTGCGTCGCTGTCAGAAGGCACCTGACCGCAGCCTAGCCGACAAAGGTTAATTAATCAAGAAAAGGCTTACATAACTAAACAATTTTTGGACAAGTCTAGGGTTTTTGAAGAAGCCAGTAGAGCGGCTTGGGTCTCGATATGGACACTTGTAGGCATTGGAATCGGAGAAGTCACCATATCCGCGTTCACCGGCAGCCTCACGCTTCTTGCAGACGGCCTTGACTCGATGGCTGACGCGCTGGTCTCCTTCATCGTTTGGCTTGGCATCAGGATGCTGCAAAAGCCAAAGAGCAGGCTCTTCCACTTTGGATATGCCAAGATAGAAAGCTTCGCCGCGTTCATCGCCGCCGTAGTCATAGTGATTCTTGGCGCGTTCATTGTTTACAACGCGTACGAGCGCATACAACACCCTGCCGTGATCACAAACCCCGAGATCGTAATGGTGACACTTGCAGCGGCAGGCAGCATATCACTCCACCGGGCGTTCAAGGTCAGAAATATCGCAAGAAAGTACAATCTCGTGTCGCTAAATCTGGACGCCAAGAATTCCGTCAAAGACGGCACTGCGTCGTTCGTGGGCCTCGGAAGCATCATCGCCGGTTATTTTGGAATCCCGTACATGGACTCTGTAGGCAGCGTCTTGATAGCCGGGTACATATTCTTCATGGCATACACGGCGTTCAGGGAATCTACGCTCGTGCTCATAGACAGCGTCAAGAACCCCGAACTCCAACAGCAGATAGCAAATCACATAGAGAACAAGTTCAATGTCAGGGTTGAAAAGATCCTGCTGAGGCCGCTTGGCCAGAACTTTTCTGCCCAGGTTCATGTCGAGCTTGACAGGAACATGACGCTTGACAAGGCCCATGAAACCCTGACAAGCATACGGAACTCGCTCATCGAAGATTTCAAAGCTGAAGACCCTGTAGTGATCCCAAAGCCGGTCTAGTCATAAGTTTTATAAAACCAAGCCGGTTCACACTCTACTGATGATAAAGCAAAGGCGGCGCCACCTGAGCCAGAGAAGGGTCGGCGAACTGATAACCATCGCCAGCGGAGTCGGCGTGACGGTTCTTGGTGCCGTTATTGGAGCGAATTTTGTTGCCTACGGCGGGCTCTGCATAGCCGGCATAGGCGTCGTCTCTATGTTATGGCGATAATATATGGCGAGCAAGACTGTGATGTTAGTAGCAGTTGCTGCCGGCGTAATTGTCGCCGGCATTGCTGCGGCTTTTGCCATGTCGCCAAGTGACGCTCCGGCGACGACAACGGACGACAAGACTGCAGCCACACAGAGCGCCGAGGAGATAACGACGCAGCTGATGTCACCTTCAATTTCAGACGCGCCCGCGCTTGGAAGCGACGGTGCCAAGGTCACGATAGTGGAGTTTGGCGACTACCAGTGCACGTGGTGCTACCGGTGGCACGAAGGGACCAAGGACACTCTGGTGGCAGACTATGTAGACACAGGCAAGGCCAGGTTCCTCTTCAAGGACTTTCCGATAAACGACCTCTTTGACAGGGCTTCTTCGCTTGCCGCCGAAGCGTCGTACTGCGCGGCTGACCAGGGCAAGTACTGGGATTACCACGACGAAGTGTACAGCAACTGGGAAGGCGAAAACACCGGCTGGGTGACGAGGGCCAGCCTCGAGCAGTTCGCACAAGACGCCGGAGTTTCAGACATGTCGGCATTCTCCGAATGCCTTGACTCGGCCAAGTACGCCGGAGTGGTCAGGGAGAACTACAACCTTGCAAGGTCGATTGGCCTTGACGCGACGCCGAGTTTTATAATCCTGAGCGAAGGCGAAACCTCGAAACTTTTGCGCGGCGCCCACCCATACTCTACGTTTGAAAAGGTCATCAACGAGGCGTACGCCAGCTAATATTCAAGCGAATATTTCTGGCCGGCCAGATCTGCCAGTATTTCGCCAGCTTCATTTAGCAGCGCGCCAACTTCGGCGTTCTTTTCAGCTATCTGTCGCCTTTGCTGCTCCACGTTCTGCGTGTCCTTTGCAAGCTCTTCGCCGTGCTGGAGAATTTTTTCTTCGAGCTCTTTTGCCCTGCTGACCATGCTGTTATCGATCCGGCTCAAAGAATCCTTTTCAGTCCTTAGAGCCCGCGCCCTTCCTTGGAGCTCCGGCAGCGAATTCAATATCAAGTCCAGATAGTGCAGTATCTTGTCAGAGTCCTTTAGCTGGATCTTGCCGGAATCGATCGACTTGCGGATTTCAACGAGAAGGGAAGAGTAAGGCGAGACGTCGCTTTCGAAAAGCATCTTCCACGGCTCATCAGACATCATCTGCAGGCGAGATTCTGTCTCCCTTGTGAGGCCGTACGAGTACTTTGTGAACGCCCTTGAAACATGAGAGAAAAGGTCAGTCAGCTGGGCGTGGAACTGCTCCTCCTGGCTTTCTGCTTCGCCTACCTTTTGCGCAACGGCTTCGGCCTGCGCAAATTCCGGCGAGGCCTTGAGTGCGTCCAGCTCTTTTTTCAGTGCTTCAAGCTCACCTTCAGTCCTTAGCATTTCATTTTCAATGTTTTGCAGCGATGCCTCGGCGGATCTGATCGAAGACACCTTCTGAGAAGCTGTGTTCAATATGCCGCCGCATTTTACTATCGGCGCGCGCTTTTGCTCAAAGTCCGATATGGCTGCCTTCGTTTCGTTCAGGAGCTTCGTCAGCGATTCAAACTCGTCCTTCATCTTGCCCGAGTGCTTTTTCATGAAAGCGTTGAGCATCTTGCTGTGCGAGCCGCTCACCTCTCCGAATCGGTTCATCATGGCCTCGAACCTCTCCTTGAATTTCTTGGCATCGTTTGCCGACTGGATCTGCGGCAATTCGGTTGACGCTTCGCGCCTGAGCGACGACACCACCGTCCTCCTTGCATTCTCTGCCACGGACTTGAACCTCTGTTCAAGGTCCTCCAGCTTGATCTTTTCATGCTCCATCTCGTTTGCAAGCGTCTTTATGATCCGTAATGACTGGGCCGCAGATTCTTTTACCGGGGTAAGGCGGGCGGCGAGCGCCTGCACCCTTGCAGACTCGATGGTGCGGAGCAGGTCCTGCGCCTGTTGGATTGAAAGTGCGCCGGCTGCTGGCACTGCTATTGCCGGCTGCTCTGCAGGCGCTTCGCCCCCCTTCTTTTTGAATAATCCGAACGGCACTAAAGTCTCCGCGCAGGCAGCCCCAAAAAACGTTGCGATCCAGAAAAACTTAATGAGGTGTGGTACCATATAACGTCATGGCGGCAGGCTTTCCTGCACATCCGCAAAGCAGGGTGCATGGAAGGACTTATCTGTGGTTCCAGAGAAACGCACACAGGCTGCTTGCGGCCGACATTGTCTGCATCGCGCTCCTCTTCTTCATGCACCTCTTTACGTCCACCTTCCATGTTTTCACACAGGACATTGCCTTCGCGGTCAAGCTGGCGGCTATAGCGCCAGCCGCCTTCATCGCGCTTTCGGTAGTCATGAGAGGGATGGTCCCGTTGATAATCTGTGCCCTTGGGATCGTCCTGATGCACAATGCCGTGATACTGCCATTCTACGAGCCGGAGCCGGGAGAGGCCACCATCGACGGCAGGCTGTACACGTGGACGCTGTACACGCCCACCTCGGTGAGCGTAGGTTCTAGCATGAACTTTTTCCTTGGCCTTGGAATGGTCGCATTCAGCATCATTATCGCATACCGGCCGTCAATATTGTTCGCCAGGAACAGGCCGGAGTCGCTTGAAGATGAATGGTCAAAGTATTCGGTGTGGCACGACAACGCGCTCTTGGCACACGGAAGGCAAGAGCCGTCGGTTCCAGTGAAAAGCCTGATGACAGACCAAGACCGGTACCTGCTATGGCGCTACGAATACGTCCTTGCAGACGTCTACGACACGCCCCACCTCGTAAGGCCCAACGGCACGGTCCCGAAGGACTCGACGCGAATCTTCCGGGACAAGGACAGCGGGCGGGTCATAGGCAAGGCGCGGTACACCGGCTTTTTCATGTAGCTGAGCAAAGCTTAATGCCGAGCGTGCGAGAACTGCTGCAACCGTGAATGTCTACGGCGCTTCAACCTCCGAAACCATGGACTACATCTCTGAAGTAACCCAAGAAAATACGGTGTATGAGTGAGTGATAGTGTATGACTAGCGAAGATACCAATGAAGCCGATAAGCAGAGAAAGAAGATAGAGAAAAGCAGTCCGAGATGTCGAATATGTTGTAGATATCGCCAAATCGATGGCAGACCAGCCACTGAGCGACTCTGACAGGAATATCTTGGAGACAATAGAGATCATCACTGAATATGACAAGATGCTGGCTGCTCACCCTGAAAGCAAAGAGGTCTTGACAAAGTTGAAAAGACAGATCGAACGCGTTCTACTCGGCCATCTTGAGTTCAAGGCGAGATACGAGCCAGTCTAATGCAATCAAAAGACAGATTGCAGAGCTTAGAAGAAAGCAGAGGGAGGGCCAATGATTAGCGTTATGTCTCCTGCTGAAGCTGAAAAGGTCTTGAATGAACTCCGCGATGTAGTCAAGGTATGCAGGTGGTGGTTTGACCATGGCTCTGTCGAGTACATTAATAATTTGCAGCAAACCAAGGACAACCTAGAATCAGTCAACAGGTTCATAGATGAGTGCAAGGATCCTGACGAGCGCGTCAAGCTTTATCAGCGAAGAAATGCGATAGCAGAATCATACGGCATGCTTCTCCAGAACTATGAAAAGATCGCCAGCTACAGAAGCAGCTGGAGAAAGAGCTGCCGGGAATTGAAAAGAAGCATGGGATGGATGCTGATCTGATAGAGAAGACAAAGAAAGCACTGCGGTACATCGAAGACGAAAACAAGAATACGCGGGCAAAGCTGGACAAGGCTAGAGATGCAGAAAAAGACCAGGGAGCTCGGATGAAGGAACAAGAAAGAAGCATTAGAAAGGTAGATGAATTGCTCTAGAGCGCAACTGCGTAGCTACTAAATATGATAACAGAGAAGATCCTCTATGTCTGTCTCCGCTTGGTCCCGCAATTCTGCGATCTGCAACAAATGCGGCCAGTCGTTTCATTCAGATTACGAACTTGCCGAGCATCTAAGAGATCACCATGTTGGTAAGAACGAACCCTAGCTATCTTTTATAGCTCTTTGCTTTCGATCGGGTCAACGATACGCAGCTGTGGATACTGCATTAGTTTTTGGCCCTGAGCGCTGACCCATAGATTACGTAACTTTGCAGCAAAGGCCTCTGCTTCTTTCGGGTCATCAAATACCAGATCCAACATGACAAAGCTTGTATTGTCGAGTTGTCTCATGATCCGATAGCGCCGCACGCCAGACTTTTTTCGCCCAAGAGGATCAGCATCGAAGACTTTTTTCCATTCCTCAAAGTTCGAAACTGTATGTTCA
>DASPGV010000052.1:0-3831 GCA_035620415.1 Nitrososphaera sp.
AAGGTTTAAATGATATCTGCAGCGCACATAGCCCGACAGGCTGGGAGAACATGAGCAAAGGTGGTTACTTTTGGTAAGCTTGCTGGCCGCTCGATCCAGATACAGAAGCTAGCCACGTCTGAAAACCAGTTCGAACTCTTCAAAAAGCTCTATTCGCTTTATGACAAGGTCTTCATTCTGGAATCGCTCATCGGGCCCAAAGAGCTTGCCGAAATGTCAGTCATCGGTTTTGATCCTGAAGCTACCGTCGTCTGCGACTCCAAGAAATTCATAGTCCGTGATAGAAAAGGAAAAGTCGTTCAGAGCTCGCCTGTCACAGAACCTCTCTCACAGCTGCGGGAATTGATACCCCAGGTAAGCGATGAGCGGTTCCGCTACATTGGGGGCGCGGTGGGATACATCAACTACGACGCAGTGCGCTTCTGGGAGGACCTTCCAGTCAAGGGCAAAAAGAACAGCGGCTTTCCGCTGCTCGAATTTGGGATCTATCAGGACGGCATCCTGTACAACCACAAGGAGAACCAGGCCTACTATTTTTTCTTGGGCAAGTCGCGCCTGCAGGAAGTTGAACGCAAAATGGCAAATGCCAAGAACAAATCAACACGGTTTTCACATACCGCCCCGCGCAGAAACATGACAAAGCAGCACTTTGTAAATATGGTGAAAAAAGCCAAGCACTATGTGTACGAAGGTCACGTCTTCCAAGTAGTGCTTGCAAAAAGCATGAAATTCACAGTCAAGGGCAACTTCATCGACCTCTATGCAAGCCTGCGTGAAGTGAATCCGTCGCCATACATGTACCTGCTGAAAATGTCAGAGCGGTGCATAATAGGCTCTAGCCCGGAGATGCTGATCCGCGTCACGAAAGACTATGTGGAGACGTTCCCGATAGCAGGTACAAGGCCCATAGTGGAAGATGAAAAAAAGAATGAAGAGCTGCGCCAGGACCTGCTCAAGGATGAAAAGGAGCTTGCCGAGCACACTATGCTTGTAGACCTGGCAAGAAACGACATTGGCAGGGTCTGCGAGTTTGGGACGGTCAGGGTCAACGAACTCATGACTGTCAAGCGGTTCAGCCACGTTCAGCACATCGTTTCGCACGTAGTGGGCAGGCTGCAGAAAAGCTACGATTCTTACGACGCCCTCAGGGCGGTGTTCCCGGCAGGCACGGTGTCCGGAGCTCCCAAAGTGCGCGCAATGGAGATAATTGATGAGCTAGAGCCCACGCTGAGGGGCCCGTATGCCGGGGCTCTTGGCTACTTTTCCTTCAACGGCTCTTGCGACTTTGCTATCACGATAAGGTCGCTATTTGTTAACGGCAAAAACGGCTACATAGAGTCAGGGGCAGGCATAGTCATGGACTCGAACCCAGAGAGCGAATGGGCCGAGACCGAGCACAAGGCAAACGCCATGCTGTCGGCCTTACAGAAAGCGTCAAAGTAGCCTTTCCGCTCAATCCTGCAAACCTTCTTAACCCACTCTAGGCCCACTTTTGTGCTCGTTCAGGCGCAAAAAATGGTCTTTTTGGCCGTCAGGTCCAAAAATGCCACCAAAAACGATACATTGCGAATTATTCGCATTACTGTAGTTGTAATATGATATACATGCATATGCTACCGTCTAGTGCTTACATTATTGCTAATATGATAGCATAGCGATGTACAGCATTGCAAAAATTATGCGATCTAATGGTTTGTCGGCGGCCTTGCAAACATGTTATCTGGATTCGTATGGTATTCTACGGCGAGCCCCGGATCTTTCTGTCGTCCTGTAAGTATGCCGACCACGACATCATCACGCTTGATCACCCCCTCTTTGCGGAGCTTTCTCACGCCTGCAGGAACCGCGCCAGATGCCATTTCGCAATCAAAGCCGTTCAGGCCCACTATTGACATGCCGTCGCTCATTTCTTTGTCACTAACCTGCACAACGACACCGTTGGTGAAATCCAGCGCGCGCAGCGCTTTGGCAATGTTGGCTGGCTTGCCTATCTGGATCGCAGTGGCGTGTGTTTTTGGTCTGATACCCTTCTTGTCCTGGTGGACATAGTATCGATCGACCATTGCAAGGTCTGGCCTGCCGCCGTTCCATCGAAGTTGCTTGTTTTCGAACAACCCGTTGTAAAGCTCGTAGAATGTGTTTGCTCCTTCGGCGTTCACTATCGCCATGCGCGGTACTTTTTTGATCCAACCCCATTCGTACAGTTCCATCAGGCACTTGCCGCAGCTTGATGTGTTACCAAGCGCGCCGCCCGGGTAGACTATCCAGTCAGGCGGGTTCCAGTTGAGGTGTTCCAATACTCTATGGATGATCGTCTTCTGGCCTTCCAGGCGGAACGGGTTTACAGAATTGACTGTGTAGCCGCCGGTTTCCTTGGCATTTTTGAGCGATGCTGCAAGGGCGTCGTCAAAGTTGCCTTGAACCTGGATGACCTGCGCGCCAAACTGGAACGCCTGGCCGAGCTTGCCGGGCGCAATTTCGCCTTTCGGGATGTAGACGTCGCATTCCATGTCTTCGTTTGCAGCATACATTGCTGCAGAAGCAGAAGTGTTGCCTGTGGACGCGCAGATTATCCTTTTTACGCCAAGCATTTTCGCATGTGTCACTGCGGTCGACATGCCGTTGTCCTTGAACGAGCCGGAGGGGTTGTAGCCTTCGGGCTGGAGCAGGAACGAGTCGTGGTCCATTTCGGCATAGTCTGCGGCCTTGCTCATGTTGTAGGGCTTTGAGAGGCGGCCTTCAGAGCCATCAAGGGAGACCAAGACGCGCGCACATTCTTCAAAATTTTCGGTATCGATGCCGGCGAAATTGACAAGGTCGCGGAAGCGCCACACACCGCTTTCGTTGTAAATGTTGCCGCCATGGTTGCGCCGCTGGTAGAATATCTCGACAAGGTTGCGGCTCGGCTTTTTGCTGTATTTTATGTCAAGGAGCGAGCCGCAGGAGCACCTGTAAATGTCGTTGTTAATTTCATAGGTTAAACCGCATGAAGGATTGATGCACTTTTTGATGGCGGGGGCGTCCATATGAAGGGACGCTTACGATTGTTATTTAGATGTTTTCTACAAGGTAAAATCTACTTCTTCGCGGCCTTTTCGTACATCTTTAAAAGCTGCTGTATGACGCCGTCCATGTCGTCTTCCCTGACTTCTGGAGAAACGGCGTGCTTCAGGAGATTGCTCACCGTGCTAGAGATTTCAGAGCTGACTTCGTCGAAGCTGTCCATGTCGCTGTAGCTCTGCTGATAAAGCCTGCGCAACCGCATCGCGTACATCTGCGTCTGCTCGTTGATGATGACGCTGTAATTGCGATTGTTTACCTTGATCTTTTCCTTTATCATTCTCTACAGGGTAACCCCGTTTGCAGCCTTTAAAAAACTTGTCTAAAGGATAAGTTTTGTGGTATTGTGAGACTGTTCTGGAACGCCTGTAACCACTAACCGGTGTTACCGCGGTTACTGACAACTATGGTACATTGCGATTTTTAGTTCTTTGGTGGCAAGATGGCTAGGTAATAGTATGCCGTTTGATAGCAAGTGGGCAAAGCCACAAGGTGAAAGTGTTGGTCACAGGCTGCTGGAGGGCATCAAGCCACAAGCGCCGCTGAAGCCAAGGATAGAAGAAGCACAGAAAAAGCTGCAAATGCAAATCACGAAACTGGATTCAATATCGTCAAGGATGCAAGAAAAAGATCAAGTGATTTTCAAGCGCGTAGTGCTTGCGATGCAGAGCCACGACGCTTCGCATGCAAGAGTGCTGTCAGGAGAGCTGTCGCAGATTCGAAAAATGAACAAAATGGTGACTTCTGCAAAACTCGCACTAGAACAAATAC
>DASPGV010000053.1:0-21034 GCA_035620415.1 Nitrososphaera sp.
GAAGCTCCATAAAATCAAAGAAATTCTTCAATCTATTCAAGTATCTAGATTTAGTCGCAGAGCTCTTGATGGCGTAAAGAAATACTTCCAATGGTTCAGTCTCTGATACTGACACTTTTTCCACCTATATTAGATTTGAAACCACTTTAAGCACCGTTAAGGGAGCGGGCCCGTCGGGATTCGAACCCGAGACAGCCGGATTTCTTTCTGTAGATAGTTAAAAGTCCGGTACTCTACCTGGCTGAGCTACGGGCCCAGAGCAACTTACGCTCCTACAGAGCATAATTTAAACGGTATTTCGACGCTTCAGCATAAAAAGCACGGATTCCATCATTACAGGTGCAGTCTACGCAAAAGAGATCCTGCTTTGCATTGATTATCATAGCATCGGTGGCCTTTGCAGGCGTGTTGGCCGCTACAATCCTGCTGCCGCTTGCAACGCTGGCGTTTGAAAAGTCAGAGAACCTTTACGTCATTTACTACGGCCACCTGGTCGACAAGGATGGCGCGACAACGGAAGAGGCAGAAAGGATAATCGCGGCCAAGCCCGAGCTGGTGATAGTGCCATATTCATTTCCTGACGGCGAGCTGAATCTTATGCCGGAGGTGCACGAACAGTTCAGGGAGGCCGGCATCAAGGTCCTGACATACACTTGGACTGACTACGGCGCCCGCGACATCAACGCGGTCAAGGGCGACGTCGACAGGCAGATGGCGGCGGGGGTTGACGGGATCTTTGTGGACGAAGTGACCAACATCAGGACGGACGCCGAGCACGGCTACTACGCCGAGATCCACAGGCATGTAAAGAGCTACGGGCAAGACAAGCTGGTTGTGATGAACCCCGGCCACTACCAGGTGAATGAGAGAGTGATGCTCATATCAGACATTGTCAGCTTCGAGGCGGAGTGGGTGTACCACGACCAGATACCGTGGATGGAGAGGTATCCTTCTTCGCGCTTTATGGGCGTATCGAGCAACGAGTATTGCGCCGGCTGCGTCAGCGAGTCAAACGCCGCAGCCGAGACAATTGAAGCGTGGGAAGCCGGCATAGGCTACCACTATGCAGCTGACAAGTATATCGACCTGCCGGCGTGGTTTGACGGCTATGCTACGCAGGTACAAGAGGAAAAGGCTACACGGTCATAGGCGAGACGGTCGCTTGCTGGCGCAAAAACATGGTCAGCAGCTTGTCGCAGACGGTCGGCCCGTTCATCCTAATGTCGGCTGCGGCCACCTTGTTTGACCCAAATAGAAAGACAACTTCGTCCATGGTCAGGGAATTCTCCCTCATGAGCTTCAGCAGCTCTGACTTGGGCGTGTGCAGGAGCTCCATTTTTCGTGGGCGTTCCAACTCCATGCGCATGAGTTTAGCGCTAGCTCTAAAAAGGTTGTTGCAATGTCGTTCTTGATCATGGCTCTATAGGACTGTATAGTAGTACAGCACCTTTTCAAACGAGCGCAAGGACGCGCGCCGGCGATCCTGTCGCGCCACCGAGCTTGAGCGAACCTATCATCAGCGTGAATCGGTTTGCTGGTATCTTGTCCAGATTGCAAAGGTTTTCAACGATCAAGATGTTGCGTGGAAGCAATATCTTGTGGACGGTAAACTTCACGTCCCTGCCCGCGTCAATGCTGGGCCCATCGATCGCAACCGCGTTTACCTTCTTGATTGCGAGGTATTTCGCGCAATCGCCAGACAGCCCGGGGTTTTCGGACATGTATTTGCTACTGCCAGCCTGCTTCTCCCAGCCGGTTGCGATCACCACCGCATCGCCCTTCCTTATCTGCCCGCCGGCAAGGTCCTCGCGCTCTACCAGCTGGTTTGCATGTTTGCGCGCCCTTATCATGACGGCATTGCATACAAGCCTGCCCGGAGAGATAGCGTCGATGCTCGCAAGGCCGGGGGCAAAGTGGGACGGCGCGTCCAGGTGCGTGCCGGTGTGGGTGCTCATGAACATCGCCTCAGAGTCGTAGCCGTGGGACTCGAACCTTGACCAGGGGATAAACGACGGCTGTGGCGAGCCGGGAAAGACCTTGATGGAAGGCGTGATCCGCATCGTGAGGTCTACTACTCTCATACGCCGATTTTGAAGCCAGAACGTCATTAATAACTCTGCTTGAGAGGGGATTATACGATCTGTTTAATTACTCACTGCGCCATATTTCTATATGCCAACAGCATATGTTCTTATCAATTGCGACTTGGGTTCAGAGGAAGAGATTATCCGAGAAATCAAAAAGCTGCCAGAGGCTGTTGAAGTATCTGGAGTCTACGGGGTATACGACATTATCGCCAAGATCAGATCCGATTCCATGGACAAGCTAAGGGAGACCATAACCTGGCATGTCCGGAGGATCGACAAGGTCCGCTCTACCCTGACGATGATAGTGATCGAGGGACAGGGCGAGCAGAAAAAGAAATAGTCAGCGCAGCAGGCTCTTGACATAGCTTGCGGCAGTCGCCGCTTCTTCTTCGCTGTTGAAAAAGTGGGGCGCCGCCCTTATCGCTTTCTTGCCGCCGACATCCCTTGCGGCGAATATTATGCCATTCTGCTCCAGCTTTTTCACCATCGCCGATGAATCCGTCTGAGCCATGAACGTGACGATCGATGTCCGCATGTTTTCGTCGTCCGGCCCGTACAGTTTTACGCCCGGGATTTTTCCCACCTCTTCGCACAGGGCATTGGCCGCCTTCATGTTCCTCTTCCTGACTTCCTCAAGGCCGATCCTGAGCACGTACCTCATTGACGCCTCTAGGCCGGCGGCGCCGGGGAAGTTCCGAAAGCCCGCCTGAAATCTTGTCGGCATGTCATAGTACGCGATGACGTTCTTGTCAGACAGCGTGGCTGACTCGACCCCGACTGCCGGCGGCATAAGGACTTCAGACGCTTTTTTGCTGCAGTAGAACGCGCCGATGCCGGTCGGGCCGCAGAGCCACTTGAAGCCGGGGAAGGCCATAAAGTCGCAGCCGATCTTTTTCACGTCGACCGGGATGGTGCCGGCGCTCTGGGCCGCGTCGACACAAAACAACACATCATTTTCCTTTGCGATCTTGCCTACCTGTTCAAGCGGCATTATCGCTCCTGTGTTGTACAGCGCGTGGCTCATCGTCACCATCCGCGCGCCTTTAACAGATTTCTCCAGATCGGAAATGCTGAAGTAGCCTGCCTCGTCCACTGCAAGCTCCCTCAGCTGCACGCCCTTTTTCTGAGACACCGAGACCCACGGCAGATAGTTGGCATAGTGCTCGTGCCTGCCGCCTCTCACTACTATCGAGTCGCCCTTGCGCCAAGAAATCCCGTTTGCCACGATGTTGAGCCCCTCGGTCGTGCTCTGGACAAGCACCACCTCGTCGCGCTCGCAGTTTATCAGGTGCGCCACACGTGTGCGCAGCTCGTCAAGCAGCGACGTGACATAGTCGGAGGTCTGGGGCGCGTCGGGCCCGGCTTCGGCGCACTTTAACATAAAGTCTGTCACCGCCTTGATCGTCGAAAGAGGCGTCGGTGCGATGGCACCGTTGTTCATGTAGATGGTCTTTTTCGTCACGGGGAAGTCGCGCTTTATCTGGTCGTCGATTTCACTCACGTTATATCCAACCTCCTAGAATAGATCCGCAATTGTCCGACAGGATACTGAGCACGCGTGGCTTAAATACGCTGATGTTCAGCGACCCGTACGCAAAGCTCTGCTTCGTTGCGCGCCTTGTGTCGCAGTTTGAGAGGGTGACCTACATCGACCTTGACACCGCGTTCACCGCGTATTTCAATGCCGGGCATATCCCTGCAAACAGGCTCGACATCTACCTGCCCTCGGAAGGCAGGCTCGTGCCCATGATAAAGGACGCGCTGGAATCGATGGGCGAGAGCTCGCTTGTGATATTCGACTCTGTCAACAGCTTTTACAACCTTTTCCGGGCGCAGGAGCGCACGGGAGGGCTGAACCACCTGCTGTCGGTGCTCCTGATGCTGCTGGTCCGCAGGGGCGTGGACGAAGACATACCTGTGCTTGCTACAAGTATGCTGCGCTACAGGAAAGATGGCGGCTGGGTCCAGTCGCCGGCCAGCAGGAGGCTGCTCCAGAGCAAGAGCACCACCAGGCTGCGCGTCGAGCAGGTGGATGGCGACCTCACTGTGACCGTGGTCGAGCACGAATCAATGCCTGCCGGGACGCAGGTCGTCTATAGGGACGCCCTCATCACAGTTTGACGGTTACCAGTATGAAGCCGACCAGCAGCGATATGCCAATCACCCCAAAGCCGGAGATGAGGAGCGCCTGCTGAACCTTTGGGTTTGTAGCCCTGCCAGAGTGGTAGAGCATGAACGCGCCTGTCATGCCCATGAAGAGTATCAAAGTGACGACCACAGTTTCGCCGATCGTCTGGGCAGAGCGCGACGGGAGCACAAAGCCCGTAAGGTTCCTGCCCTCGATTATAGCGTTTATCATGCCCGAGGCTAGGGCGAAAAAGAAAGCCAGGTACGCGACGGCGACTATCCATACTATCTTTGAACTGCTGGTAAGCATGTACGTCGTTATAGAACCCTTAAAATCCAGACTCTAAATAAATGTTCCATGACTACAGGGAAATGCGCCGCATGCCACAGGCAGGTATCGTCGGGCAGGTACTGCCTTTACCATAACCGGGCATTTGAGAGCCTGACCGGCCACTACAGCAAGTGGGTCGACGCGTACGGCGGCATTTCGTGGCAGGAATTTCTGAACAGACTGTTGAAAATGCGGGAAACCGGAAGCTGGGCAAAAGAAGTGATTGAAGCAGAACTGAAAAAGTGAGGGTTGGAGACCCTACATTTCCATGCCGCCCATTCCGGGCATGCCGCCCATGCCTCCCATACCGCCTGGAGGCATCGGTGACCCGCCGCCGGACTTGCTAGAAGCGATGACGTCGTCGATCCTAAGGATCATCGACGCAGCCTCCGTGGCTGACTTTATTATCTGCTCCTTGACAGCGAGCGGCTCCATCACGTCTAGCTTGCTCATGTCTGCTATCTTGGCGTTTCTTGCGTCGACGCCGGTCCACTTTGCTCCCTTGCTCTGCTTTGAGCGAAGTTCGGTTATGGTGTCAATCGGGTCCATGCCGGCGTTCTCTGCAAGCGACAGGGGTATCACTTCAAGCGCCTCTGCAAACTTTTCCGCGGCCAGCTGCTCCCTGCCTGACAAGGTGCTTGCCCATTCCCTGAGCTTTGACGCGGCGTAGGCTTCTGGCGCCCCTCCGCCGGCGACTATGGCCGGCTTTTCAAGGACGTCCTTTGAGACCATGAGCGCGTCGTGCACTGATCTCTCGGCCTCGTCCACGACTCTCTGCGAGCCTCCCCTTATCAGGATGGTCACCGATTTCGGGTGTTTGCACCCTTCGATAAAGACCCACTTGTCGGTCTCGACTTTGCGCTCTTCGACAAGCTCTGCGTTGCCAAGGTCCTTGGCAGTAAGGTCGTCAAGGTTGTTGACTATTCTTGCGCCAGTCGCCCTCGCCATCTTGGTCATGTCGGATTCTTTTACGCGCCTTACCGCAAGGATGTTGGCCTTGGCAAGGTAGTGCTGCGCAATGTCGTCCATGCCCTTCTGGCACACGACCACGTTGGCGCCGCTTGCGACGATCTTGTCGACCATCGACTTCAACATCCTGTTCTCTTCCTCCAGGAACATCTTCATCTGGTCCGGCGAGCTGATGTTTATCTTGGCGTCAAACTCAGTCTTTTCTATCTCGAGAGCGGAATTGATGAGGGCGATCTTGGCCTGCTGGATCCTCTTTGGCATGCCGCCGTGCACCACTTCCTTGTCAAGGACGATGCCCTTGATCAATTTCGTGTCGCGGATGCTGCCGCCTGCCTTCTTTTCCACCTTGATGTCGTCGATGTCCAGGCGGAAGCCAGAGTCGGTCTTTTCTGCAACCGAAGTGGCTGCGGTGACGACAATGTCTGCCAGGTCACCGGCCTCCTTTGACACCAGCTTGGTCTGCATCGACGTCTTGGCTATCCTTACAAGCTCTGCCTTTTCGTTGCCGGCAATCTTTATTGCAATGCTGTCGAGCACTTCAATGGCCTTCGTCGCGCTCTTCCTGTATCCGTCGACAATGATTGTCGGGTGCACGTCCTTGTTGATCAACTCTTCGGCCTTTTCAATCAGCGCGCCTGCGAGCACCACCACGGAGGTCGTGCCGTCGCCGACTTCGTTGTCTGTTGCCTTGCTGATCTCTACCATCATCTTTGCCGCCGGATGCTGCACGTCGATCTCCTTCAGGATCGTCGCGCCGTCGTTTGTTATTGTAACGTCTCCAAGGGTGTCGACAAGCATCTTGTCCATGCCCCTGGGCCCAAGTGAGCTCCTCACTATCTCGGCTATCAGCTTTGCAGCGGTGATGTTGTTCTTTTGCGCGTCGCGCCCCTTTGTCTGCGATGCCCCTTCCTTGAGAATTAGCACTGGAACGCCTCCAGCTGATCCCTGTTGTATTGACATTTTCTCATATTCCTCCTAAAATTGTAATTTTAAAGGGCCTTTGCGGGATATTTTAAATTTGCTGTAAGGTAGTTATACTATTTCGTGAGCCTGATGCGGGCTATGCCATTGAGGTACTGGATGTATTTCACCACGGGGTTGACTGCGGTGTCCGGCAGCCTTGCGGACATCTCGTATTTTCTAGAGCCCTGCGTCACTATCCTCACCTGCCTACTTTCGGCGTCATAGCTTGCGCTGATGTCGGAGGCGTCCGACACGCCGCGGATCTCGGCAATTATTTCGTAATAGTCGGGGCCCTCTATGACCTCCGGGGCCGCCGGCGCCACGTCCTCTATCCTCGGCCGGGACTTTCTGAACATCGGGCCCCTGAACGCCGGCTTGACGCCTGCTGCGGCAACGGCCTGGCCCTCCCTGTACTTTACAGAATCGGGCAGCGCCCTCCACGCGAGGCCGACTGCAACTCCTGCTACAAAGCCGCCAATGTGGGCAAGGTACGCCACGCCTCCCCCGCCCGCCGGACCCAACTGGCCAATGACTGCAAATATCACCTGCAGCACAAACCAGAACGGAATGTAGATGAGGACGGGAATGCGGATTGTGTAGAGGAAGAACGCCATTATCACCGTAAAGATCTTGGCTCTTGGGAACATGAGCATGTAGGCTCCAAGTATGCCCGAGACCGCACCTGACGCCCCGACTGCCGGGGTGTTTGCGTCGCCGGTCGAAACGGCAAAAGCACTGTGGGCGAGGGCCGCGGCGGCTCCCCAGCCGAGGTACAGGAGGATGTACTTTATCCTGCCGAACTTGTCCTCGATGTTGTCGCCAAAGACAAACAGGAAGACCATGTTGCCGAGAATGTGGGCGCCTCCGCCGTGCATAAACATCGACGTGATAATGGTCGGGGCTCCTCTAGCCGGCTCGTCAAAGATCACCTGCGGAATGGATCCATAGTTGAGAAAGAGCTGCTCGTCTTGGCATCCAAGCAAGCATGATGGGTCAATGCTGACCTGCCAAAAGAACACCGCGGCGTTTATCGCAATCATGCCGTAGTTCAGGTACGGCCTTCCATGTACGCGCTCTGTGTCGTCGTGGATTGGAAACATACTTGCCCGGTCCAATTGTAGGTTGTACTGACAGAAAATAAGTCTTTGCGCTACTTGAAGCCAAAGGGGTTCACGTTTGGCATGTCGCCGCTGTCCTTTTCCCCATGTGCCTTTCTGACATGCCGCTTCATTCTTTCCTTTTCATCAAAGGTCATGTTGCAGTGGGGACACTTCCACACCTTCTGCTCCTCAGCTTTTTTGCCAAACAGGCCCAACAGTGCATGTCATAGTATGACGGATTGATTAAAGTTGCGATCTCGCCAATAGTGTAGACTTGCAACATAATATTATACCATACGAATTTTATAAATGAATTTCGCGAAAAACTGTTGAAGTAGATTCGTACTTGCAAACTTCTTCTCTTGTGCTGACCGGCCGCAGGTGGGCATGGTACCTTGTGCCAATGAACTCGAGCTCTGCCGGCCTTTCCACGATAATCCCAATCTACATGCTGGCGCTGGGCGGGCAGGTCAGGGAGGTGGCGATCGCCCTTTTCCTTTCAAACCTCGCGGTGACTCTCGGGGCTGTTTTTTGGGGCAAGCTGATAGATGCGATGCAGTGGCGCAGGACCATAATCGCAGTCTGCTCGGCTGCCATTGCCATAACATGCGCTTCGATGTACTTTGTCTCGAGCATCCCTACCCTGATGGTCCTGTCGGCGCTGATCGGGTTCTTTTCTGTAGGTCCGGCGCCGGCTACAAACCTGCTCGTCATGGAAAAGTCGAGCAAGGAGGACTGGCTTAAGACGTTCAGCTGGACGTCTCTTATCAGCGCCGCAGGCCTCGTCATAGCGATGGTTGCCGGCTACTTCTGGCTAATGCATTACGACGCGCGGTCGTACGCGGTGATATGCTCCGCGATCGCCGTTTCTTCGCTTGTGCTGACGATAAAGTTCGTCAAGGACCCGCCGGTAACCCTGGAGCGCAGGGCGATAGCGATGTCGCGGGCGGCCCTTGTGGACCGGCTTAAGCAGGTGCCAATCATGTTCCTAAAGCCGGTCTCCGACTTTTCGCTTTCAAAGCTACGCTCAAGCATGTCAAGAAAAGAGTTCCTGTTCTTTGCCGGCGCCGGGCTTTACTTCCTGTCGGGCAACATGCTGTTCACGCCGTACACGCCGTTTCTGAAGGACAGCGGCATAACGGACTCGGGGGTGTTTCTCGCATACACGATCCTGCACACGTCCAAAGTAGTCTTCCTTCCCTTCAACCACCGGTTGGTGGCAAAGGGCGGGGAGGAGGCAATGGGCCGGCTCTCATACATCCCTAGAATGTTTGGCATCGTGCTGGCGGTCGCGGCGGCGTTCCTCCTTGTCAGCAACCCGGCATCCATACTCGTGATGACGCTTGTCGCGTTCGTGGCAGTCGACGTCGGCTTTAGCATATGGAGCACAACCACCACCTCGTCGCTTTTCAAGATCATTCCAAACGGCAGGGCCGGAAGCGTGCTCGGGGTCAACAGCGCGATAACGGGCGCCGGCCTCCTGATAGGGTCGATAGCGGCAGGGGAGGTCGCGGCGACGCTAGGCTACGGGATAACGTTTGTGCTTGCCATAGCGTTCTTGGGCGCGTCGTTCGCGCTTGTGAGCAAGTACTTCCTGCAAGTGGTCGTAAAAGTTACAGCCTGACTATTCCATCACGATCATTGTCAGGGTGGACTTGACGCCGTTCAGCTTTCGTAGCTTCCAGGTTATGGTCTCCTTCACTTTTTCCATCGTGTCGGCCTCCACCTGAGCTACAATGTCGTAGACGCCGTAAACCTGATAGACTTCTTTGACGCTTTCAAGCTTCTTAAGGTCGTTGACAAGAGTATCCTCGCTTCCAAGTTCGGCATTCATGAGAACGAAAGCTTTTGGCATAGAATTGAATGAAGTCTGATGTATAAAAACGTGATCTACACTTCGTGCTTTAGCTTACCTTCGTCAAACGGCCCGGCCTTTTCCCACTGGTAGTTGAACAGGTCGGCGCACCATTCAAGGAGCTCGCCGTCCTCGCCATAAAACATCACGTTGAGATCCGGCTCGCCCTTCAAGTTTGGAAACAGCACGCACCCCTGCCGTTCGTTAAAGATCGTCATCACCCTGACGTCCGGGAGCATCCTGCGCTCGACAAGGCCCTTGCTGATAAAGTTGCGCCAGCCGACCTTCTGCAACAGTTGCGTCCTGCCCTTTGGCACGACCGCGTTGCTGGCAAATATGTATGAAAATTTCACGCCGTGCTCGACCCTGCCGGCGACGGTCTCTATCAAGTCGAGCGGCACCTGCGCCATTATCTCCCTGATGTATTTCTCAGACTCGGAGTAGAGGTTCTTCCAGCGCTGGAGAATAGCCATCACCCCGTGGACCATCTCGCATTTTTGCAGCGCGCCCATCCTCTGGATGAATTTCGGTGGCAGGTCGCCTAGACTGTGGTCTAGGAAAAAATCCCTGTTGCGATACAAAAAGTCGTAGCTCGGGATCATAGTGACGACCATCCTGCCGTACGCGGTCAGCACCAGCTCGCCCTCCTTGTCCTTTGCGACGAGCCCCGAGTCGATAAGGCGCGTCATGTTACGGTGGGCCTCCTGCATAGTGGCGTCAAGCTCGGATGAAAGCTGCGACAGCCGGTAGCTCTTGTGGTTCAGCCTGGTCAGCATGGAGAGGCGGAGGTCGCCGGCAAGCTCGAAGAACAAGGACCCAACCCCTTCGTTGGGCTGCTGATCGGACATCTCTGCATTTACACACGCCACGGGTTTAAAAACATGTCAAGCCCGATAAGAGGCGGTACAAGAGCAAGAATTATAATTTGGCTAAATCCACTGGTTGGCTGTCATGGGAGACAAGAAATCTATTTCCGCGCTGGTGAGCGGCGGCGAAGCAAATGCAGGCCCGCCTCTGGGTCCGGCGCTGGGCCCGATGGGGGTAAACGTGTTGCAGGTTGTAAATACCATTAATGAAAAGACCAAGGACTTTCCCGGAATGAAGGTGCCCGTCAAGGTCGAGGTCGATGCTGAAACCAAGAAATTCACGGTCGAAGTGGGCATCCCACCGACTGCAGCCCTAGTGTGCAAGGAAGCCGGGATACCAAAGGGCTCGGGGACGGCAGGTACCAACTATGCCGGCGACCTGACGATGGCAAGCGCCGTAAAGATAGCCAAGATGAAGATCGAAGGCTCGTACGCCTTTGACGTAAGGGGAGCCGTCAAGGAGGTCATTGGCTCGTGCGTTAGCTTGGGTGTCAAGGTGGAGGGCAAGCCCGCAAAGGAGGTCTTTGCGGACATTGCAGCAGGCAAGTACGACGACCTCCTGAAGTAACAGGAACCTCTATTCAATTTTTTAACATAGAAATCATAATAACTCTGAATAATCCACTATAGGAATAGCATATTAGATGCTTCGCAGCGTTTTTTGCCTTGCCCTACTGTTCCTGATAACCGCATCGGCACTCTTGGTGCCGGCCTATTCACTCATGCCAAAAGAGTCCGGCAACCTCACATCTTTCTCAGGCAGTTCGATGACCTACCCGGGAGGGGCCGACATGATGACCGTAAATGGCCCGCCCATTGACAAAAATATGAAGACTGACTTTGACTTTATCGACCTTGGTCAGCTTCAGTACAACGGCGACTATGGCAGGACGCTCGTCTACGGCTCGGGCAACGTGGCGGCTCTTGGAAGCAGCGCGCGGGTAGCCGGCCTTGGCGGCTCGATGCAGAACGGCCAGCCGCTCCTCGGAGTGGCGGTGTCGCAGTCGCCGCTGCCATCCGGCCTCGGCTTTTCGTACGCTCCAGACCAGCCGCTCCAGTTCGACTTTGGCAGCGAAGCCCTGGTGGCGAGCCCCGGCAGGCTCTCCGGATCTTCGATAATAGGGTCGGACAGGGTAGCCGAAGAATACGACATCACCGGCGACGGCGTGGTGGTTGCCATTGTGGACACGGGTACCGACTTTGCGAACCCGGACATGATGCACGCTTTGGCAAGGGACGAAAACGGCGTACCAATGATGTTGGACGCTGACGGGCAGGGAATTGTGCTCACAAGGGCGACTTATGTTGCCAAGTTCGACGGGGCTGGCAGGGTCGTGGACGGAGGCTTTACCGCAGACAACCCGCCTGAGAACTATACTTCATGGGTCTATGTGAACGAGACCGGCACCGTCTTTCTCAACACGTCGTTCGGCGACATCCCAACGTACAACTCGCTATACCCGATATTCGGCCCCCCCGTCGTGAACGCGACTGCGAGGGTCGACTGGATAATAGGACACCGCCCCAACGACTACATCCGCTCTGCAAGCGGCATCTACCACTTTGGCGTGATATACCAGACACAGCAGCAGTTCGGCACTATAACGTTCGGCCTGGTGCCCGTGCTGGTTGTCGACAGTGAGGAGCCGGGTATCTACGACACGATAATACCGGACATGTATTCGGGCTGGTATTTCTACACGCAAAACGAGCTGGCCCGTCTCGTGACGAGGCAGAGCGAAATCGAGCACCTATTTATCGAGCCCTCGTTTGACTTTACGGACGACGTCCCGATCAAGCTCGGGGACGGAAACGAATTCCTCACTTTCGACTACAATGACGATGGGTTTGCCGACTTTACCGCCGGGACTGCCGGCGCGCGGGTGGTGGACCTGTGGCAGGTTGCGACCAACAAGACCAAGCCTGCGCTCGGAGAAGGGACCGGATACGGTGGGGTCGTGGTTGCGGACCTGCTAGAGCCGCTCGACCCAGAAGGCAACTATTTTGGGGTGATGTACGACTTGGCCGGGCACGGCACGGGCACAGCCGCCACTGTGGCTTCAAAGGGCGAGCAGCAGTACGACGTTTACGGAAACGGCACAAAGTACGGGCTTGCCGGCATCGCACCGGGCGCAAAGATAATGCCGGTCAAGGCGCTGTGGGCCGGCGACTCGCTCTACGCCTGGCTCTACGCCTCGGGCTTTGATCTCGAGGACGGCAAGTGGAGCTACACAGGCGATCACAAGGCCGACATCATCAGCAACAGCTGGGGCGTGGCGTCTTTCCCGCTCCTGCAGTACGGGCCGGGGTACGACATTCTATCGGTGCTCTCATCGCTCCTTGCGGTGCCCGGTCTGCTCGACAAAGACTATCCCGGCACGCTGTTTGTTAACAGCCTTGGCAACAACGGCCTCGGCTATGGCAGCGTGGGCACACCCAACTCTTCTCCGCTTTCGATCTCGGTCGGGGCCACCACCAACAACGTGCACGTGGGCTACAACGGCTTCCAAAACGTCACGCGCTTTGGCAACGCAGTGACATATTTCGACGACGTGGCTGACTTTTCAAGCAGAGGGCCGGGTCTGTTTGGCGACCCCAAGCCGGAGCTGATGGCAATTGGGTCGTACGCGTTCACACCCGCGATCGTCAACCTGAAGAACCTTGGCACGACAGCAGATGACTCTAACAATGACGAAGCATTTTGGCTCTTTGGCGGAACCAGTATGGCCGCCCCGATGGTGGCCGGCGCTGCGGCCCTTGTGATCGAAGACCTGCGCTCGCAGGACAGAAACGTCGACCCGTTTGCAGTCAAGACTATACTGATGTCGTCGGCTGTGGACCTGAAGAACGACCCGTTCGTGCAGGGCTCCGGCAGGGTGGACGCGCTGGCCGCAGTCGAGCTTGCAGAGGGCAAACGAGGCAGGTTTGCGGCGTACAACGAAGACACAGTGTCAAACGTGCTGTCGGCGATGTCAGGCGCGATCTACTCGTACAACGATGTGCTTGGGATAATTGATGGCGGCCGTGATATAGAAAAGAGGCTAGACGTCGAATTCCGAGATGGCCGCTGGTTCGCCGGCTACATCGAGCAGGGCGGCTCAGAGTCCACAGAAATAGTGATCGAGAATCCCTCGTCAAGTGACGTTGAAGTGGGGGTCACCACAGCCATAGAAAAGCTGGTAGCCAGGTACGAGATACACAATTCCACGCGCCCGTTTGAAAAGGACCCCGTGCACGACTCGGACGAGTTTGGCTACAATCCGAACTACTACGAAATCAACGAGCTGGGCGGCGTACCTGGCAACGCGGACCTGATGGTGGCGCGGGCCACTTTCCCATTCGAGACCTTCATGAACAGCTCAGAAGTGTACGCGGACCACTTGCGAATAGCGTCGCTCTACGCCTACGACTGGCAGGACAGCGACAGCGACGGCAAGGTGTCGTACACAGAGACCGAGATGATAAACAGGGGCGGCTCGTGGGGCACTGTGCAGGAGCTCAGAATATCGGACCCGGCTGAAAAATTCAAGGACACACCACTGATAGGCATCTACCCTGTCCCAACCGTGTTTTCATTTTGGCGGGGCGACAGGCAGATAAACTCGACTGCTCTCAACTACACGCTGACAATTGAGTTTTACGAAAGGCAGCCGAACCCAGCGATCACGCTTGAAGGCGCCGGCGACAGCAGCGTCTCGATTACGCTCGGCTCGAAGAGCAATGAAGTTGTCACCGCAAGGATCGACGTCGACGAAGATGCTCTGCCAGGCATATACTATGGCTCGATACTGGTAAGACCTTCGGACGGCTCACTTCACACCATCGTTATGCCGGTGAGCTACATCGTCACGACAAAGCCGGTTCCAAAGGATGTGCCAGTGGTAGCTGTGCCCGACGACCAGGCAGCTGAGCAGGATCTCGGGCTCAGGCCGAACGGCTACGTGGGCGGGCTTTTCGACATGACTTCTAGGTATTCGGCCGGGGACTGGCGATCATACTATTTCACGGTAAAGGACAACACCGTGACTTCGATGACGCTCAAGATATCATGGCCGCACAACTCGACCAGCATAAATGCGATGGCCTATGGGCCAGACGGCCGGATGGTGGCTTCTACAGTGCCTTCGGGCGTGTTTGAGACGTTTGCGGGGTGGCCAAGCAACGACTGGCTGGGCACCACCTCTTTCAGCGAGGGAGGCGCGTTCTACTTTAGCCAGAACGCCGGCGAGAATGCGACGATCCTGCACGTTCCCGTGAACGGCACCGGCATCTACTCGATCCTCCTGCACAACACGGTGTTCCACGGAAACAGCCAGTACGAGCCGGTGCACATTGAGGCAAAGTTCTCCACTATACTGCCTGACAGCGCGGCACCGGTGATAGCGATCGACCTACCAAAGTACATCGGCGAAAGCAAGAGGCACGCCATACCCGTCGCGATCACCGAGGATAACCCTGCTGGACTAAAGTACTTCATAGACGGACAATCCTTCATACCTGAAATCACCAACGGAGGCTTTGACATAATGATCGACACGAGCGCCCTTGCGGAAGGAACGCACACACTCCGTATAGACACGTCAGACATTGTGGGCCACGCCGCATCGTTCGAGTCCGCGTTTGAGGTTGACAACACGGCGCCTTTCATTGATGTGTTCGTGAAAGATCCGAGCGGCAACTCGCAGAAAGTGATTGGCAGCAAGGTAGGAATCTCCAAAACATCTGAGCTCTTGTCTAACATCACCGACAAGAACGGAGTGGTGGATCCCAACGGCGTGGTCTTTCAGTTCGCGGGTAATCCTGGAAAGGTCGTCGTGCCGAGCCTGTCGTCTTCGATCATGATCGACCCTGTAACCCGGCTTGAAGGGTCGCAGCGGTGGTCTATTGAAGGAAGGGACGCGGCCGGCAACTATGCCGTGCGCGAAATTGAGATCACAGTTGACACAACAAAGCCAACTCCATCGCTGTCATTTTCCAACACAAACCCCCAGGACCTCAGGGGACTGGCGATGGTGGTGCTTGGAGCCGGCGATCCAAACATCCATAGCATGTTCCTGCATGTAGGCGACAGGAAGACCATGAACGTTACCGGCATGTCAGAATACATGCTGGATACGACCGAGATCCCGGATGGAAATTACGACCTAAAGCTTGTCGCCACAGACATTGCGGGCAACGAAGCAACCGTGGTCATGCCGATAGTGGTCGCCAATAACGCGCTCCAGATAATCGCTGCAATCATTGTAGGCCTTGCCGTCGGGGGCGGGATTGCAAGCGTGGCTTGGTTCGTATATTCAAGTCGCCGGGCCTGACCACCAATAAATCTTAAATAGTAAATGAATCATTTTTACAGTGTGAGCGAGGACAAGAAAACGGCAAGCATGCACGCCGCCAGCAACAACCTGATAGAGCTTGGCGAAAAGAACTTTGACGAAGTGGTAGGAGGTAGCAAGCCGGTCTTGGTGGATTTCTGGGCGACATGGTGCGGCCCGTGCCAATTCATGCTTCCGATATTTGATAAGCTGGCCAAAAAGTACGGCGGCAAGGTATCGTTCGGGAGGCTGAACGTGGACGACAACCAGGGAGTCGCGATGCGCTACGACGTCTACGCCATCCCGACGTTCATTATGTTCATGAACGGCAAAGCCGTGGACAGGGCAGTCGGCGCGGTCGGCGAAAAGGGCCTAGAAGGTCTGCTTCAAAAATACCAGTGATCACAGGTACCCGAACGTCGGGTCGCTCTTTCTTTTCATAGCAACGAGCATGTCTAGGATCTTCTTTTCCTGCTCGTTCAGCCGGTGGTTGAACCTTTCCAGCAGTTGCTTCGCCTGCCTGCTGTTGACGTCGGTGTAAAATACGTCGCCCTCGTTTATCTGCCGGCCTATGGTCGGCTCTTTTATCGATACGGCTATCTGCATTCCGACTGTTGCCTCCTCGATCGCCTTGCCGCTGTCCTGTATCTGGTGCACGGTGCCCACCTTCCTGCCCTCCTCGTTGATGACCTGTACTTTTTGCTTCAGTTTGCCCACTTGGATCTCGGCCCCAAAGACCGCGGGGTCGTTGCGCCGAAAGACAAAGCCCTTCATGAACTGGAACTTGCATATCGGGGGCAGCTCGTTGAAAAGGATCGACTCCTCATGCTCGCGCTGGTACGCGACCCAGTCTGTGTAGCTGCGGACAAGGTTGTAGATTATCTGTTCGTTAAAGATCTTGACCTCCCTGTTCTGCGCCTCGCTCTGCGCATCATCAAGAACCTTCACGCTAAACCCGAGAACGACACCGTGGTACCGGTCGTTCTCCTTCACCGCGGCCGCCTCCACGACGTCCCTCCTCGTGATGTTGCCAATGTCGGCCATCCTTATCGGGACCTCTGCCTTTTTCAAGAGGTCGGTTATCGCCTCAAGCGAGCCTATCGTGTCGCACTTCAACACGACTCCGGAAGTCTCTGTGTTGCTCACAATCGCGGTCTTGATCTCCGACTCTACAAGCGACTTCAGGTGCGCAAGCTCGTCCTCACCCTTTTTCTGGTCGTAGACATAGAGCGGGCTCCCAGCCAGCACGCCTTCGAGCTCGGGTGACGTTATCTTTAGTCCAGCCGCGGCTATTACTTCGGTGACAGGCTTGAACTTGTCGCGGGGGTCGCGCATTTCGTCAAGCGGCTTTGGAAGCAGGAGCGCCTTTATCTTGGTTGCCACCGCGCCGTCGCGCTTGCCCACAACCACTGTGTCGCCATGATGTAGCGTGCCGTCAAGCAGTATGATGTTTGCAGACGGCCCGAGCCCCACCTCTTCGCTGAATTCCAACACTATGCCCTTGGCAGGCCCTTCGTGGCGCTCGAGCTTTTTCACCATGAACTGCTGCGAAAGCCCCACGAGCACGGCCAAGAGCTCCGGTATCCCGACGCCCGACCTTGCGCTTACGGGCACTATTGCCACTTCCTTTGTGAAATCCTTGACGCGCCAGAAAGCCTCGGACGGGAACCCGAGTCTCGAGAGCGTGCCTACAACCGTGTAAACCTTTTCGTCAAGCAGAGTCTGGACGCCTATATCTTGTTTTTTCACGTCCTCGGAAATGAACCTGCCCTGGCCGCGCCAGCCGGACACCATGTCGACTTTGTTGAGCGCGATTACAAAGGGCACCTTGCGCTTTTTCAAAATGTCGATGCTTTCAATCGTCTGAGCTTCAAAGCCCTTGTTCACGTCAACGACGACTATTGCAATGTCAGCTGCAGATCCGCCGCGTGCGCGCAGGTTGGCAAAGACTTCGTGCCCAGGCGTATCGATCACAAGCAGCCCCGGCACCGGCGTTTCCGCCCTTGCAAGCTTTGCATAAAGCGGGCCGGTCATATCCTTGACGGTTTCAACCGGAAAAAAGCTGGCGCCGATGTGCTGCGTGATTCCGCCGACTTCGCGGGCCTGGACGGCGGTCCCGCGGACCTTGTCCAGTAGGGAAGTCTTGCCCGAGTCTACATGACCTAGAACTACTACTACCGGCTGTCTGAGTTCCACGCGTCAACCGAAAATGACTCGCGACTCGTTTATGAAGCTTTCATGCGAGTCCGAGGCGTGGATAATGTTGTCGGTAAAGCCGAGGCCAAAGTCTCCCCTTATCGTGCCCGGGGCCGCCTCAAACGACTTTGTCGCGCCTATCATGAGCCTCACGGTGTTGACCGCGTTGTTGCCCTCGAGTATGCACGCGACTACGGTGCCGGAGCAAATGAACGACACCAGCTCTCCAAAGAAGGGCTTGTCCTTGTGAACGGAGTAGAACTCTTGCGCCTTTTCCTTCGTAAAGTTGTATGACTTTAGGTTCTTTATTTGGAAGCCCTTTTCTTCAAACCTTGCTAGAATCCTGCCCGTCATCTGGCGCCGGAACCCGTCGGGCTTGACAACAATCAGCGTCTGCTCGGCCGCCATTTTTCATCTACTTTTTGGTGCGAATCCCGCCCTTTGCGTAGCGCTCTGTCCACTTTAGCTTCCTCGGGTCGCGCCTAAGAACACGCAGGTTCTTCTTGCACTTGCTCGAGCAGGTCCACTGGATCTGACCGTCGTTCCTTACTAACATCTGTCCGTGGCCGGTGGTGATGTGTCTGCCGCAGAAGGAGCAGTTGCGTAACGATGTCGCTGCCTTGCTCATGCAATCACCTTATCTTGCGGGCCTCACGCTCGGTCTCCCTCAGCATCAGGATGTCGTTCATCCTGACTGAGCCCTTGACGTTCCTTGTTAAAATGCGGCCCCTATCCTTTCCTTCGAGGACTTTAACGCGGACCTGGATGACTTCGCCGGCGATCCCCGTCCTGCCTACAATCTGAATGACTTCGGCGGGGACTACCTTTTCTTCAGCTGCCTTGCTCATATGTCAGCCACCGTCTACTCTTTCTTTGCCGCGCCCTTCAGGTTGGCGATGGAGCTGACGACCTGCTCGACAATGTGCTGCGCCTCTCCCGCGTCTATTATGGTCGCTGCAGCAGAGCCGACGTCGATTCCAAGCGACATGCCCAGCTGCTGCTTGCTCGGGACAAAGATGAACGGCGCGTTCCTCTCCTCGCAGAGGATAGGCAGGTGTGCCACAACCTCTGGCGGCTCGACGTCCTCGGCAATCACCACAAGCTTTGAAATGCCGCGCTCGATCGCCTTGGTGGTCTCGTTCGTGCCCTTGCGTACCTTACCGCTCTGCTTTGCGACGCGCACCGCTTCATAAACTGCATTTACCAGATCCTTAGAAACTTCCATCTTGACGTAATATGGCTTACTCATTGTTGGTATCACCCATTGGGATCATCTTTCTTCTGTAGGATAGTAAGCGTATTAAAAACGTTAGCCTATCTTGGACTGGACCAGCCTGCGGTACTCGTCGACCTTGGAGTCAAGGAGCGACCTATCGGTCGACTCGGCATACATCCTGATGAGCGGCTCTGTCCCGCTCGGCCTCACCATGAGCCAGGTATCCTCGTCGATCCATATCTTGGCGCCGTCCAGAGTCTCGACCTTCTTCGGGCTCCCGTGATCCTTGCACGCCTGGATCACTCTGTCGACGACTTTTCTTGAAGGGCACGCAAACTTACTCTTGTGCTGATAAGTCCGCGGCAGTTCTGCAATGTGTTGCGAAAACGACATGTCGGACGCTGCGAGCATGTCAAGCACGAGCGCGGTCGCCATAGCCCCGTCCCTTACTTCGTTCAGCGCGCCGTACATGAACCCGCCGTTTTCTTCGAGCCCGAGCGGGCACCTGCGTCTTACCATTTCGCGCGAAACTTCGACGCTTCCCACCTTTGTGTAGGCTATTTTCGATCCGGCCTGCTCCGCCACCTTTGCAAGGACCATCGACGTGTTGACCGGGCAGACAACCTCGGATCCCCTGTGTCTGCCTGCCAGCAGGTGCTTGACCAATAGCGCGCCGGTCTTGTCGCCCATGTATACCGCGCCATAGTCGTCGCAGAAGATGCTCCTGTCACCGTCGCCGTCGTACGCGACACCAAAGTCTGCCTTGGCGGACCTGACGGTTTCTGCAAGAACGCCCGTGTTGTCAGGCGTAGGTTCCGAGCCGCGCGCCGGGAACTCGCCGTCGATGTTGCCGTTTATCACGATCACCCTGCAGCCCAGCCTTTTTGCCAAGACCGGCGCGACTATGGCCTGCGCGCCGTTGCCCGTGTCCATCGCCACCGTGAACTTTTTCTGCCTTATCCTGTCAGAGTCGACTAGCGCGAGCACCGCGTCGACGTACCTGCCAATGATGTTTTCGTCGACATGGTCGCGGCCGGTGCCGTCTATCTTTGCAAACCTCTTTGAATAGTAGATGTCCTCGACCCTCAACTCATCCTCGCGCGAAATCTCGACTCCGTCCGGCGCGGTGGGCTTGATCCCGTTGTACTGGGGCGGGTTGTGGGACGCCGTTATCATGATGCCACCGTTATATCCGAGGCGCTTTGCCGCATACTGCAGGCAAGGAGTGGGGAGGAGCCCGGCGTTTGCGGTGTCGAGCCCGGCAGAGTTGAGGGTTGCCCTTACAAGCCTTGACAGGGCGGGGCTTGACTTGCGCCCGTCGTACCCGACGACTATGGGGCCCTTGCCAAAGTACATGCCGAGTGCGTAGCAGAGGTCGATCACCAGATCGCTGGTGAGTTCCTCCCCGTAAACTCCGCGCACTCCATTCGTGCCAAAGAGCCGCGGCCTGGCCGTTTGCATGTGGTCTTCAAACATCGTAAGACTATAAATAGATAAATTTGGCTGCCGGCTCTTGCAACTTGGGGCGGGGGTTGCCAAGCCCGGTCAACGGCGCAGGTCTCTTTCTGAAAGAGTGCGAAGCTTAGAATGAGCCGGACTGGTTCCTACAACCCTGTTCCTTAGGGATTCGTGGGTTCAAATCCCACCCCCCGCACCTTTTATCACCAGGAAAACACTGCCCTGCAACTTGTCTAAAAAACAATTAAAGTATGCTGGGATATGGATCATGAAAAGTAACATTTGCTCAAGTCGATCATGCTATCAAAATCCTCGGCGATCTATTTCCTATTAATATTCACACCTATCGCCGTTGCGCTGGAATTCGCGCATGTAGACCACATCGTCATATTCGTAGTGGCTGCAATAGCCCTCATTCCTCTGGCAAAGCTGATCGGCGATTCTACCGAGCACCTTGCCACCCACTATGGCGCCACCGTCGGGTCGCTTTTGAATGTCACGTTTGGCAACGCCGCCGAGATAATCATCGCAGTAGTCGCCATCAATGCAGGTCT